>CANSQX010000014.1 GCA_947649225.1 uncultured Flavonifractor sp.
CACTGCAATGTCGAAAGTCCCTGCGTCGTAGCTTGTCATCGTCTGTGCCGCTCCCCTGTCTCCGCGGGCCGCGCGGGCCCGGGCGGCTCAGTCCGCCATCTTGAACCCGATACCCCACACGGTTTTGATATACTCCCGGTCGCTGGCCCTGGCCAGCTTGGCCCGGAGGTTGGAGATGTGGACGTTCACCGTGTTGTCGTCCCCCATGTACTCTCCGCCCCAGACCTGCTCGTAGAGCTGCTCCCGGGTGAAGACCTTCCTGGGATGGCCCATCAGCAGGGCCAGGATCTCGAACTCCCGGGCGGTGAGGCTCACCGCCTGTCCGGCCGCCGTCACCGAGACACCCTCCCGGTCCAGGGTCAGGTCCCCGTGGACCAGGAGGCCGCTCCCCGTATCCCCGGCGGGGGAGAACTCCTTGTACCGGCGCAGCTGGGCCTGGACCCGGGCCAGCACCTCGGCATTGTCGAAGGGCTTTGGGATGAAGTCGTCGGCCCCCAGGCGCAGGACGTTGACCCGGTCCTCCAGCCCCGCCTTGGCGGAGGCCACGATGATGGGCATGGTCCGGCCCTTCCGAATTTTGGCGATCAGCTCCTCCCCCGTGAGGCCGGGGAGCATCAGATCCAGCAGAATCAAGTCGTAGCGGTACTGGCCGGCCAGCAGCTCGGCCTCGCTGCCCGAAAAGGCCGGGCGGCAGTCGTACCCCGCCCCCTCCAGAATTTTGCAGAGCAGACGGTTGATGTCGGGGTCGTCCTCGACCACCAGAATGTGAGACGTATCCATAAAAACCTCCCAAGAGCTGCCGTTCAGAGGAACGTGGAGGGCTCGGCCCGGCGGGTATAGGTCCGCTCCAGGTCCTCCTTGTGGTATAAGTAGCCCGGATCGTCGAAATAGCGTGCGCCCACACCGCACCACTTGACGCAGGCCCCGCATTTGATGCAGATATTGACGAATTTGGTCACATCCACCCGGTCGATGGCCCCCATGGGGCAGACGTACACGCAGTAGCGGCACTTGGCGCAGGTCTCCCGGGTCTTGGGCCGCACCTTACGGATGTCGATGGGAGCGCCGTCCCTGTCCCTGGGCTGGTAGTAGCCGCCCAGGGGACCCTCGTTGTCCAGAGGGACCGGGGTGCGGGCCGTCCCGGTGCGCAGGGCCTCCCCGATGCGCCCGGCAAAGGCGTCCATAGCCGCAAAATCGGCGCTGTCCGGCCTGCCCCGGCCCAGCGTGTCAGAAAAGGCGTGGGCCGCCGCGAAGGCCCCGGCCGCCACCGTATGGAAGCCCCGGTCCTCCAGGAGATTGCGCAGCTCCTTGAGAGCCTCGTCATAGTTCCGGTTGCCGAACACCACCACCGGCACGGCCAGGGCCCCGTTTCCCTCCAGGGTGTTCAGGTACGGGAGCAGCACGTTGGGCACCCGCCCGGCGTAGACCGGCGTCCCGAAGACCACCAGATCCCCCGGCGCGAAGCGCCGGACCGCCTGCCGGGCCGGGGGACAGGTGAAATTGAAGGTCTGAAGGGGCAGCCCCCGCTGCCCGGCCAGGTGATCCGCAATGCGGGTCACCGTCCGCTCCGTGGTCCCCTTGGGGCTGAAAAAGGCGGCCCATATGTGTGCAATCTCCATCTCTGCGCTTCCTCCTGTCTGCCCGCTCCGGCGGAGCGGACCTATTTCACCCGCAGCCGCTTGACCAGCTCCCCGTCCGGGTCCACATAGGCCGTCTGATAGGTGGTGTAGACCACCATGCCGGGCCGGGCTCCGGCTGGTTTTTTCACATATTTCACCGGCGTATAGTCCACCGGCACCCGCTTCCCCTCCCGGGCCTGGGAGAAGTAGGCCGCCAGGACGGCCGCCTCGGTGAGGGACCGGGCGTCGGCCTCGCCCCCCTCCAGCCAGAGGATCACGTGGGAGCCGTGGATTTTCTGGGTGTGGAGCCAGATGTCGCTCTTGAAGGCCATCTTGGTGGTGAGCCGGTCGTTCTGGCTGTTGTTCTTCCCCACGGTGATCCGCAGTCCGGCGGAGGACCGGAACTCCATGGGCTTGCCTGTGACCGCCTTCTCCCGGCCCTTGGCCTTGGAGGGGCGGCGGAGATACCCCGTCCCCGTGAGCTCCTGGCGGATCTCCTGGAGGTCCCGCTCCCCCTCGGCCAGGGTGATGAGCTCCAGGACGCTGTTCAGGTAGTCCAGCTCCCCCTCGCCCTTCTCGATCTGCACCGCCAGCATCTGCTCGGCGGTCTTGGCCTTGTTGTAGTCCTTATAATATTTTGCGGCGTTCTGCTGGGGGGTGATGAGGGGATCCAGCTTGATCTCCGCCTCCGCGCCCTCCGGGTCGTAGTAGTTGACCGTCCGGAGCACCCCCATCCCCCGGGTCATGGTGTGGAGGCTGGAGGTGATGAGGTCCCCATACTGCCGCAGCTGCTCCCGGTCCAGGGCCCGGGCCAGTTCCCGGCGCTGGTTTTCCAGCTTGCGGGCGGTCCTGCCCCGGGCGCTGGTCACCGATCGGATGAGATCCTGCCCCTTCTGCCGGGCCCGCTCCTGGCGCTCCCGGGTCTCGTAAAAATCGTCCAGCAGGGCCCCGAAGCTGTCGTACTGCCGCAGCTCGGAGTCCGGCCCGTACTGGAGGATGGGCAGGAAGGAGAAGTCCGCCGGGCGGCCCTCCCGCAGGAGCATATAGGGGGTGAACTGCCCGCTCTGCACATCCGCATACAGGGCGCGGAGGGGAGCCTCCAGGTCCCCGGCCTCCCCCCGGAAGCGGAGCTCCCGCTCCAGCAGTGGGGGCACACCGAACCGGGGCTCGGGCGGGCGGTAGAAGAGCCCGGGGAGCACCTGCCGCTTTCCGGCGGCCAGATCCCCCTCCACCCGGCGGATGCAGTCAATCACCCGCCCCGCCCCGTCCAGCAGGACCAGGTTGGCGCTGCGGCCGATGCACTCCAGCACCAGGCGGCGCTCCACCCGGTCCCCAAGCTCGTCCAGGGCCTCCAGGCGGAAGATCGCCATGCGCTCCAGCTCGGGCTGGGTGATTTCCAGAATGCGGGCCCCGGTCAGGTGCTTGCGCAGGAGCATACAGAACATGGGGGGCGTGCCCGGGTTCTCCCGGCTCAGGGCGGTGAGCTGGACCCGGGGGCGGCTGGGGCCGGCTGAAAACAGCAACCGCACGTTCCCCGCACTCCCCCGCACGGCCATGACCACCTCGTCCCGGGCAGGCTGATAGATCTTGTCGATTTTTCCCCCCTGCACGGCGGCGCGGAGCTCCTCCAGCACCGCAGCAAGGCAGACTGCGTCCAATGCCATCGCTATTCCTCCATCATTAAGGCAAAGAGCTGGTTCAGGCGTCCGGTCTCCCCCCGCAGGTAGAGCCAGCCGAAGAGGGACTCCAGCCCCGTGGCGGCCTGGTACTCGGCCCGGCTGGCATGCTGGGGGATGCTGTGGGGGCTGGCGTTGCGGCCCCGGCGGAAGACGTCCGCCTCCTCCTCGGTCAGCACCGGCAGAATCCGCCCGGCGGCGGCGGCCTGGGCCGGGGCGGCCACATACTGCACCGCGGCCCGGTGGAGCCCCCTGGCGGTGGCCTTGCCGCGGAGGCAGAGCCAGGAGCGGACCATCAGCTCAAAGACCCCGTCCCCCAGGTGGGCCAGCCCCAGGCTGCTGATGGCCCGGATCTCGTCCGGGGCGGCGTTCAGATGAAAATAGTCGGTCATAGTGCGATACTCCGTCGTCTGTTCAGAATAGCGGCCAGGGCACAGCGCCCGCCGCAGCGTTCCAAAGGCTGTTGTGTAGTATAACGCAGATCCTGCGGGCTGACAACCGCCAAAACGGGCGGCGTCATCCCCTGAGCCGGTCGCTGTACGCTTTCAGCTCCCGCTTTGCCTCCTCTGGGAGGCCCTGGAGGGGGACGCGCCGGATCGCGCCCTCCAGGGCGTACAGATGGACCAGGCAGACCTGGGGATAGACCGTCTTCAGCCGGAAAAAGGCCTCCTTCGCGCCCAGCGCCCGCAGGGCCTCGGGGGAGCCGATCCCCACCGCCGTGAGCTTACGCACCATCTCCCGCCCGATATTGGGCAGAGCGGCCAGCTGTTCCATGGCCCGTTCCTCCCTCATACGATCCAGCCGCTGCCCAGCACGGCATCGCCCCGGTAGAAGACGGCCAGCTGGCCGGGCGTGGGAGCCCGGGCGGGGGTTTCCAGGCGGATCTCCGCCCGATCCCCGTCCGGCACGACCACGGCGGGGGATTCGGTGCGGGAGTGGCGGAGGCGGACGGTCACGGCCAGGGGCTCCTCCGGCGCGTCCGCGCCGATCCAGTTCAGGTCCTCACAGCGGACCAGGGTTCGCTCCAAATCGCTGCCGTCGGAGAGCACCACCTGGTTGGTCTCCGGCCGGATGGCCGAGACGAAATAGCGGTGGGGACCGGACACCCCCAGCCCCCGGCCCTGGCCCAGGGTATAGCAGTGGAAGCCCCGGTGGCGGCCCAGCACGGTCCCGTCCGGCGCCACGAAGTCCCCCGGGGGCGGGACCTCCCCCCGGCGGGCCATCCAGCCGGGGTAGTCTCCGTCGGGGATGAAGCAGATCTCCATGCTGTCCGGCTTGCGGGCCGCCGGGAGCCCGGCCTCCGCCGCCAGGGCCCGGACTTGGACCTTCTCGTACCCCCCCAGGGGGAACAGGCACCGCCTCAGCTGCGCCCGGGTGAGCCGGGCCAGCAGGTAGGACTGGTCGTTGGCGGGCATCCCCTTTTTCAGGCATCCGCCCCCGGCCCGGGCATAGTGGCCGGTGGCCACCCAGGCCGCGCCCAGCCGGTCCGCCGCCGCCAGCAGGGCGGGGAACTTCACCAGCCGGTTGCACCGGGCGCAGGGCAAGGGGGTGCGCCCGGCCAGATAGGCGGCGGCGAAGGGGGCGCAGACCGCCTCCCCCAGCGCCGCCCGGATGTCCGCCGTCTCGAAGGGGATGTTCAGGGCCGCGGCGACGGCGGCGGCGTCCGCCGCCCCGCTCCCCCCCAGGCCGATGTCCAGATAGAGGCCGCGGACCTGATAGCTGCGCTTCAAAAGCAGGGCGGCCGCAGCGGAGTCCACCCCGCCGGAGAGCCCCAGCACTACCTTTTCCATACGAAACCTCCTGTTCACGCCCCGCGCCGCAGCACGATCACCGGCAGGTGGGGCCGGTTCAGAATGCGCGGGACGGCCGTCACGCCGCCCAGCCCCCGGGAGACCATCAGCACGCCCCCGCCCTCCAGGGGGTAGAGCCCCGCCGTATAGGAGGGGAAGAGCCTGCGCCGGGTGTTGTCAATCAGCCCGTCGGTGAAGGGCAGACGCACAATGCCCCCGTGGACGTGGCCGCAGAGGGTGAGATCCGCCCCGCATTCGGCGTAAACCTCGTGGTACTCGTTGCGGTGGGCCAGCAGCAGAATGTAGGGGTCCCCCAGCTCCGCCCGGATCTCCTCCATCAGGGCCTGGGGGGGCTTCTGGTCATAGGGGCCGTTGGGGTCGTCGATGCCCGCCAGCACCAGGGTCTCCCCCGCCCGCTCCAGGCACACATATTCGTTGGTCAGGGGGACCACCCCGTTGTCCCGCAGGATGTCCTTCACGGTCCTGGCCTCCCGGATGGCCCACTCGTGGTTGCCGGTCACGTAGTAGGTGGGGGCGATGGCGGCGAGGGCCCGGGCCAGGGCGGGGAGCTTCCCCAGCTGCCGGGGGTGGTCCACCAGGTCGCCGGTAACGGCGATGAGATCGGGCTCCAGCGCGGCCACCGCCTCCAGCAGGACCTGATTGTCCGGGCCGAACTCCTTGCCGTGGAGATCGGAGATCTGGACCACCCGGAGGCCGTCGAAGGCGGCGGGGAGCCGGGCCGAGGGGACCTCCAGCGTCTCGGGCTGGAGCCGGTTCTGCTGGTCCCAGAGGAACAGAGCCAGCGCCAGCACCGCCGCCAGCAGCGCCAGCAGGCGGCCGCCCCGGCGGCGGGCGGTTTTCCCGCCGTTCCTACTTGCCATAGACAATGGTAACGGCCCGGGAATTGCAGGCGATCTCTGCGGTGTGGGGAGCGCCGCCGTACTCGCCGTCCAGGGTCCAGGGCAGCCCGGCCTCACAGGTGACCCTCAGCCGCCCGGTACGCAGGCTCACCACCGTGCCCTCCTCGTCGGGGGCCATCTGGATGAGGGCCCGGAGCACCGCCTGGAGCTGGATGGGGTTTTTCGGGTGGCGGACCAGCACCACCTCAAAGATCCCGTCGTCCAGCCGCACGGGCTCGGTGGGCATCCCCTTGAAGCCGCCCACCGAGATGGTGTTGGACACCATCCCGTAGACAAAATCCCCCTCGACGGTGCCGCCGTCGTACTCCACCGTCATGGGGTAGGCCTGGATGGAGCCCAGCCGGGTGGCCCCCTCCAGCACATAGGCCAGGTGTCCGAATATGCTTTTAAACTGCTGGGAGGTATTATAGGCCACGTCGGTGAAGGCTCCGAAAGCCGCCACATACACAAAGCACTGCTCGTTGAACAGGCCGATGTCCACCGGCCGGGGCGATCCGGCGGCGGCGGCCGCCGCAATGGCCCGCGTCCCCCGGGGGAGCCGGAGGTTTTTGGCGAAATCGTTGGTGGTGCCCGCGGGGATATAGCCTACCGGGGGGCGGTCCTCCGGCGGGAGGCCCAGCAGGCCCTCCACCACCTCGTGGAGGGTGCCGTCCCCGCCGCAGCAGACCAGCCGGTCGAAGGCCGGCCCCAGGGCCCGGGCCACGGCGGCGGCATCCCCTGCGCCCCGGGTGGGGTGGATGGTCACCAGCCACCCGGCGGCGGTCAGCGCATCCTGGATCTCAGCCAGACGGATCCGGGTCCGGCCCTTTCCGGCGTGGGTATTGTAGATAAAGAGCAGCTTGCCCATGAAAAAACCTCCATTGTCGCGGCGGGACGCCGTGCGCGCCCCGGCTGTGTGTACAGGCTCTTATTATACAGCGTTTTCCGGAAAAAACAACCTTTCGGAGGCTCCGGACAGGAACAAATGCCGCAGGCAACCTGCCTGCGGCATTTGTTGGAGGCCCGGCAGACCTCCGCGCGCCTATAAGAAAGGCTTCATCTGCTCGATATTGTGCTCCTCGGTCTCCAGGAGCTTGTTGGCCACGTCGCAGACCCGCTCGTCAGTCATACTGTAGCCATGGAGGGTGTGGAGGCTCTTGGTGACCCCCATGGTGCTGCCCCGGATCATCATCTCGGCGATCTTGGCCCGGGAGCGGCCTGCGGCCTGCACGGCGGACATGACCTGGGCGGACATGCGGGCCATGGGGCTCACCTCCTGGGGGCGGACGCCCCGCTCCCGCAGCATCCGGGCCGAGTCGTCCTGGATCTGCTTGTACTCCTGAAGCTGGCCCCGCAGGGCCTGAGACAGCTTGGGATCCTCCGCGTATTTGAGCACGGACAAAATTCCCGTCCGGCCCATCTCTGCGGTCTGGTAGACGTGGTTCAGCATCTGGGTATCGCTGATCATACCGAAATCACCTCGCCTACAGTATGCCCGCCGGACTGCCGGAGCTCTCCGCCTTTTTTCATACAAATCCTGTATGAGAAGGTATGCTGCTTCTTCTTTTGGAAAATAGCGGGCGCTTCGCGCCGGTTTTTTGGCGGACTGCACAATATGGCTCCGGATTATTGTGCAACTTTTTTGTGTCTTTATCACACAGCTATCACAAACCCACCTTATACTAAGCATGTCAACCCGCGTACAGGAGCGCGGACTTTTGCGGATGCGGCGCGTGCGGCCGCTTTCGCGGGATAGGAGGGAACGCCTTGGACATTCTGGAGCTTCAGCGGATCAACAAGCGGTTTGGCGGCGTGCACGCCATCAAGGAGCTGGATCTGAAGGTCACCCAGGGGACGGTCCACGGCCTCATCGGCCCCAACGGCTCGGGAAAAACCACCACCTTCAACGTCATCAGCGGCGTGTTCCCGCCCACAGACGGCAGGGTCATCTTCGACGGGACGGATATCACCGGCCTGCCCGCCTACGAGATCGCCCGCCTGGGCATCAGCCGCACCTTCCAGATCCCCAAGGTCATGGGGCGCATGCCGGTGCTGGAGAACGTCATGTGCGGCTACTTCGCCAAGACCAGGACCGACCCGGTGGGGACCTTCCTGCACGTCCCCTTCCGCCGCTCCCGGCAGGAGGAGGAGACCAGGGAGAAGGCCATGGCCCTGCTGGAATTTGTGGGCCTGACCAAATCTGCCAACCGCTGGGCCCGGGAGCTGGCCTGGGCGGACCAGCACCTGCTTCAAATCGCCCGGGCGCTGGCCACCAGCCCCAAGCTGCTGTTGCTGGATGAGCCCACGGCCGGCATGGGCGCCGAGGAATCGGCCAAGCTGGAGGGTCTCATTCAGCACATCAAGGCCCAGGGCACCAGCATCATCCTCATCGCCCACGACGTAAAGCTGGTGACCCGCGCCTCCGACGTGGTGACGGCCATCGAGTTCGGCGCGAAGATCGCCGAGGGCCTGCCCGAGGAGGTCAAAAATCATCCGAAGGTGGTGGAGGCGTACCTTGGAACAGACTAATGTGTTAAAGGTAGAGAACCTCTCGGTCTACTACGGCCCCATCTGCGCCGTCAGAAAGATCGATCTGGAGGTCAACCAGGGGGAGATCGTGGCCCTCATCGGCTCCAACGGCGCGGGCAAGTCCACCCTGATCAACGCCATTCTGGGCATCCAGCGGGCCCGGGGCGGGACCATCACCTTCCTGGGCCAGAACATCACCCGCCTGAAAACCGAGCGTATCGTGGCCTCGGGCATCTCGGTGGTGCCCGAGGGCCGGGGGATGCTGGCCGACATGACGGTGCTGGAGAACCTCCAGCTGGGGGCCTACCACCACAAGGGGGACTACGGCCCCATGCTGGAGAAGGTCTTCTCCTACTTCCCCATTCTCAGCGACCGGAAAACCCAGAAGGCGGGCACCCTCTCCGGCGGCGAGCAGCAGATGCTGGCCATCAGCCGGGCCCTGATGGGGGAGCCCAGGCTGGTCCTGCTGGACGAGCCCTCCCTGGCCCTCTCTCCGGCCTATGTGGACAAGATCTTTCAGTTCCTGGTGGAGATGAAGAAGCAGGGGCTCACCATTCTGCTCTCCGAGCAGAACGCCCGAAAGGCGCTCCAGTACGCCGACCGGGGCTATGTGCTGGACCTGGGGGTTACGGTAATGAACGGGCCCGCCCAGGAGCTGGCCGTCAACCCGGAGGTCAAGCGCGCCTATCTGGGCGGAGAATAGAGAGGAGGCGGGGAGATTATGGAATCCTTTGTGGCGCAGCTCATCGTGGGTCTGGCCACCGGCGGCATCTACGCCCTGCTGGTCCTGGGGATGAACCTGCTGGTCCTGGTGCGCAACATCGTCCACCACAGCTATTCCCATATTGTGGTGCTCACCATGGCCATGGGCTGGCTCACCCTGACCCACACCAACGGCAGCATTCCCCTGGCGGTGATCGTCATGCTCATCTCGGCCATCATCTTCACCATCGCCACCGAGCCCCTGTTCCGGCCCCTGTCGGTCCGGGGGGCCGACCTGGAGACCGTCACTCTGGCCATGGGCATCGGCATCATCATCACGGAGTTTATCTCCAAGTACATCAACGGCGGGGCCAACTTCGCCTTCCCCGACGCCATGACCGGCCGTCAGAACACCATCAGCATCGGCCTCATCAGCTTCTCCATGGCGAACATCGTGGTGCTGGTGGGGTGCGCGGCGGCGGCGGCCATCCTCATGTGGTTCCTGTTCAAATCCAAGGAGGGCCGGGCCATCCGGGCCATGGCCCAGAACCTGCGGGTGGCCAAGATGCTGGGCATCCCCTTCGGCCGCACCGGCGTGCTGGGCTTCGGCATCGCGGGGCTGCTGGCCGGGTTCATCGCCATCCTGTGCGTCATGACCCTGGGGGCGGGCTCACCCTCCCTGGGCGACACCTTCGCCGTCAAGGCCATCATCCTCATGCTCTTCGCGGGCATGGGCAACATGAAGGGCGGCCTGTTCTCGGCCCTGTTCATGGGCGTGGTGGAGGCCATGGCCCTGGCCTATCTGCCCGGCCGCTGGACCGAGGCCGTGTTCTACGGCGTCATTATGCTGGTCATCATCTGGAAGCCGAACGGCCTGTTCGGCAACAAGCATTAAGGAGGTGGGGGCTCTATGCTGTCGTCATCCATGACCCTGTACCTGATCTTCTGCTGCGCCTTCATCATCCTGGTGTGGGGGGCCCTGGTCCCCTTCCGGGCGGGGCTGCTCTATAACGGCACCGTCTACTGCATGGCGGTGGGGGGCTACTTCGCCGCCTTCGCCGCCAAGGATCTGGGCTGGCCCTTCTGGCTGTGCATCCTGGGGGCCGCCGTGGTGGGGGCCATTCTGGGCTTCCTGCCCGCCCTGGGCTTCTCCCGCACCTCGGGCATTGTCACCGCCGTGGCCTCCATGGCCCTGATTTTCATCATCCAGTCGGTGATCCGCAACCTGGACTTTCTGGGGGGCACCCGGGGCATCCGGGGTATCCCCAAGATCGAGCACCTGCTGCTCTACTCGGTGATCCTGGTGGTGGTGCTGGGCGCCTTCCTCTACCGGCTCAACCACTCCAAGCTGGGCCGGGCCCTGGAGGCTATCGGCACCGACCCGGACATGGCCACCACCCTGGGGATCAACGTGAAGGTCATGACCGTGTTCTCCCTCACCATCTCCTCCATCTTCGGTGCGGTGTCGGGGGCGGTCTACGCCTTCAACATGCGCACCATCTACCCGGAAACCTTCGGGTTCTCCCTGCTGCTGTCGGTGATGACCATGCTCTTTGTGGGCGGGCGCTACACCCAGTGGGGCGTGTTCATCTCAGTGCCCCTGCTGTGGGGCCTGCCCCAGTGGGTGCCCGCCAGCATCAACAGCTTCACCCAGATCATCTACGGCGTGATCCTGGTGGTGATCCTCATGGCCCGGCCCGAGGGCATCATCACCCGGGAGCTGCCCGGCCGGATTCAGCATCTGTTTGCCCGGAGCAAGGAGAAAGGAGCGGGTACGGTATGACCAGACGGGAGGAGCTGCTGGCCCTGCGGGCGGACACGCCGGTCCACTACAACTGCTGCCAGTCCACCCTGATCCCCTTCCGGGACCTGTGCGGCATCGACCGGGAGAAGGCCAACGAGCTGGGCCGCCACTTCGGGGGCGGCATGGGCTGCGGGGCGGCCTGCGGCGCGGTCACCGGGGCCCTGATGGTCCTGGGCATGGCGGGAGGGACCCCCGAGCAGGCCAAGGCCTTCCGCCAGGCTTTTCGGGAGAAAAACGGCTCCCTCACCTGCGCCGAGCTGCTACAGCTTGCCCGGGACCAGGGCGTGGAGCGCAAGGTCCACTGCGACGGCATGATCGAGCACACCGCCGCCCTGCTGGAGGAGCTCTTGGGGCAGAGATAGACTCTTTTGCCCCGCCATAGCGGTTCAAGCTGCGGCAGATGCCGCGTTTGAATAAAATTGAAACAAGGAGAGATACAGGATGAAACAGAACAAACTGCGTATTCCCGCGCTCTTGCTGTCCATGGTGCTGCTGCTGGGCCTGCTGGCCGCCTGCGGCGGCGGAAATGACGGCGGAAACGGCGGCTCCGCCGGAACCACGCCCCCCGCTGGTACCACCGAGCCCGCCGGTACCCCTGCCGGGGACCAGGGCGGCAGCGGCGACGGGAACGCCGTGGCCGTCACCGAGTGGGAGATCCCCATGCTGACCGCCGCCACCGGCGCCATTGCCTACGTGGGTAAGCCCGCGGGCTGGGCCGCCGAGTACGCCGCCCAGATCATCAACGAGAACGGCGGCATCCGGGGCGTACCCGTGAAGATCACGGTGCTGGACACCGCCTTCGACACCTCCAAGGCCGTGACCCAGATGACCTCCGTGGTGGACGACGCCCTGGTGGTGCTGGGCCCCATGGACGCCCCCGGCGCCGAGTCCGCCGGTCAGGTGGCCTTTGACGGCGGCGTGCCCAACATCGCCGCCTACTCCTTCCAGGACATCCGCGATCTGTACGCCCCCTATGTGATGGGCTACATGACCGACTCCGAAGAGGGCGACCTGGCCGCTGTTCAGGAGTGGACCACTGTCAACGACGACATCAAGAAGATCGTGGTCTTCTACACCCCCACCGACGCCTCCCAGGCTGCCTCCACCGAGCTGCTGAAGGCCGAGCTGCCCAACTCCGGCATTGAGGTGGTGGGCACCGTCGAGGTGCAGACCGGCCAGCTGGACTGCTCCGCCTCGGTCATCCAGGCCCTGAACATGAAGGCTGACGGCTACTTCCTGGGCCTGCGGGCCGACGAGGCCGCCAAGGTCCTCACCGAGCTGCGCAAGCGCGGCGTGGACGAGGGCCGCCGGATCTGCGCCACCTTCGCCTCCTTCGACGCCAACTACTTCGACGTGGCGGGCAGTGACTGCGAGGACACCTACGTCTGGAACAAGCTGGATCCCAACTACGACAACCCCGAGTGGCAGGCCCTGGTGGAGGCCTATAAGGCCGGCAACGACGGCCAGATCCCCACGGCCCCCCCGGTTCCCGGCTTCTATGACGCCGTGATGTGCGTCAAGCAGGGCATTGAGGAGCTGGAGCTCACCGGCGCTCCCGACAAGTTGGAAGAGGAGCGGGCCGCGCTGGCCGCGTGGCTCTATGACTCCCCCGAGTTTGACGGCATCCAGGGCCCCTTCCGGTGGGCGGCCGGCAAGAAGGTGGCCGATGTCCATTTCTTCCAGATCACCGGCGGCCAGCCTGTGGCGGTCAAGTAATCCATCTGAATCGAAGCCGCCTGCGCGGCGGGGGCGGTAAAAAAGCCCCCGCCGCGCTTTATAACCATTTCTTCTTGCCGGCTGAGGAAAAGCTATTTTACAACGGGCATCAAATCGGGTATGATTAAGCGTAGAACATCATAGGCACCGGAATTGAAACAGGAGGTTTTTGCTATGTCCGCACCCTTTTACGCCAAAAGCCCCGGCAACGAGGGCTATATCAAAAACATGGAAGTGGTGGGTTTCTCCGACCTGAACGGAGTCAACGCCTTCCAGATGGCCCTCCACAAGACCGACGACGGCAGGTACTATATGTACTGCGGCTCCTTCCGGGGGCCCGGCTGGAACATCGTGGACGTTACCGATCCGGCCAACCCCACCATTGTCAACTGGATGGAGGCCTGTGATCCCAAGGAGTACCCCGCCACCAACACCCCCAAGATCCAGGTGGCCGACGGCCTGATGATCGGCGCCACCGGCGGCGGCGTATCTTTCCTCCACGGCTGCAAGCCCGGCGACAAGAGCCTGGGCAGCCTCCAGATTTTCGACATCAAGACCGACCCCGTCCACCCCAGGCTTCTGTCCAAGTGGGAGACCGGCGTGCCCAACGGCATGGGGGTCCACCGCTTCATGTACAACGGCGGCCGTTACGTCCACCTGTCCGCCGACTGCCCGGGCTTTACCGGCAACATCTACCGTATTCTGGACATTATCGACCCCACCCACCCGGTGGAGGTGGGCCGCTGGTGGGACCCCATGCAGTTCACCGACGGCATGAAGGAGGGAGAATACCCCGTGGACGGCCCCCAGCACTGGGAGTTCATGGACTGGCCCCAGCTCCACGGGCCTCCGTTCGTGGTGGGCAATCTGGCCTATCTGTCCTACTACTGCGAGGGGCTGGTGATTCTGGACATCTCCGACATCACCCGGCCCAGGAAGATCGGCCAGCTCAAGCTCAAGGGGCCCTTCTCGGGCAAGTACGCTGGGGCCCGCACCCACACCTGCCTGCCGCTGCCCGGCCGCAATTTCCTGGTGGCCACCAACGAGGGAGAGCGCTTCCCCTTCTACAACAAAGACATCCTCACCAACGGCCCCCGCAAGGGCGCCCAGCCTATGAACAACCTGCACATGATCGACATCTCCGACCCCGCCGATCCCCAGTTGGTGGCCGAGTTCCCCTACCCGGAGGTCCCCGAAAACTTCCCCTGGCCCAACTTCAACACCGCAGGTGACGAGCTGGACGGGATGCAGGGCCCCTTCGGCCCCCACAACATCCACGAGCCCATGAGCGGCAAGCCCTGGCTGGACCAGAACCCCAACCGGGTCTATTGCTGCTACTTCCACGCCGGAATGCGGGTCTACGATGTGTCCGACCCCTATTATATCAAGGAGCTGGCCTACTTCATCCCCCCCAACCCGGAGAAGCTGCTCTTCGACATCCCCGTGCCCGGGCCCATGCTGGCCACCACCGAGGACTGCGTGGTGGACGACCGCGGCTATATCTATATGGACACGTGGCACGACGGCATGTATATCCTCCGGTTGAAGGACGGCATCTGATCCGCCCCCTGGGAGAAGACGCATCAAAAGGAGCGTTCAGAACGTACAAGCTGCCCCAATACTGAAAGGAGCGATTGGTTATGTCCTTCGAATTCCGCCCCATGCGCAGTGTCATCTTTGTGGACTGTGTCCGCGAGGAATACCGCCACCGCCTGCTGCACTGGCTGTACAACGTCCACGTGCCCGACAGCATCTCCAAGTTCACCCCCTACGTGATGAAATACGCCTTCTACAACGCCCTGCCCGTGCCCCCCGAGGGGGAGCGCTTCGGCACCCGCCGGATGCAGATGACCGAGCACTACTGGCTGCTCAATGAGATGACCCCCGAGATGAAGAACAACATCCTGGGCGAGGTCATGCCCCCCGAGGTCCTCCGCTGGCAGGGCATGATCCCCGACACCGACGAGGCGGTGGCCGGGATGGCCGACATGTCCGGCGACGAGCACCGCTCCTCCGGCGGCGACAACGGCTGCCCGCCCTTTGTCTTCGCCCATGTGCCCATCAACTGGGAGGAGGACTTTAAGGGCGCAGGCCGCACGGTGAAGGACGGGCCCAACTACCGCTGGCAGTTTGTCCTGCGCTGGCCCTGTGAGAAGACGGGGGAAAAGTGGTTCCACGACGTGATGGTCCCCTACTTCGCGGGCCGCCCCGAGGTCAACCGCTTTGTCTCCAGCCGGATCTACCACGACGTGGTGGGCTGCCCCTTCCACCGGCTGGTGGAAATGTGGTTCGACGGCCCCGAGGAGTGGTACGCCGCCGCCGTGGAGGGCACCCGGACCATGCCCAAGCCCGACTGGGCGGCCGGAGACCCCGCCGCCGCGCCCCAGGCCCAGTTCCCCTTCCTCAAGCCCAACTTCAACCTGGTGAGCGTGTTCCTTACGGACATCGCCGCCAGCGACAACCTGTCCCAATACCGGGGCTACCTGCCCATGCGGTAAGGAGGTGCGCCCATGCCTGTGACAATCAACGGCGTCAACCACTTTGCCATCAGCGTGGCCCATCTGGAGGAGACCCTGGACTGGTATCACCGCATCTTCGGCTTCACGGTCATCCACCGGAGCCAGATCCCCGGCATCGACATCCAGGCGGCCCATATGCAGGGCCCCGGCTTCCTGCTGGAGGTCTTCGAGGCCAGGGGCGCCAAGCCCCTGCCCGAGGAGCGGAAGCTCCCCAACTCCGACCTGATGGTTCATGGCAATAAGCACATCTCCTTCGGCGTGCCCGACGGCCCCGCTGCCAAGGCGGAGCTGGAGGCCCTGGGGGTGGAGGTGGTGAAGGTGGCCGAGGTGGACGGCACCTACGGGGTCTTCATCCGGGACAACACCGGCAACCTCATCGAGATCTTCGAGGAGAAGGGCGGCTGGTACTACGGCGGGGGTGGGGGCTAGCATGGTCAAGAGCATGGTGTTCCACACCCTGGACTACAACCGGCTGGCCCCCTGCGAGGAGTGGTACTACCAGCGCCACGCCCCCCAGATCGCCCGCCGGTACGGCCCCTGGCTCACCCGGTTTGAGAGCTACCGCCCCGCCCCCTTCCCCGCCGGGCACACCCCGGAGGACTACGGCTATACCAACTGGTTCTGCACCGTGGGCTATTGGCGGGACATCCCGGAGGAGGGCTCCCGGGGGGAGCAGGTGCTGACCACGCCCCCCTATCCGGCGGTCAATTACAGCTGCTTCCTGCCGCCCCAGGCGGAGGACGACTTCAAGGGGGCGGACACCGCCCCGGAGGAGCGGGCCTGCCTGCGCTGGGTGATCTTTCTCCAGTACCCGGAGGGGGTGGACCGGGCGGAGGCCGACGCCTTCTTCCGCGACACCTTCGCCCCGGAGACCTGCGGGCAGAGGGGGCTCTACCGCTTTTTCAGCAGCCGGGTCCTGGAGGAGGAGATCCACCTCCCCGGCGGCTGGAAGACGGAGACCGAGGCCCGGCTCAAGGCCCTGGGCAGCCCCTCCAACCACCGCTGGGACCGGATGCTGGAGCTCTGGTACGAGACCTATGAGGACTGGGCGGACAGCGTGGTGAACCGTCCCCCCGCCTACACCCCGCCCCCCTGGGCCGAGCACCCCTGCTTCCCCTTTCTGAAGCCCTATACCCACATGGTCTCCACGCTCCTGCTGGAGCGCCCCGCCTTCGACTGGCTGAGAGAGTGCCAGGTCTGGCGGTAATCTCCGCGGCACCGCCTGTCGAAACCGTGTCCTTTCATCATTACCCGTCAAAAGGGCCCCAAGTTTAGGATGGGTGGGATCGTGTGAAAAAAGGTGGGCAGCGCCCCCCTCAAGGTGGATGGCCCCGCAGGGGTTGGGGAAGGCGGCCCGGGCCGTTCGCGTCTCAGACCCCGGCCGCCTGCGGACGATGTTATTGACAGCCTGCGCGGTACATAAACGCCCCCGGGATTCTCAAAAGAGAATCCCGGGGGCGTTTATGTACCGCTATGGGATGCACCGCTGGATCAGCCCGGCCATGCTGCCGGTGAAGATCTTCTCGATCTGGTCCATCAGCCGGCGTCCGGGCGGCTTCATTCCGTTTCCGATCCAGCGGACAAAGAGCTCCACCAGCCCATAGGCGTACAGATCCAGCACAAACTGCCGGTCCTCCGCGCTCACCTGGCGGCTGCCGGGCTGCTCGTCGAAGATCCGCTCCAGCACGGGCCGGACCAGGCGGGCCACGTGGATCTCCAGCAGGTCCTCGTCCTTCTGGAGGGAGCGGTAGATGTTCAGCGTCATGGCCTGGTTCTCCTCAAAATAGAGGAACACCCGCCACAGCCCCTGCTGCCAGCTCCCGGCCGTCACACTCCCCTCCAGCAGCCGTTTCCCCTCGTCCACCAGGATCCACTCCAGCAGGGCGTAGATGTCCTGAAAGTGGTAATAGAAGGTCTTGCGGCTCACCTCGGCTCTGTCCGCCAGCTCCTGGACGGTGATCTTGTCCAGCGGACGCCGGGCCAGCAGCTCCTTCAGAGAGATGGCCAGCACCCGCTTTGCGGCGTTCGACATAGGGTCCCCTCCTCGCTCGGAATCCGGGCTCTTGCTTTCCTCCAGTTTATCCAACCGGCTGCGGTTCGTCAATCCGCGATTTCCACAGAACAGCGGGGTGACAGCCGGGCCGTTCTGTCACCATTTGACACAGCCCGGCCCCGGGATGTCAAAGAGAAACAGGACGGGCCCTCTGTCCGTTGCGCGCAGGCCCCCTTGCCGCTATGATAGGAAAAAATAAATCCGGAGCCCTGCGCCTGCTTGAAATCCGCCGCTGCGCCCTCCGGAGCGATTGAGGTGAGCCCTTTGCTGGATCAATTTGCACACGCCATAACCCGAAAGCCCCGGACGGTGCTGGCCGCAGCGGCGGCCGCGCTGGTGCTGTGTCTGTTCGGGTCGGCCGCCACCCGGATCAACTACGACATTCTGACCTATCTCCCCCCGGACCTGGACTCCTCCAAGGGGGAGCAGCTGCTGGAGGAGCCCTTCCAGATGGCGGCCACCACCATGCTCATTGTGGAGGATATGCCGCCCGCCTATACCAACGAGCTGCGCCGGAGCATTGAGGCGGTCCCCGGGGTCAACAGCGCCCTGTGGATCTCCAGCATGACCGGCGTGCAGCTCCCCACCAGCTTCCTGCCCGCGGATCTGCGGGACCTCTTCTTCGCCGGGGACGCCACCATGCTGGTGGTCCAGTACGAGTCCCCCGGGGCCTCGGCGGAGACCATGGAGGCCATCAGCCAGGTGCGCAGGCTGTGCAATGAGAAGTGCTTCCTGGCGGGCTTCTCGGTGGTCATCAAGGACACCAAGGACCTGGTGGACCGGGAGCTGCCCCTGTACGTGGGGCTGGCGGCGGCCCTGTCCCTGCTTGTCATGGCCGCCGCCATGGAGTCCTGGCTGCTGCCGTTGGTCTTCCTGCTGAGCATCGGCATGGCCATTCTCTACAACTTCGGCACCAACCTCTTTCTGGGCGAGATCTCCTACATCACCAAGGCCATTGCCGCCGTGCTCCAGCTGGGCGTGACCACCGACTACTCCATCTTCCTCTACCACCGCTATGAGGAGGAGCGAACGCGCTGCTCCGACAGCCGGGACGCCATGGCTGCGGCCATCCAGGGGGCCTTCGTCTCCCTGTCCAGCTCCTCCCTCACCACGGTGGCCGGTTTCCTGGCTCTGTGCTTCATGCGCCTGCTGCTGGGCCGGGACATCGGCATCGTCATGGCCAAGGGCGTGGTGCTGGGGGTGGCCACCGTGCTGCTGGTCCTCCCCGCCCTGCTCCTGCTCCTGGACGGCCCCATCCACCGGCACACCCACCGGGTCTTCCTGCCCGACCTGTCCCGGATCAACCACTTTGTGGTCCGGCACCGCCGGGGGCTTTTGGCGCTCTTCCTGCTGGCCTTTCTCCCCGCCCTCTACGGCCAGAGCCACGCGGAGGTCTACTACAAGCTGGACGAGGCCCTGCCCCGGGATATGCCCTCCATCGTGGCCACCAACAAGCTCCGGGATGAGTTCGGCATGGCCAGCACCCACTTCATCGTCATGCGGGACGGCCTGCCCCGCAATGAGATGGAGGCTCTGCTGGCCGAGCTGGAGGCCGTGGACGGCATAGAGGGGGTGGCGGCCTATGACAAGCTGGTCTCCAACGCCATTCCAGAGTTCTTCCTGCCCCAGGATCTGGTGAAGCTGTGCAAACGGGACGGGCTTCAGATCGTCATGCTCAGCTCCGCCTATGAGACGGCCTCGGACCAGGTGGGGGCCCAGGCCCGGCAGCTCAACCAGATCCTGAAGCGCTATGACCCGGAGGGCTACATGACCGGCGAGGCGGTGCTCACCCAGGACCTTATCGACCTGACGGCCGTGGATTTCCAGGTCACCAGCTACATCTCCATCGCCGCCATCTTCCTCATCGTCCTGATCACCTTCCGGTCCCTCTCGGTGCCGGTGCTGCTGGTGGCGGCCATCGAGCTGGCCATCGCCGTCAACCAGGGAATCCCCTATTTCTCCGGCGCGGTGGTCCCCTTTGTGGCCCCCACCGTCATCGGCTGCGTCCAGCTGGGGGCCACGGTGGACTACGCCATCCTCATGACCACCCGCTTCCGGGAGGAGCTGCAAAAGGGCGCGGACCGGATACCGGCCGCCCTGGCGGCCGCCGCTGCGGCCGACTCCTCCATCATCACCAGCGCCATGGTGCTCTTCTGCGCCACCCTGGGGGTGGGGCTCGTCTCCAAAATCGAGATTATCAGCAGCATCTGCATCATGCTGGCTCGGGGGTCCGTCATCTCGGCGGTGTGCATCCTGTTCCTGCTGCCGCCGCTCCTGGCCATTTTCGAGCCGGTCATCAACAAAACCAGCCTCCACTGGCGCAGACCCAAGGTCCCCCGCCTGCCCCGGGGCGGGGCGGACAGCCAGGACGCTCAGGCCCTCCATCCCGCGCCGGCGGGCGCGCCCGAGTCCCTGCCCATGGAATCAGAAAAGGAGTGTACGTCGTGAATACAAGAATTTCCTCACATGGAAAACGCCTGCTCTCCGGTGGTCTGGCCGTCCTGCTGCTGGCAGGGAGCCTCCCCGCCGCCCTGGCTGCGGAACTGCCGCCCGCCTGTGACGAGACCTATTATGCCACCCTGGACTACTACGGCGGCCTGACGGGGAGCAGCGTAGTCAAGAGCTACCAGACCCGGGGCAGCGCCGTCCTCACCGACTACGGGAACTACAGCCGGGTCACCAACCTGACCGACGGCCGGAGCGCCGTGGTAAAGGACGGGACCGTGACCTTCGACCTGACCGGCGACGTGCCCGAGCGCTTCTATTTTGAGGGCAAGACCGAGCAGCCCTACGAGGACTTCCCCTGGACCCTGTCCCTCCGGTACACCCTGAACGGCGTCCCCACCCCGGCGGAGGAGCTGGCGGGCCGGAGCGGCGTGGTGGAGATCCTGGTGGACGCCGTCCCCAACCCCCGGGCCTCCGCCTACAGCCGGAACAACCTGGCGCTCACCGCCGTGTCCCTGTTCAACGGCGACGATCTCCTGTCCCTGGAGGCCCCCGGGGCCCAGGTCCAGCTGGTCGGCAACCTGTACTGCGTGCTCTACGCGGCCCTGCCCGGGGAGGAGCAGCACTTCTCCATCCGGGTGGGCAGCGAGGACTTCACTTACGGCGGCATGGTGTTTCTGGCGGTCCCCGCCACCCTGGAGCAGCTGGACCAGGTGGCGGAGCTCCGGGACGCCAAGGAGGAGGCCGAGGACTCCTACCGGGCCGCCAAGGACAGCATGGACGCCATGCTGGACGCCATGGAGGGCATGAGCGGCTCCCTCAACGCCGCCGCCGGCGGCCTGGACCAGCTCAACCAGGCCCGCGCTGCCGTCTCCGGCGGCAAGGAGCAGGTCTATGCGGACGCCGGCGCCGCCCGGGAGGCCGCCGGCGCTCTGACCGGCTCCCTGACTCCCTTTACCGGGGCTCAAGCGGCCGGGGAGGACACTGGACCCGGGCACCCGGACACCGCCCGGCAGGCCCTCTCCGAGACCCGGACCCTGCTCAACGCCATGAGCGCCAATGTCACCGCACTGGGGCCCCAGGTGGAGGAGGCCCGGCAGCTTCTGACCGCCCTTCAGGGGGATTTGAGGGCGCTGGATCGGCGGCTGGCGGAGGCGGAGGACTCGGCCAAGGACGCAGGCGAGATCGCCCGGCGGCTGGCCGGCAACCTGAAGCGGCTGGAGGATAGCCTGGGAGATCTGAGCGCCGCCCTGGGCGGGAGCGCCAACCTCTCCAGTGTGCCCGGCGTGACCGTAAACGGCATGACGGTCGCCGAGATCCGTGCGGCCGTGGCCAAGGCCCAGGAGGCCCACGACCAGTATCTCCAGGCCCAGGAGGCCGGGTTCCCCGGCAGCTTCCCCGAGTTCCTGGTGGCCCTGGGGGGCCAGGATTCGGCCACCGCCGCCAAGCTGGACGCCCTCTACCGCCAGTCCCAGACCCCCGGCTTCTCCGATCAGCTCAACCAGGCGGAGGCCGCCAACGGCCTTATCGGCGATGTGAACGACAAGATCCAGGCGATCAACGGCTTTATGGACCGCCTGTCTCAGCCCGCCGGGCAGGTGGCCGGGGATCTGGTCCCTGTGACCGGCAGCCTGACCCAGCTGGCCGAACTGCTGGCCGATGTCACGGACGGGGAGGGCAGGGCGGACCTGACCGCCATCGAGGACCTGGAGGAGGCCGCCGCCCTGACCATCCGGGCCAGCGGCCATGTGGACACGGCCCTGAACCACATAGAGGCCCTGACCGGCCTTTTGAACACCTATGAGCCCGCCCTCCAGCAGGCGTTGTCCGACACGGAGACCTGCCTCTCGGCGGCCGGGGACAGCCTCGCCGCCCTGACCAACGCCACCCAGAGCGCGGAGGACCTCCTCCGCACGGCGGGCCCCGATCTGGACGGCGGCGCCCGGCAGACCCTGGCGGGGGTCTCGGCCGCCCTGCGCAAGTCCAGCGCCGGGCTGAGCCAGACCGGCACCGTCCGGACCGCCCTGGACACCATCGACACCCTGATCGACGATCAGTGGACCAGCCACACGGGCGCGGACAACAACCTGCTGCTGACCGACGCGGGGGCCCCGCCGGAGTCCATCACCGACGGGCGCAATACGGGCACATCCAGTATCCAGTACGTCATGCGCACCCAGGAGATCACGGCGCGCTCCGACTCCCAGCCGGAGGAGGAGGCGCAGAGCGGCGGGGCGGCGGGCACGCTCTGGAGCCGCATCAAGGCCATGTTCCAGGACATCTGGTCCACCATCACCGGCATATTTCACGGATAGACCGCAAAACGCCCCCAGAGACAGCGCGTTCGCTGCCTCCGGGGGCGTAGTTTGATGGTAGGGCGCACTATCCGCCCTCCGTCCGGGCCGGGACGGCCTCCTGACGGAGGCGGAGGGGCAGCTGGGCCGGGGTAGCCGACTCCTGGACCTCCAGCAGCTCGCCGATGAGCCGGTTGGACAATAAAAACCCCTGGGGCGTCAGCTGCCAGCGGCGGTCGTGGCGGGCGGCCCAGCCGTGGTGCTCATACTCGGCCAGCTTCTGCTCGATGGGGTCGAAGTTCATGCAGAACTCCCGCCGGTACTCCCACTCCTCGATGCCCCGGGTGGTGCGCAGGCGGAGCATCAGGTATTCGCTCCCCCGCTCCCGCTGGGGGATGAGCTCGGACTCGTCCACCAGGCTGCCGCCCCCCAGCACCCGGCTGATATAGAGATCCAGATCCGAAAGGAAGGAGTAGCGCCGCCCGCCGAAGTCGGAGTGGGCCCCGGGCCCGAAGCCGATATAGGGCCGCCCCATCCAGTATTTCAGATTATGGCGGGACTGAAAGCCCGCCCGGGCGAAGTTGGAGATCTCATACTGGAGATAACCCGCCTTGGCCAGCCTGTCCACCGTCCAGAGGTACATCTCGGCCTGGGCGTCGTCGTCGGGCAGGCGCTCGCCCCGGATGACCCGCCGGTCCAGGGGGGTGCCCGACTCCACCTTGAGCCCGTAGCAGGACAGGTGCTCCGGCTTCAGGGCCAGGACGGCCTCCACCGTGCGCTGCCAGGCGGCCAGGTCCTGGCCGGGGAGCCCGTAGATGAGGTCCAGGCTCAGGTTGCGGATTTTGGCGCTCCGGGCGGCGGCCACGGCGGCCTTGGCCTGGGCAAAGGTGTGGATCCGCCCCAGGCTGGCCAGCTCCCGGTCGCAGGCCGACTGGATCCCCAGGGAGATCCGGTTCACCCCGCAGCGGCGCAGGGCCAGCAGCCGCCGGACGTCCACACTGTCCGGGTTGCACTCCACGGTGATCTCGGCGTCCCGGGACAGGTCGAAGCGCTTCTGAATCCCGCCCAGCAGGGCCCGCAGCCGCTTCTCGCCGAACAGGCTGGGGGTGCCGCCCCCCAGGTATACGGTGTCCACCTGGCAGCGCCGGGCCAGCGGAGCGCTCTCCCGGATGTGGACCAGCAGCGCTTTCAGGTAGTCGTCCATCCGGTCCTCCCGCCCTGCCAGGGAGTAAAAGTCGCAGTAGTCGCATTTGCTCCGGCAGAATGGAATGTGGACGTAAATGCCCAGCTTGTCGGCCATAAAACCGCACCTCGTCTCCATACAGGAAAAATCCGCAGCGGCGGACCTTACGCCCGCCAGCGTCTTAACCGCTATTATACTGCTTTTTTCCCTGTTTGCAAATAGGGTACGGCCTGCTGGATGAAAAAAAGCGCGGAACTTTCTCCCTCTCCGGCACAAAATCCCCTGCGAGCCTGTTTCGGATCTCCAGGCACACCGTCTCAACCGGTCTTTTCCCGTCCTGCGGCGTCAAAAATGCTCGAAATGCACCCAGTATTCCTGCGCTTTTTTCCTTGTTAGACGAAAAAATCCCGGCTCATCCGGTACGCCCGGAGATCCCAAGCAGACTCCTACAGCCCCTCGTTCCGGGGCCGGACCGGCAGCTCTGCGGTAAAGCGCGCCCCGCCGCCGGGGGCGTCCTCCACCCGCAGCTCGCCCCGGTGGAGCCGGACAATTTCCCGGGCAATGCACAGCCCCAGCCCGTGGTGCTCCCGGCCGGTCCGGGCGGGGTCGGCCCGGTAGAACCGCTCAAAGATCCGCTCCCGCTGCTCCGGGGGCACCCCGGGGCCCGTGTCGGCCACCGACAGGCGAATCCGCTCCCCCGCCCGGACGGCGGACAGGCACACCCGGCCCCCTGCCGGCGTGTAGCTCAGGGCGTTGTCGGTGAGGGCGGAGAGCACCTGGATCACCCGCTGCCCGTCCCAGCGGCACCGGGGCAGGGGCTCCTCCGGCAGGCGGATGTCCAGGGCGATGCGCCGGGCGGCCGCCTGCTCCTCAAAGCCCTCGTACACCCCAAGCAGCAGGGTCTCGGGCTCGGCCTCCTCCATACAGACTGGCCAGGTTCCGCTGTCTGCCCCGGCCAGCAGGAGCATATCCCCCACCAGCCGGGCCATGCGGGTGCACTCCCCCTCGGCTGCGGCGGCAAAGTGATCCGCCTGCTCCCGCTCCGCCCCCCGCAGGGCGGACAGGCTGGCCTGGATCACCGCCAGCGGGGCCCGCAGCTCATGGGAGGCGGCGTGGACGAATTCCGTCTGCCGTCTCCGGCTCTCCTCCAGGGGCCGGAGGGTCCGCCGGGTGAACCAGCCGGAGAAGATCCCCAGCCCGATGAGCGCCAGCAGGGTGAAACCCCCGAAGGCCAGACAGAGCCCCAGGGTCTCCTGCTCCTCCCCGCCGGTGGAGCGGAGGACCACCACCCCGGCCCACCCCTGGGGCTCCGGCAGGACGGCGGCGGCCGCCCGGTAGCCCCGGCCGTCTGGGCCGGTCATCCGGAACTCGGTCCGCACCGGCTGGAAGCCCCCCACCGGCCGGGTGAGGTCCACCCCCCGTTCCAGCGCCATCCGCCGGGCGGCGGCCACCAGCGCGGCCCGCTTCTCCGCCTCTGCGCCCGGGTAGCACAGGGGCCTCCCCGACAGCTCCACATAGAGAATGAGCCCGCCCCCCGCCTCGGTCTGGGCGATCCAGGTCTGATCCAGCAGCGGCTGGCCCCGCAGGTGGTACAAAATGGCGTTGACATCGCTGCGGAAGGCGGCCTCGGCCCGCCGGGAGAGCTGGCCCTGGGCATAGCACAGGCAGGCGCAGGCCATGGCCGCCAGAATGATCCCGGTGGCCACGGTCCCCGTCAGGGTCAGACGGCGGCGCAGGGTCTTAAACATGGTCCTGCTCCAGCCGGTAGCCCAGGCCCCGGACAGTGCGGATCTCCAGCGCGCTGCCCACCTGGCGCAGGCGGCGGCGGAGAAAGTAGATGTAGTTGTCCAGGTTGCCGTCCTCCACCGGGGCGTCCGGCCCCCACACCCGGGAGAGAAGCACCCCCCGGGGCAGGGTCTGCCCCGGATTGCGGAGGAGCGTCTCCAGCAGATCCCCCTCCCGGCGGGAGAGGGTGCAGTCCCCCGCGCCGCCGGTGAGGACCCGCCGGGCGGCGTCGTACCGCACATCCCCGGCCTGGAGCAGGCCCGCGCTCTCCCAACGGCGGGGACGGCGGGCCATGGCCCGGATCCGGGCCAGCAGCTCCTCCGGGTCAAAGGGCTTGGTGAGGTAGTCGTCGGCCCCGGCGTCCAGACCAGCTACCCGGTCGGCCACCGCGTCCAGGGCGGTGACCAGCAGCACCGGCACCGTAATCCCCTCCTCCCGCATCCGCCGGAGGACGCCGGTGCCGCTCACCGTGGGGAGCATCCGGTCCAGCAGTACCAGGTCGTGGGCCTGTTGGCGGATCCAGCGCAGGGCGTCGTCCCCATCGTGGCACACGTCCACCGTGAAGCCCTCCCGCTTTAGGCGGCAGGCCACCGCCTCGCACAGCCGCTCGTCGTCCTCTACCATCAAAATACGCATTCCGTCCCCTCCTGACCGCCTGCAAGCTGATATCCTTACCCGCTATTGTACCACAGCTGTCTCTAAACTTTCTGAAACCGGGCGATGTCCGGCCTGGACTGGGACAAAAAACCGCCGCCGCACCCGGGGCGTACCCCGGAAGCGGCGGCGGCTTTTGGATCCAAGGCGCTAAACTCCACCCACCTCGGTCAGCTGGAGGTCCTCCAGGGCGAGGGCGTCCCCGTCGCAGACCACACGGGCGGTGACGGAGGCGAAGGGGTACGCCGACGCGCCGTCCCGCACGCTCACGCCGTACACCCCGGTAAAGCCCCCGTCCTCCCAGCGGTAGAAGGTGCTCCCCCGGAAGGTGACGGGGCTCTCTCCGTCCTCCGGGGCGGCGTCCAGGCGGCAGGAGACCTCCGCCCGGCCGGGGAGCACGGCCGTCACCGTGCCTGTCCCGGCGTCGTACTGGATCCGGATCCGCTCCGCCAGCAGGGCGGCGGCCTCCTCCTCGGCGAGGCCCAGGGACGACCAGCCGCCGTCCGCCTCCGGCCGGTAGATCCGCAGCTCGTATACCCGGACCGGATCGCCGCTCTCCAGCAGATAGCGGACGGCCAGCTCCTCCGCCCCGTCTCCGTCCAGGTCCTCCCACCAGAGGGCGGGCAGGGCGGGGGCGCTCTGGGACAAATAGGGCTGATCGAAGGGGGTCAGGACCTCCCCCCGGCGCAGGAGCACCCCGGTACAGGGCCCCAGCCCGGTGCGGGTCCCGCCGTAGAGGGCGATGTCCTGCTCCGGCAGGGCGGCCAGCAGGTAAAAGTCCGCCGCTCCGTCCAGGATCTCCGCCGGATCGGCCAGGGCGTCCGGCAGTTCCGCCGCCGTCACGCCCTCCCACCAGGGGGGCGGGAGCTCAGGCATGGGACTGGGGGCGGGCCGGACAGGCTCCGGGACCGCCGGGACCGGAGCGGAGGACTCCGGCGTGGCCTGGGGCGGCGCGGAGCCCGCCGGTCCGCCGCAGGCGGTCAAAAGCGCCGCCAGCAACAGCGCGGGAATGACAGCTCGTCTCATGTCGTTGACTCCTTCAGTCCGGCGTATTTGACCCGGCTGACCCGCCGGTAGAGGAGCAGGGCGATGCCGCAGGATCCGGCCTCCGCCAGCAGGAAGGACAGCCAGACCAGCGGCGGGCTGTTCCAGCCCAGCAGCGCGGCCGCGGGCAGGAGAAACACCGCCTGCCGGAGCAGGGAGACGGCCAGGCTGCACACCGGCGCGCCGACGGCCTGCATGGCGGAGCACAGGATGATGGACACCCCGGCGAAGACAAAGGACAGGGCCACCAGCCGCAGGGCGGGGATCCCCTCGGCCATCACGGCGGGGGCCGCGTCGAAGAACCCCAGCAGCGGCCCGGGCAGCAGCAGGAGTACCAGCGTCCCCGCCGCCATGATCCCCACCGTCAGCGTCAGGGCAAAGCGGATGAGGCCGGAGACCCGGCTCCGGCTCTTGGCGCCGTAGTTGAAGCTGACCACGGGGATCAGCGCGTTGTTCAGCCCAAAGATGGGCATAAAGATGAAGGACTGAAGCCGGAAATAGGCCCCGAGAATAAAGACGCCGTGCCGGGTGATCAGGGCCAGCAGCTTGTTCATTCCCATGGACATGACGGTGGTGAGGGCCTGCATAACGACGGCAGGCGCTCCGATGCGGTAGATGTCCCGGACGATGGCCCCGCTGGGCCGGAAGCCCTTCACCCGCAGGTGGATCACGGGGTTGCGCCTGACCAGCACAAGGCCCACCGCCATCCCCACCAGCTGGCCGATGACGGTAGCCAGGGCGGCCCCGACCACCTCCAGCCGTGGGAAGGGCCCGATACCGAAGATCAGCAGGGGGTCCAGCACCAGATTGATCACCGCGCCCAGCCCCTGGATGATCATGGGTCCCACCGCGTCCCCCGACGCCTGGAGCACCCGCTCCCCGGCAAACTGGCCGCACTTCCCCAGGGAACCCACCGTCACGATGGTGAGATACTGCATCCCATAGCGCAGGGTGTCCGGGTCGCTGGTGAAGAGGCCCATATACCCCCGCAGCAGGGTTAGACTCACCCCCGCAAAGGCCAGCCAGGTCATCAAATAGAGGAAATAGCCGTGGACGGCCACCCGGCCGGCCTCCTCGGACCGCTTCTCCCCCAGCCGCCGGGCGATCATGGCGTTGACCCCCACGCCGGTGCCCACACACACGGCGATCATCAGAGTCTGAATGGGGTAGACCAGGGATAGGGCCTCAAACCCCGCCCCGCTGAGCTGGGCCACAAAGACGCTGTCCACCATGTTGTACAGAGCCTGGATCAGCATGGAGAGCATCATGGGCCAGGACATGTGGAGCAGCAGCCGGCGTACCGGCATCACCGCCATTTTATTTTCCAAGACCGCCCCTCCCGTCTGCCGCGCCCCGGGCCGGGCGGCGGCTGTCTGTATCTGCGGCAGAAAAACCCCGTTCCCACCCTCGTCCCGGGCCGATGCTGAGTGATGCGCTGTCTGCGTAAACCATACCGGCGTACTCTGTCCGGGCGTAACGATACCTTGGGGATTCGGACCCCCGCCACGGCCCCTCGGCGTACCAATATGAGGCCTGCCCTGCACAGGGCAGACGGTCCGGCTCCTTCTCAGCCGGGAGAGATCGCATCCAAGCTCAGGACTACCAAACAAATGCCGGTTACTGGAGGTCCACGCTCCAGTTGGTCTGCTGAATCAGGTTGTCCAACAGCCGCAGCTCCTTGGATAGATCGTCGATCTGCCGTTGGAGGGTGCGGATATCCACCGTGCTCAGCAGCTTGATCTCGCTGCGGGTGGCCCGGCGGCCCAGGCTGGCGGCCGCAGACTCCGCCAGCTCCTGAAAGCTGCGGACCTTCAGCGTCAGGCAGTCCCGCCGGGCCAGATGCTCCGTCAGGCTCTTGCCCTTCACCAGTGTGGCGCAGTTGGTCAGGTTGATGCGGGCCATCAGGTTCTCCAGCCGGAAAAGCGCCCCGTCCAGGGCGGCCAGGAGCTCCCTTGGGTCCTCGGCGGGCGTCTCCCCCTCCTGGACCACCGCGTTATTCCGCAGGCGCTGCTGCATCTGCTGGATCAGCCGGTTCAGATCGGCGCGCTCCTGGAGCGCCTCGGCCAATTTCATGGAACTCTCTCCTTTCCGGTTCAGCGGGCCGCCGCGCCCGCCGGCTCGCGTGCGGGCCCGGCCTGCTCCGGGGCCTCCGCCTCCGCCAGGGCCCGGGCGTTGGCCAGCATCAGCTTAATCCGGTTCTCCTGGTTGATCTTGGTGGCCCCCGGATCGTAATCGATGGCCACAATATTACTGTAGGGATAGTCGTCCTTCAGCTTTCGGATCATGCCCTTGCCCACAATGTGGTTGGGCAGGCAGCCGAAGGGCTGGGTGCAGACAATATTGGGGGTCCCGCTGTGGATGAGCTCCAGCATCTCGGCGGTGAGGAGCCAGCCCTCGCCCATCTTGTTGCCCTCCCCCAGGTAGCCCTGGATGAGGCGGCGCAGATCCTCGAAAGTGCCGGGGGCCCGGAACCCCCCCTGCTCCATGGCGGCGATCATGGCCCGCTGGCACTTCTCCACGTAGCCCTTGAGCACCTGGCAGAGCTTTTTTTTGATCCACTTGCCGCCGTAGATCCCCACGTCCACCTCCCGGTTGTAGATCTTGAAGATGATGAAGTCGGTGAGGCCGGGGACTACCGGCTCGGCCCCCTCGGACAGCAAAAACTGCTCCAGGCTGTTGTTGCCCAGGGGAGAGTATTTGATGTAGATCTCGCCCACCACGCCCACGCGGACCTTTGGGGGTCCGGCCACGGGAATGGCCCGGAAGGCGGCGGTAATTTTGCCGAAGTTCTCCACCATGCCCTTGTAGGAGAGCCCCTGGCCCTTATTCATACCGTCCAGCAGCCAGTTCTCCACAGTCTGGATAGCCCCGTCGGTCTGGCCGGCCGTGACCTCGTAGGGCCGTACCTGGTTGGCGCATTGGACGATCAGATCGCCGTACATCATGGCGAAGACAGCCTTGCGCAGGATGCCCAGGCCCAGCTTGAAGCCGGGGTTGGGCTCCAGCCCGGACAGGTTGATGGAGACCACCGGAATGTAGGAGAGTCCTGCCTTCTCCAGGGCCTTGCGCAGCAGGTGGATGTAGTTGGAGGCCCGGCACCCGCCGCCGGTCTGGGTGATAAGGAGGCCCACCTTGTGCATGTCGTACTTCCCGCTCTTCACCGCGTCGATGAGCTGGCCGATGACCAGCAGGGCGGGATAGCAGGTGTCGTTGTGGACGTACTTGAGGCCCTCGTCCACAATGCCCCGGTGGTTGGTGGTGAGCATGTCGACCTTAAAGCCCTCGTTCTCCAACAGCCGGGCCATCAGCCCGAAGTGGACCGGGAGCATAGTGGGGAACAAAAGCGTGTACTCCTTTTTCATCTCCTCCGTGAAGAGGAGACGCCCGGTCTTGTCGTATACCAGTTCGGCCATTATGTAAGTTCCTTTCCGTGGGTGATTCCTGGGGTGGGGGACCTCCGATCCCCGGGGGCGCCGGAACCTCCGGCGGGAGGGGCAGGGGACTCCCCTGCGGGGCGGGCCTACCCGGCCAGGGCCCCATTT
>CANSQX010000015.1 GCA_947649225.1 uncultured Flavonifractor sp.
GCCCCGGACAGCACCAGGGCGGTAATACGGAATCGCTTCATATTTTGTTCTCCTTTTTATTCGATGGTTTCATGGGGAGCGGACGCTCCTTCCAGCTCGCTCCGGACGCTCTGGGGACCGCTCCGGCAAGGGGCCCGGAGTTCCGAAGCTGCCTCTTAGACGGCGCCGCCGCCAAAAGGTTCCCCGCGGCGGCAGATTTTTTTCGGCGGTCCGGATCTTGCGGCCAGGTGGAAGCCGTGGTACAATCGGAGCAGAACTGGTTGGGAGCCTGAATTTCCCCCTGGTATGCCCAGCGGGAAATCCAGGCTCTATGACAGGAGGCTCCGACATGAACGATCTCTCCATCCGCCGCGCCGCGCCGGGGGAGCTGGACGCCGTGTGGGCCCTGGTAGGCCGGGCGGTGGCCGATATGAACCGCCGGGGCAATCCCCAGTGGGGCTCCGCCTACCCGGCGCGGGAGCACTATGCCGCCGCCCTGGACCGGGGCGAGCTCTATGCCGCCGCAGACGGGGCGGGCCGCATCGTGGGCTGCGCCGTGTTCAATACGGACGAGGAGCCCGCCTATGCCGCCCTGCCCTGGACGCTCCCCGGCCCCGCCATGGTGATCCATAAATTGGCCGTGGACCCGGCGGCCCAGCGGCAGGGGGTGGCCTCGGCCCTCTTCGCGTTCTGTGAGGCGCTGGCCCGGGCGGCCGGACTGCATACCCTGCGGGTGGACACCTACTCGCTCAATACCCGAATGCAGGCCCTCATTCTCCGGCAGGGCTTTTCTCCGGTGGGGGAGGTCCATTTCCCGGTCAATCCTCTGCCCTATCCCTGCTTTGAAAAGGCGGTGGAGCTCTGAACGGACATCCGGGTGCAAGGCTCTTGTATTTTTCTGCGGAGCGCGGTAAAATAGGGTAGGTATCCACACCGGACGGACGGGAGGGCTTTACCATGAAACGCGAGGAGGCATTTGAGTTTCTGGACCGCACCGCCCGGGGCATCGCGGAGATGTTCGGATCCTCCTGCGAGACCCTGGTCCACGACATGGGAGATCCCAGCCACCCCATTTTGGCCATCTATAACGGCCACGTGTCGGGGCGGACGGTGGGATCGACGCTGGACATCCTGGGCACGGCCCGGGCGCTGGACGGCGACGCGCTGGTCACTGACTTTGTGAACCTCTACGCCACCACCCCTGCGGGGCAGCAGATCAAAAGCAGTACCTTCCACCTGATCGGAGAGGACTACAATCTGGCACTGGGCGTCAACTTCGACTATACCGCGCTGGTCTATGCCAACCGGACCCTGGTGGACCTGATGAGCGCGGAGGCCGACCTCCAGAGCGCCATGTGGCAGGGCGGGGACCGGCGGCTCTCCGATCTGCTGGACGAGTGCTTAGCGGCCGTCGGCAAGCCGGTGGGGGCCCTGAACAAGCGGGACAGGATGAAGGTAATCGCCCTGCTGGATCAAAAAAACGCCTTTTCCTACCGGAAATCGGTGCCTTTTGTGGCCCGGCGGCTCCAGGTGTCCCGGTATACGGTTTATAAGTACCTGGGCGAGCTCACCGCCGGCCAGGAGGAGGCCGCCAGCCGCGAGGCGGACGGCGCAGACGAATAGCAAGCCGCCTCCCCCCGCCCCAGCGGGCAGATTGTCCGGCAAATTGAGCGCCTCCTGCGTGCTCACAGCCGGACACAGGCCTGCGCCCTCAGCCCCGCAGGCACTGGCAAGAACGCGTAACCCATCGGCGCGGGCGGCTCTGCCGCCGCAGCACCGCGGCAGCCCAAATCGCGGAAGCCCGGGCACGCGAGGCGTCCCAGGCTTTCTTTCCCCCCTTTCTTTCCCGAAAGAAAGGGGGCGCCCGCCGCGCAGGCGCGTCCCCGGGGCGTCCCCCGGAACTTGAAGGAAAAAAGGAGTATCTCCATGTATCAGGATAAAATCAACGCCTACTTTGACGATCCGGCGGTGGAGGCCGCCCTGGTGGAGGCGGTCTCCCGCCTGGTCCGCATCCGCAGCGTCCGGGAGGACCCCGCCCCGGGGGCGCCCTTCGGCCCCGGCCCGGCCAGGGCCCTTCAGGAGGCCCTGAAGCTGGCGGAGGAGCTGGGCTTCTCCACCCGGAACTATGAGGGCTATGTGGGCGCCGCCGATCTGAACGGCGCGGAGACCGCCCTCCATATTCTCGGCCACCTGGATGTGGTGGGCGAGGGCACCGGCTGGACGGTCACCGCCCCCTATGAGCCCAAGGTGGTGGACGGGATGCTCTACGGCCGGGGCACCGACGACGACAAGGGCCCCATGGCGGCCGTCCTCTTCGCCATGAAGGCGGTCCGGGATTTGGGGGTCCCCCTGCGCCGCAACGTCCGCCTGATCCTGGGCACCGACGAGGAGAGCGGATCCTCCGATATCGCCTACTACTACGCCCGGGAGCCCTACGCCCCCTATACCTTCTCCCCGGACGGCGAATTCCCCGTGATCAACATCGAGAAGGGGAGCTATAAGCCGGTCTTCACCAAAAGCTGGCCCGCCGACCCCCGCACCCCCCGGGTCAAGGCCCTGACAGGCGGCTTCCGCATCAACGTGGTGCCCCCGGAGGCCGAGGCGGTGATTGACGGCATGGATCGCGCCACCCTGGAGCCCTACTGTGCCCGGGCGGCCCAGGCCACCGGCGCGCGCTTCACCCTCACCGAGGAGGGGGAGGACGTGCGCATCCACTGCGGCGGCAGGGGGGCCCACGCCTCTCTCCCCGAGGAGGGCAACAACGCCCTCACCGCCCTGCTGGCTCTGCTGTGCGAGCTCCCTCTGGCCAAGAGCGCCTGCACCGCCGCCCTTCAGTCCCTGCGCGTCCTGTTCCCCCACGGGGACTGTGCCGGAACGGCCCTGGGGATCGCCCAGTCCGACCAGGCGTCCGGTGCGCTGAGCCTGGCCTTCTCCCTGCTGACGGTCTCCGAGACCGGCCTGGAGGGGCGGTTTGACAGCCGGGTTCCCCTCTGCGCCACGGAGGATAACTGCAAAAAGCGGACCGAGGCCGCCTTCGCCAAGCTGGGCTTCTCGGTCTCCGGCGAGATGGAGCCCCCCCACCACACCCCGGCGGACTCCCCCTTCGTGCAGACCCTGCTCAAGTGCTATGAGCAGTATACCGGCCGGCCCGGCCAGTGCCTGGCCATCGGCGGAGGCACCTATGTCCACGGCATCCCCGGCGGCGTGGCTTTTGGCTGCGGCATGCCCGGATTCAACGGCAACATGCACGGGGCTGACGAGCACCTGTGCATCAAGGACCTGATCACCGCCTGTAAAATCTTCACACAGGTCATTCTTGAGCTGTGTGCTTAACATAGATAGCTGCTGCGCCCTGCACAGCGGCCCTGTCTGAGCATAACAAGATCAAAATAACACAAGGAGAGAGCAAACCATGAACAACCATGTAAAACGGATCGCAGCCGCCGGTCTAGCGCTGGCCCTGTCCCTGGCCCTGGCCGCCTGCGGCGGCGGAGAGAGCGGCGGCAAGGTCAATGAAGAGAAAGCCACCTCTCTGGTTCAGGGCAACCTGGACGAGATCTATCTGGGTAAATTCGACCCCGACTACCTGGAGCTGGTGAGCATCACCGAGAACGAGGCGGAGGAGACCTATCTGGGCGGCCTGGAGGTGGAGGCCGAGACCTTTATGTACTATTTTGATATCGAGTTCCCCACCGACGAGGTGGTGGACGAGATCATCGAGCTCTATAAGCAGATCTACGCCAAGTCCAAGTACACCGTCAACCCCGCCAGCAAGCTGGACGACAACACCTTCGCCGTCAAGGTGGAGGTGGAGCCCCTGAACATCTTCGAGTTGGTGGACGAGGACTGGGACGACTACATGGACCCCTTCTATACGAAGTACGCCGACGTGGACTTTGACGCCCTGTCTCAGGAGGAGGCCGAGGCTGTGGACGCCGAGTGGTCCCGCATGGTGCTGGACCTGTGCAAGGAGAACCTGCCCGATATGGGCTATTCGGATGAGAGCAAGTCGGTGGTCATCCAGGTGGTGCGGGACGACGACGGCACCTGGTCCATGCACGGCGACGACTTCTATACCCTGGACGAGTACATCATCACCTATCCGTAAGTCTTCGGGCGGCCGGAGCGCCGCGCAAGCCATAAAGGAACGCCGTCCCTGCGCCTGAGCGCGGGGACGGCGTTTTGTGGATGCCGCCTTCTGGGCCCTGTTGGAATGCCCAACGGCGAAAGGTTGTTTCGCCACACAAGGCAAGAATTTGCAGGAATACTTTGTGTGTTTCAAGAATGATTCACGCCGTATGGCGGAAAACGAGCCGCCGCCTGGGCGTTTTGGCATGTTTCAAACAAGGCCTAATCATCCGGACGCCCTGCGGCGTCTCCATCATCGATCCGCGGCTTCCGGCGGCCCAGCTGAAAGAGCACAAAGGCAGCCACACAGCAGACGATGGCAATGATGCGGATTGGAATGGTTACGGTTTCGCAAAACAGGAAGAGCCCCATTCCCGCCGCCAAAACCGCCCAGCCGAGGATTTTGTACAGCATACGGTATCCCCCAATTACATAGGATGGCCCGATTCAATGATTTCAGTGGTAGGTCCGTCTATCAATCTCGTTCTGTTTGAATCGGCATATGTATAGGTCACGAACTTATTATACCAGATGGTTGGCAGTCCAGGGCCATTTTCAAGTGTAGCATAATAGCGTTCTGTTGTAAAGTAAAGATTTTGGTTGACATTTGTTCCAAGTGCTGAATAAACAACGCTTGCAACCGTCATTGCGGCAGGCAGACCCATTCCTGTTGCTGCTACGATTGCTGCTGCAATTACACTGGCTGTAAGGGCCGTTCCGACAATAGAGTACTCTTCATCGCCAGCGTACCAGTATGGCGTATACCGAGGGAATTCTGAGGATCTACTTCCAACAGTCTGTGCGTCTGCACGCTCCGCAGTGACTGCCGCAGTGCCCTCAAAAAGGGTAGATCTGTCCCCGTTGATTGCTTCTACGGTGTATGAACCGTCCTCATAGGTGCGTTTGATGACGGCAGCATACGCTCCGTTCTCAGTGAAAAAAGCTGCCTCAACAAAAGTACCATCCTCGGTATAGTATTCCGAATATTCCGGGCTCCCCAAAGCGAAATCGGGCGCAGACTCTGCCGCCATTGCGCTTGTCATAAAAGAGAACAGAATTGATAACGTGAGGATCAAGGCCAGACCTCTTGCCATATTCTTTTTCATCATGAAGCTCCTTTCAATTTTTCACAAATCCTGTGACAGAAACGTCATGCAGGGTTCCGTTGCTCCCCCCGCTAGGTACCATCGCCATGTTCTGTCTGATGTCCAAGTTTTACCTAATCGTTCAAAAACCCCATAACAGCAACTGTATCTGTGGAGTTATTCCGGATCGCCAATGTGTACCGATCTCGCTTACTTGCTTGAAGAGAGCAATCGATACTTCCATCGGTAGCAGTTACGTAGTAGAACGAACCGTCAGAGGCCAAAAGCCCAAAGTCAAGGTTCGCCGTTCGAGGTGAATATGTACATTTAATTGTAACACTTTCCCCCTTTTCCATAGAAAAGCTTTCGTTTGAGATCGAAAGTGCCCCTGGAGAGATATTCATGCTAAAGTAGCTGGAGCGCGGCATGGAATAACCGAGTTCTTCGTCTCTTTGCTTACTCGCAAAAAATTCTGTGACTTCCGGAACCACGGTTTTGGACGTAGAAATATCTTCGCCGTCTGTCCATACTGCCCCAGCGGATAAGTATAAATTCCCCACCGCTAGAGCACATATCAATAGGGCTCCGGCTCTTCTTCCCAATTTCATCATTCTTCATCTCCCTTCGCCAAATGTTTCGATACCCTGCATATCAAAGTACTCCACATTGTCCATACTCGAAATATCTATCACCTCACATTCCGGTTTATCTGAGGGTAAGCTGCTTGTTTCGTCCAGGGTCCGGTCGATCAGCGGGCGCAGTCCAAATCCAACCGCGACAGCGGCGGCCAGCGCCAGGGCTGAAACGAACACACGGAAGTGCGCCCCGTGCGCCCGCTCCGCTCGGGGGACCGTTTCCCCCGCATCCGCCAATACAGGCGGTTTGTAGTCAACCGGCTGGCCGTCAATCAGCGCGTCTACGGTCACTCCGTATAGCCGGCTCAGCCCCAACAGATTGTCCACGGTTGGAACCACCGCGCCCACTTCCCAGCGGGACACCGCCTGCCGGGATACGTCGAGCGCTTCCGCCACCTCCAGCTGGGACAGCCCGCATTTCTTACGCAAAAAGCAGAGCTTCTCCTCAAGACCCATAATAATCCATCCTCCCATACTTATAAACCATTTCCCTGTTACATATGCGCAACAGGCGGTTGCATTCTGCTATTTTATCACATTTTTTCGAATTTGCAACGACTGCCAGACAGCGGCGGGACCCGGGGAGCGGCAGCGCATACCATTTGGAGCCAAGGAGTATTCGCATCGGTAAGATTGTCAAACCGGTTGGGCAAAGCACGCAGCCGGAGAGGACATGAACGATGCAATGACCCGGAGCAGAGGGGCTTCCATTCGCATGGGACGCCTGCCGCCTGATTGGTCCGGCGGCGGCGCACTTGCAATCGGGCGGCCGGTGTGGTATGATCAAAGGGACCCTTTATTTCAGAAAACTGGGAGGTCTATGGAATGAACTACAGCCGTCCCGAGGCCAAGCTGCGGGCGCAGGCCAGCATCCGGGGGGCTTATCCCCACCCCGCGCTGGTGACACTGATCTATGTGCTGATAACCGGCGTGCTGACCAGCATCCTGCTGGGCCTTGTCCACAATCCACTGCAAGACTACTATATATATCTCATTCTGGGCTATGACCCGGAGGACGCGCTGGCATACCTGATGAGCAACACCGGCGGCTGGACGATCTATATCGTTCTCCAGATCCTTCTGAGCCTCTACACTGCGGTTGTGTCCTTCGGCTATACCTCCTATGCACTCCGGCTGGCCCGGAACGAGCAGCCCGGCTACCGCAACCTGCTGGACGGCTTCTCCACCATGGGCCGGGTGCTGCTCACGACGGTTCTGCGGGGGATCTTTGTTTGGCTCTGGGGAATGCTGGGAATGCTCCCCGGCATCATCGTGACGGTTCTCGGCATTGCGACGGCGAGCACCATTGCGGGCCCGATTCTGGTTTCGGTGGGCATCCCGCTGATGATTGCCGGGGGCGTGTTTGAGGTCGCCATAAGCTACCGCTACCGCCTGTCCGAATACTTCCTCCTGGATAACCCCGGCATGGGGCCCCTGGCCGCCATCACCGCCAGCAAGCACGCCATGAAGGGCTGGAAGGGGACCCTCTTCGTGCAGGATCTCTCCTTCCTGGGCTGGAATATTCTGAGCTCCCTCACCTTCGGCATCCTGGGCCTGTGGGTCACCCCCTACCAGTGCGCCGCCGAGGCCAACTTCTACGACTTTGCGGTTCACGGCGGCTACAGCTCCCCCGACTTCCGCCAGAACCCCAACGGCGCCCCCAACGGCCGCCCGGGCCCGGAGTTCTAGCGCCGTTTGCACGGATTGAACACAAAAAAGCAGGCGTATTTCGGATTTGAAGGTCCGAAATACGCCTGCTTTTGTCTTATGCGCCTGTGATCAGCCGGTACACCGCATCCTGCACGTAGTCGATGTCCTCGAAGGAGGTAAAGGGCCCCACAGAGAAGCGTACCGCCCCCTGGGGATAGGACCCCAGGGTCCGATGGGCCGCCGGGGCGCAGTGGAGGCCGCAGCGGGTCTGAATGCCGAAGCGATCCTCCAGACGGAAGGCCAGCCCGCCGTTGTCCCCTCCGGTCCAGTCCACCGATACCGTGCCGGTGCGCCGGGCGGGGCTGTCCGGCCCCAGTACCCGCAGGCCGTCCTCCTCCAGCTCCTTCAGCCGGGCCCAGAGGTGGCCGGACAGTCTGCGGTAGCGGAGGCGCAGCGCCTCGCCCTCCGCCTCCAGAAAAACCAGGGCGGCGGACAGGCCGTAGATGCCGGGGAGATTCTGCGTGCCCGGCTCCAGGGCGTCGGGCAGGAAGGGAGGCATGTCCAGGGACTCCGACCGGCTCCCGGTCCCCCCGGTCACCAGGGGCTCCAGCGCCCCGGCCAGGGGATCGGTGACGGCCAGGCCCCCGATCCCCTGGGGCCCCAGCAGGCCCTTGTGTCCGGAGAAGGCCAGGCCGTCGATGCACATGGCCGCCATGTCTATTGGCGTAAGCCCCACAGTCTGGGCTCCATCCACCAGGAAGAAGATCCCCCGCGCCCGGCACAGCCGCCCCAGGGGCTCCAGCGGCATCAGCCCCCCCGACACGTTGGAGGCGTGGGTGAGGATCAGCGCCCGGACGTCCGGAACCAGGTGTTTAGAGGCCGCCTCCGGGTCCAGCTGTCCCCGGCTGTCGCAGGGGATTTCGTCCACCAGGACCCCCGTCCGCTCCAGCTGATGCAGGGGCCGCATCACGGCGTTGTGCTCCATGGAGGAGGTGACCACCCGGTCTCCGGGGCGCAGCAGGCCCTTGAGCAGGACGTTCAGCCCGTAGGTGGCGCCGGGGGTGAAGATCAGGTTCCGGCCCCCCGGCCCGCCCACCAGGGCGGAGAGGCGCTCCCGCACCTCCAGCGCCAGGGCGGCCGCCTCATAGGCGGGGGCGTAGCCCCCTCGGCCGATGCTGCACCCCACCTCTTTGATATACCGGGCCATGGCCCGGCCCACCCCGGGGGCCTTGGGGAAGGAGGTGGCTCCATTGTCCAGATAGACGGTACGCATGGCTACAGCTCCGTTTCCACCGGCAGGCGCAGGTCGTACTCCTCCGCCCGCAGGGTATTGAGAATCCGGGGCAGGGCCCCGGCGGAGGGGGCGCTGTCATCCATCAGCACCCGGGCCTCGCTCCGCTTGCGGTCCACCGTCTGGAGGACGGCATAGGCCAGGGCGGACTGGGTCTGGCCCTCCGCCGGGACCCCGGAGGCGTTGGTCCGCCAGCAGGTCCAGCCCGCCTCCTCCAGAGCGGCGGTCAGGGCGGCGTCGCCCCCCTCCGCCAGGACGGTGTGGGGCCGCAGGCGGACCAGCTCCTCCAGCAGGAGCCGTCCGCCGTCCAGATCGGCCAGGGCCTCCTCCGCCGTGCCCGCCGCCGTCCGCAGCCCCACCAGGTGGCCCGAACCCACCAGACGGCGGAGCTGATCGGCGTGGCCGGCCAGATCCTCCGGCCGGAAGAGGAAGAGAGCCTGGATGCCGCTCCGGTCCAGGGCGCTCAAAATTCCGTCCAGGCTCTCGCCCTCCCCGCAGAGAAAGGCCAGATAGACCCGGACCTCCCGCTTGTCATCCTCCGGGGGGTCGTCCGGCTGGGAGGGCGTGGGAGTGACGGCCGGCGGCGGCGTGGCCGAAGGGGTGGGGGCGGCCGGATTCAGGCTCTGGAGATACTCCTCATACCGGGTGCGCATGAGATTGGCCGCCGAGCCCAGAAACTTCTCCCCCCTCAGGTACTCGTTTCCATTGGTGATGCGGACCAGGGTGCCGTACTGGGTGGGGGTGAGGGAGTAGCTCAGGCCGAAAAAGGTGCAGACCGCGCTGGCCGGAATATAGACCCGCCGGTTGCGGATGATGGCCCGCATGTTCTGGCTGGCGCCGTCCCGGTCCTCGCTGGTGTTGGCGTTCAGGTCAAAGCGCAGGGTGCTGTTCAGGCTGTAGAGGGTGAGCAGATACTGGGTGCTGGTGCGCAGCTCGTTGGCGTACACCCCCAGGTCCACCTCGGTGACGCTCTTGTCGAACACGGTGTAGGGCACGTAGATCACCCCGCTCACCTCGATGGGGGTGGTGGAGGCCGAGGGGGCGGGCAGCTTGTCGTTGACCGAGAGCTGGTACAGGGTGGGGACCTGCTGAGACGCGCCCGCGCCAATGCACAGCAGCCCCACTGCAAGCGCCGCCGCACACAGCAGCGCCAGCCCTTTCCGCATGGGATCCACCTCCTCTGTGCCCGTTTGTTTTCATCCTATTATACCACGGGGGAGCCCCCCGGTAAAGGCCGGAATGGGCGGGGCGGGGCCACCGCGCATTTCCGCAGCCGGGAGGCCGGACCATCACAAAAGAGACAGGCGTATGGAGCCGTTTCGAGGGAACTGCCCCATGCGCCTGTCTGCGCCCAGGCCCCGCCCGTCTGACCGGCGTTTCAAACCGGAATCAACCGGACGGAGCTGAGGAGCGCTCACTGCTGGTTCAAATATGTGACATACCGGTTCAGGATGGCCGCGGCCTGGGCGCGGGTGGCACCGGCGCCGGGGGCGATGGAGCCGTCCCCGCACCCGGTGAGGATACCGTTCTCTGCGGCCCAGCAGATCGCATCCCAGGCGTAGCCGCTGACCGCCGGGGCGTCGCGGAACCGGAGCTCCCGCTCTGTGGCGGCGGGGCTGCCCGCGTACCGGTACAGCATGGACACCAGCTGCTCCCGGGTCACCTGCCCCTCCGGGTTCCGGCCGTCGCTGATCCCCTGGGACACGGCCCAGGCAATCCCGCTCCCATAGGCGGAGCCTCCGGCGGTATCTGCGCCGTCCAGCCGGGCCAGCACCGTCATCAGCATGTTCCGGGTCATGGTGGTATCGGGGCGGAAGGCCCCGCCCTCCGTGCCGAGGAAGAGATCCCGGGCGGCGGCGAATTGGATGGACGCCTCGGCCCAGTGGCCGCCGGTGTCTCCGAATTGCTTACCGTTGTCCCGGAGCTGTACGGTGGCCCCGTCCGGAACGCGGATGGTCATCTGCCCCCCGGCGAGCACGGCGGTTTTTACCATGGACGCGGAGCCGTCCTCCTTGACCAGATAGGCCACCGTGGTGGCGGCGCTGCCCTCCACAGGAATGCGCAGTTGGACCGGCTGGGCGCTGCCGGTGTGGACGGTGACATCGGACCCCGCCCCGGGCAGAGGCGGGATGGGCAGGGTCACAGCGCCGTTCCAGCCCTCCTGGACCACCTGATCGGGGAGGTGGATCTCCGCCTGCGCGCCGTCCCGGTCCGCCAGGACGGAGGCGGCGAGGCCGTCGGCCCGCTTCACGGTGGTCTGTACCGTGCCGCCGGGCTGAACCTCGGTCCGGACGGTGGAGCCGTCCTGGGCCGTGTCTGTGGTGGTTACGGTGCCGTCCTTTTTGGTCTCCACCACGGTCTTGGAGCCGTTGGGATGTCTCGTGGTCTCGATCACAGTCCCGGTGTTCCGGTTGGTCTGGGTGACCGTCGTGGAGCCGTCTGGGTTCCGGACGGTGGTGCTGCTCCCGCTGGAGGAGGAGTCGCGGTCAGAAGAGGAGCTGTCCCCGCTGCCTGTCGCGGGGAGGACGCCCTGCTCCATCATATAGCCGCAGGCGGTACACGACCGGTGCCGGCTCCCGTTCTGGGTGGAGGTGGCGGGCTGGTCTATCACCCAGCTCCCGGCGGTGTGGGCGGCGTAGCCGTCCTTTTCGCTGTCTGTGATAATGGGACAGCCGGCGGCGGTGCAGGCGTGCCAGTGGTGGGTGCCGTTGATGGTCCAGTCTGCGGCCCATACGTGGCTGTGCTCCGCCGGGGCGGGGCCGCTGCTCTGCCAGACCGCCAAGAGGGTGACATCGTGGTCCGGCATCACAAAGCGGATCTCCGGGCTGGTCCGGTCGGCCAGCGTCACGCCCGACGGCTGCCAGGACGCAAAGGTGTAGCCGCTCTTGCTGCCTGCGCGGACAGTGACGGCGGCCCCCGCTTCATACCTTCCGGCGCCGCTGCTGCCGCTGCCGGCGTCGGCCAGCGTCACCTGATACTCGGTCACGCCGGGCTGTGGTCCGGCGGTGATGTTGACGGAGTAGGAGGCGGTCTGTCCTTGATAGGTGATGGTGAGGCGCTGGCCGCTGGCCGGTGCGGAGGAGTCGAAGCCGCTGACCATATCCGCCGTAACCGGCAGCTGCCGTACCGTACCGTCGGAGTATGACGCCTCAATGGTCAGGTCCGTCACATCCAGGCCCTCGCCAACCTGATACTCGGTCTTGTGGCCGGTGCTGCTGACCGCAATGGAGTGGATGACAGGGCCCGGGTCTGGCGCGCCGCCGCCGGTGACGGTCAGGGTAACGGAATCGGTGAGCGTCCGGCCCGCCCCGTTGTATTTGGCGGGAATGGTAACTTGAATTTTGTAGGTGCCGGCGGAGTACTGACGGTCCGGGGTTACGCACAGCGCGCCGTCCATCACGGTCAGCTTCAGGACACCGGCTTGATAAGGGTAGATGTAGTAGCCGTCATGTTCTGGATCTTCTTTTGCCACCAGGTCTTTGCCGTCCACGCTGATTGTCAGCGGAATAAAATCCAGCGCTGCCGGGGTGTCATGTTCAAAAACCGCGTCCATCTGGATGTCGGCATCCTCAGCCATAGTGATGGAGACCGTATCAGGTATAATCTGAAAGCTGGTCACACGGTTGATGGTCTCGCCGGAGGAGCCGTCCGTGGCCTTCCAGTCGCCGTTGCTGTCCCGGACCAGCGTCACATTGGGGTTGTTGGCATAGGGCAGGAGCTGGAAATTGCCGTCGCTGGAAAGCGGGGCCTGAATGTAGGTGTGTCCCAGTACCGGCAAGCCGGTGGACTGGGTATTGAGGTTGTTGGTATCATCGATGGCAACCTTGGACGTACCGGTTACCGAACCGTCGATGCGCCAGGTCTGGTTGGGGTCCAGGAGCAGATAGCCCTCGCCGTGAAAGGCTCCAACGTCGAGATTCCGGCCGGTAAACGCCTTCAGGTCCAGCTTTGCGCCGGAGGCGACAGAAAGCGACTTGCTGTCCCGGAAGCTGCTCCCGGCCGTCAGGACAAGCCTGCCCGACTCCACCGATAGGCTGGAGATATGGGAAAAGGTCTGCGTGGCCTCGTTGCCGCTGCCCTGATAGATTACATCCACCGTGCTGGCGCCCGCGCCGTCCACATCGGGGATTTTCGCCCCGGTGACGGTCACGGAGCCGGAGACGGTGTAGGCCGCAGCGTCCGGCGCCGTCATTTTGCCGCTGCTTGCCCCGACCGGGATCCGCTGCTGCCCGCCTCCCGCGTAAACCGTGCCCAACGCGCCGTTGCCGCCGCTGTCTCTGATGTCAATGACAGCATCGCCGGAAAAGTTATTTGCGGGACCGTTGTCGTTCGGGCCATTGTGGTCCGCGTCCATGCCGCCCATGCACAGGCTGCCTGCGAAGAGATTGGCGGAGCCCAGGCTGGAGTCTGATCCCTGGAGGTTGGTTTTCCCCTGAATAATCACCGTGCCCGTTCCGCCGGGCGCGGGGACCTTAAGATAGTCTTCATAGTCCGCCGGCAACAGGGTGCCGCAAAAGAGGTTGATGGAGTGGGCCCCGGCCGTTACGCGGTCCAGCGTCAGAGTGTGCCCGTTTGCGATGATTGCATTCCGGCTGCTGCTGTGGACGTGCCGCAAATCCACGTTTCGGAAGGTCACGTCTGCGTCCAGCAGAATACCGGCGGGCCGGAGCATGATGGAGTGGCCCTGGCCGTCGATGGTGATATTCTTGGAGATGATCCAAGGGGTGTCCAAGTAACCGGCGCTGACCTCGGCGTCGCCGGTCAGGGTGATTGTGCTTCCGGCCTGGGCGGCGTCCAGCTCCGCCCGCAGGTCGATGTAACCCTCCCGTAAGTCCCCCTCTCCTGCCGCCAGACCCACCGGGGGAAGGGCTGTGGCCATGACGCAGAGGGTCAACAGGGCTGCGATCAGTCTAAGAGATCTCTTCATATCTCGAACATTCTCCTTTTCCCTTCGCTCCGGGGCGTTCCGCACCGTCCGCTGCCTGTGGTCCTCCCAGTATATCAGATATTTGCCAGGTTGACAAGATTTATCCCATGGGAATTGTAGGGAAATGGGAAAAACAGGAGGGCTGTCCCGGCCGGATCCCAGCGCAAGGCGTCGGAATAAAAAATGCGGAGCGTCCTTTTCAGACACTCCGCATGGTACGGCTGAAGGGATTCGAACCCCCGACCTTTTGGTTCGTAGCCAAACACTCTATCCAGCTGAGCTACAGCCGCGACTGTCTCACAGAGGACTCCCTCGTGACAGCTTCATTATTCTAGCACAATCATATTTCAAATGCAAGGGGTAAATTTATTTTTTCTCAAATTGTTTTGCCGGGCGGTGGAGCCGCGTGAGGTGCCCGGCGCATCGGTGCGGAGGCAGGAAATTTGGATTGGGTGCAATAATTTCTGCCGTTTCTGCCATACTAACGGCATCTGAGGGGACGGAAGGATCGCGCCGGCGGCCGAGCTCCGGCCCCGCGCAGGGGGTGCCTATGGAACAGTTTCACATCAAACCTGTCATCTACTACGGCGGCGGGGCGCTCTCCGCCCTGGAGGCCTTGGCGGGCCGCCGGGTGATGGTGGTCACCGACGCCTTTTTGTCCCAGAAATCCGGCCTGCTGGAGCCGCTGAAGCGGAGCCTGCCGGGGTGCGAGGTAGCGCTCTTCGACCGGGTGGAGCCGGACCCCTCCCTCCAGCTGGTGGCGGAGGGGGTGCGGGCCCTGGAGGAGACCGCGCCCGAGGCCCTGGTGGCCTTTGGCGGCGGCTCCCCCATGGACTGCGCCAAGGCCATGCGCTACTTCTCCTCCCGGCCCCAGCTGCCCCTCTGGGCGGTGCCCACCACGGCGGGCACCGGGTCGGAGGTGACCTCCTTTGCCGTGCTGACCGACCGCGACCGGGGAATCAAGCACCCCCTGACCAGCGAGGCCCTGCTTCCTCAGGCCGCCGTGCTGGACGCCTCGCTCCTGGCGGGAGTGCCCCCGGCGGTGACGGCCGACACGGGGCTGGACGTGCTCACCCACGCTGCCGAGGCCTATACGGCCCGGGGGGCCGGCGTCTTCAGCGACGCCCTGGCGGAGCACGCCTTCGCCCTGGCCTGGCGGGCCCTGCCTGCGGCCTGCGGCGGGGATCTGGCGGCCAGGGAGCGGATGCTGCTGGCCTCCTGTCTGGCGGGGATGGCCTTCGACGCCGCCGGACTGGGGGTCTGTCACGGCCTGGCCCACACCCTGGGCGGGCGGGTCCACCTGCCCCACGGGCGGCTCAACGCCCTGCTGCTGCCCCATGTGATCCGCTTCAATGCGGAGTGTCAGGACGCCGCCCGGCGGTACGGACGGCTGGCCGCCCTGTGCGGGCTCTCGGGGACGGCGCGGGCCCTGGCCTCCGCCCTGGTCCGCCTGCGGGAGAGCCTGGGGCTTCCGGGCCGTCTGGGGACGCCGCTGGATATCCCGGCCGCCGCCCGCGCCGCCCTGGAGGATCCCTGTACCCCCTCCAACCCCTGCCCGGTCTCCGCCGGAGACCTGGAGGCCCTGCTCAAGGAAGTGGTGTAGCGTGGAGGAGCTTTACAGTGTCGGCATCGACATCGGCACCTCCACCACCCAGCTGGTGATTGCCCGGCTGGTGCTGGAGAACCGGGCCGCGCCCTTTGCCGTACCCCGGGTAGCCATCGCGGAGCGGGAGATCCAATACCGCAGCGGCATCCACTTTACCCCGCTGCTGTCGGACACGGTCATCGACGCGGAGGGCGTGCGGGCCATTGTGGCGGAGGAGTACCAGACCTCCGGCTTTGCCAAGGAGCAGATCGGCACGGGCGCGGTGATCATCACCGGCGAGACCGCCCGGAAGGAGAACGCCCGGGAGGTGCTGCGGGCCTTGTCCGCCTTTGCCGGAGACTTCGTGGTGGCCACGGCGGGCCCCAGCCTGGAGTCCATCCTGGCCGCCCGGGGGGCGGGGGCGGATGAATACTCAAAGGAGAGGCACTGCCAGGTATTGCATTTTGATATCGGAGGCGGCACCTCCAATCTGGCCCTGTACGACAGCGGCACCCTGGTGTCCACCGGCTGTCTGGACGTGGGCGGGCGGCTCATCAAGGTCGATCCGGCGGGGCGGGTCACCTACGTGAGTCCCAAGCTGCGCCAGGGGGCGGCTGGGCCGGTCCCCCGGGTGGGCGAGACCGTCACCCCCGCCGATCTGGCCCCGGTGATTGACACGATGGTGGCCGCGCTGGAGCAGGCGGCGGGCCTGCGCCCCGGAACCGACAGGCTGGACGCCTTCACAACTGCTGGAACCCATTGGCTTCCGGCCGCCGCGCCGGTTGTCTCCTTCTCGGGCGGGGTGGCGGACTGTATCGGCGCGCCCCAGGGGGACTGGCGGACTTATGGCGACGTCGGCGTGCTGCTGGGCCGGGCCATCCGGGACTCGGCGGCCTTCCGCTCCGCCGAGCTCCACCAGGGGCGGGAGACCATCCGGGCCACGGTGGTGGGGGCGGGCAGCCACGCCACCGACCTGTCCGGCTCCACCATTTTCTACCGGGATATCCCCTTTCCCCTTCAAAACCTTCCGATTCTCAAGCTCACCGAGGCCGAGGAGCGGGGGGACGCCGGGACCATGGCGGGGGCCATCCGGGACAAGCTGCGCTGGTTTGCCGACGAGAGCGGCCTCACCCAGACTGCCCTGGCCCTCCGGGGGGAGAAAAATCCCGGCTACGCCCGGATCCAGGAGGTGGCCGAGGGCCTCTGCCGGGGGCTGGCGCCCCTGCGGGCGGCGGGCTTCTTCCCGGTGGTGGCGGTGGAGTCCGACATGGCCAAGGCGCTGGGCCAGGCCCTGGCCGCCCGGCTGCCGGGGCCCCTCCTCTGCCTGGACGGGGTGGGGGTGGACAACGGCGATTATATCGACATCGGGGCCCCCCTGGCCGGGGGTGCGGTATTGCCCATCGTCATCAAAACGCTGGTATTCAACGGGCCGTAATAGCGTAAGGAGCTGATTCTTTGATACTCAAGACAAAACTGCTGGGGCATGTGTATGAATTTTCCTCGGTCAAGGAGGCCCTGGCCAAGGCCAACGAGGAGAAGTCGGGGGACCGCCTGGCCGGAATCGCCGCCGAAAACGCGGAGGAGCGGGTGGCCGCCAAGGTGGTGGTGGCCAATCTGACCCTGGCCGATCTGCGCAACCACCCCGCCGTCCCCTACGAGGAGGACGAGGTCACACGCATCATTCAGGACGATGTGAACGAGAAAATCTACGCCTCGATCCAAAACTGGACGGTGTCCGAGCTGCGGGAGTGGCTGCTGGCCGAGACCACCACGGGGGCGGACATCCGGCGGGTGAGCCGGGGGCTGACCGCCGAGATGATCGCCGCCGTGGCCAAGATCATGAGCAACCTGGACCTCATCTATGCCGCCCGCAAGCTGCGGGTCACCGCCCACTGCAACACCACCATCGGGGAGCCGGGGACCCTGTCCTGCCGCCTCCAGCCCAACCACCCCACCGACGACCCGGACGGCATCATGGCCTCCCTGCTGGAGGGGCTCACCTACGGCGCTGGGGACGCGGTGCTGGGCCTCAACCCGGTGGACGACAGCGTGGAGAGCGTCCGCCGGGTGCTGGACCGGTTCCACGAGATCCGCACCCGATGGGCCATCCCCACCCAGATCTGCGTCCTGGCCCACGTGACCACCCAGATGGAGGCGGTCCGCCAGGGGGGCCCCTGCGACCTGATCTTCCAGTCCATCGCCGGGTCCCAGAAGGGCAACGAGGCCTTCGGCCTGGACGGGGCCCTCCTGGAGGAGGCCCGGAAGCTGGCCCTGCGGGACGGGAACGCCGAAGGACCCAACGTCATGTACTTTGAGACCGGCCAGGGCTCCGAGCTGTCCTCCGAGGCCCACCACGGGGCCGACCAAGTGGTGATGGAGGCCCGCTGCTACGGCTTCGCCAAGCGGTTCCAGCCCTTTTTGGTCAATACGGTGGTGGGCTTCATCGGCCCCGAGTACCTGTACAACTCCAAGCAGGTGATCCGCGCCGGGCTGGAGGACCACTTCATGGGCAAGCTCACCGGCATCCCCATGGGCTGCGACGCCTGCTACACCAACCACATGAAGGCGGATCAGAGCGACATCGAGGATCTGGCCGTCCTGCTGACCACCGCCGGGTGCAACTATTTTATGGGCATCCCCCACGGCGACGACGTAATGCTCAACTACCAGACCACCGGCTTTCACGAGACGGCGGCCTTGAGAGAGATGTTCGAACTCACGGCCATCGCGCCCTTTCAGCAGTGGCTGGAGCAGATGGGCTTTGTGGAACACAACCGGCTCACCGCCCTGGCGGGCGACGGGTCGATCCTGCTGGCATAGGGAGGCGGTAGCATGAACGAGAAGGAATTGCGCGCGCTGGTGGAGCGCATGGTGGCAGAGTTGGCGGGCCAGGCTCCCACGCCCCAGGTCAAGGGGTCCGATTACCACCCCATGGAGCCGGAGGGGGCGTCCCCCGGCTGTCTGGAGGACATCGCGGAGGTGGATCTGCGGCAGCAGTACCTGGTGGAAAATCCCCGCAATGGGGCGGCCTTTCTGGACCTGAAGCGGAAGACCCCGGCCCGGCTGGGGGTGGGGCGGGCCGGAGCCCGGTACAAGACCGCCACCATGCTGCGGATGCGGGCCGACCACGCGGCGGCCCAGGACTCGGTGTTCTCCCATGTGGACGAGGGATTCATCGACCGGAACGGCTATGTGTTCTCCCAGACCCTCTGCGCGGATAAGGACGAGTACCTCACCCGCCCGGACCGGGGCCGCCGGTTTGACGATCAGAACCAGAGGATCATTCAGAACACCTTTGGACAGCGGCCCCGGGTGGCCCTGGTGGTGGGCGACGGCCTCAGCTCGGCGGCCATCGAGGCCAACGCGGAGGACTGTATGGCGGCCATCCAGGCGGGCCTGAAGAGCTACGGCATCGAGCCGGGGAAGGTGCTCTTTGTGAAGTACTGCCGGGTGGGGGCCAGCGACCACATCGGCGAGCTGACCGGCGCGGAGGTGGTCTGTATGCTGGTGGGGGAGCGCCCCGGCCTGGTGACGGCCGAGTCCATGTCGGCCTACCTCACCTATCAGCCCCACCTGGGCATTCCGGAGTCCAAGCGGACCGTGGTGTCCAACATCCACCGGCAGGGCACCACCGCCGTGGAGGCGGGCGCCCACATCGCCGAGCTGGTGAAAACCATGCTGGAGAAGAAGGCCTCCGGCATTGATTTGAAGGGGTGAAGGGCCGGCGGCCCTCCGGGGGGACGCGCCTCCGGCGGGGAAAGAAAAGGGCCAGGGCTTCGGCCCTGGACTCGGGGCCGGGCGGCCGGTGCGGTTTTCGATGGCCTCCTCGATCGAGAGTAGTTACTCGCCGGTTCGGATGTTGCGTGTCGTGACTAACGGCGGCCCCAGGCCGCCCGCCGAGCGATTGTTACCTCGCAAAACTTGATAGCAGAAGCGTTTTGCTCGGTGCGCTCTATGCCGCCACGGGCTTCTATGCGCCGTGTGGATGGCCTGCCACTCACTGTGGGGGTGGATAGTATCCGCCCGTGCTCCGTACTGATTTGGCCAGACATCTAAAACACGGCGCGGGTACTGCGCGGCGGCCGTCAGATGCACAAATTGAATTGCAGCGACTCACAGGCCTGGGCGTCATAATGGTAGCGGGCCACCCGAGCGGCGGCGAGCCGCTGCCGTAGAATTCGGCAAATCCATCGGGCGTCCGCAACTCGTTGAGCGTGGGCTGTCCTTGCATTCAGAGGCCGCCCTTTCCCCCGTCGTTCCAAGCTTTTCTTTCCCCCATTTCTTTTCTAAAAAGAAATGGGGCGCCCGCCGCGCAGGCGCGCCCCTCGGGGGGTGGCCCCCCGCCCTGCCGGAGGTTCCGGCGCTCCCGCCACGCAGGCGCGCTCCCCGCGGGGGAGTCCCCTGCAAAGCCCGCCGCCCGGCGCCCCCGGGGGCGGAACCCCCCAAACAGAGGTGAACGTAATGACAGACGATCTCATCCCCGCCAGGATTCTGGCGACCCGCACCATCGCCAACGTCAGCGAGACGCTGGCCAAAAAGCTGGGCCTGCCCAAACAGTACCGCTCCATCGGCCTGATTACGGCCGACAGCGACGACATGACCTACTGCGCCCTGGACGAGGCCACCAAGGCCGCCGCCGTGGAGGTGGTCTACGGCCGGTCCCTCTATGCCGGGGCGGCCAATGCCAGCACAAAGCTGGCCGGCGAGGTCATCGGCATCCTGGCCGGACCCAATCCGGCGGAGGTCCAGTCCGGCCTGCGGGCCTGTGCGGCCTTTATGGAGAGCGGCGCGGGCTTCCGCTCGGCGAACGAGGACGATTCCATCCTCTATTTCGCCCACACCATCTCCCGCACGGGCTCCTATCTCTCCAAGACCGCCGGGGTGAAGGAGGGCGAGGCCCTGGCCTATCTCATCGCCCCGCCCCTGGAGGCCGTCGTGGGCCTGGACGAGGCCCTGAAGGCCAGCGACGTGGAGCTGGTTGCCCTCTTCGAGCCCCCCAGCGAGACCAACTTCGGCGGCGGACTGCTCACCGGGACCCAGTCCGCATGCAGCGCGGCGGCGGCGGCCTTTGCCGGCGCGGTGAAGGCCGTGGCCGCCCATCCCCGGGAGCCTTGAGCCCCGGCAAGGAGGTATGTTTATGGAGCTGGATAAGGATTTACAGTCCATCCAGGAGGTACGGCGCCTGATCGCACAGGCCCGGCAGGCCCAGCGGACCATGGCGCACATGAGCCAGGCCGATCTGGACAAAATTACGGCGGCCATCTCGGCCGGGGCCGCCGCCCACGCCCGTAGGCTGGCCGATATGGCCGCAGAGGAGACCGGCTTCGGGCGCCCCGCCGACAAGGAGCTCAAAAACCGCTTTGCCGCCCTGACCCTCTACGAGGCCATCAAGGACGAGCGTACCCGGGGTATCCTGGCCGAGAACAGGGAGAAACGGACCATCGACGTGGGGGTGCCCGTGGGCGTTGTGGCGGGGCTGGTGCCCTCCACCAACCCCACCTCCACGGTGATCTACAAGGCTATGATCTGCATGAAGGCGGGCAACCCGATTATCTTCTCCCCCCACCCCAGCGCGATCAACTGCATTCTGGAGACCGTGAACGTGGTGCGGCGGGCGGCCGAGGAGGCGGGCGCTCCGGCGGGGGCAATCTCCTGCATCGCCACCCCCACCCTGGAGGCTACCCAGGCCCTGATGAGGCACGAACACACCCGGCTCATCCTGGCCACCGGCGGGGCCGCCATGGTCAAGGCGGCCTACTCCAGCGGCACCCCGGCCATCGGCGTGGGGGCGGGCAACGGCCCGGCCTATATCCACCCCTCCGCCGACGTGGGCCTGGCCGTCAAGCGGATTCTGGACTCCAAGACCTTTGACAACGGCACCGTCTGCGCCAGCGAGCAGAGCATCATTACCACCCGGGCGATGGAGGGGGCGGTGGCCGCCGAGCTGAAGGCCCAGGGGGCCTATCTCCTCTCCGACGGGGAGCACAAAAAGCTCTCCCGCTTCATCCTGCGCGCCAACGGTACCATGAATCCAGCCATTGTGGGCAAGAGCGTGGAGACCGTGGCCAGGCTGGCCGGGCTGGACGCCGTGCCCTCCTCGGCCCGGGTCCTGGTGGCCCGGGAGACCGGCGTGGGGCCGGGCTACCCCTATTCCAGCGAGAAGCTGGGCCTCATCCTGGCCTTCTACGTGGAGGAGGACGAGGAGGCGGTGCTCCGCCGCTGCGTGGAGATCCTGGAGTGGGAGGGGGCGGGCCACACCTTCGCCATCCACTGCAAGGACGAGGACGTGGTGAAGCGCTTTGCGGAGTGCGTCCCCGCCAGCCGGGTGCTGGTGAACACCCCCGCCTCCCTGGGGGGCATCGGGGCCACCACCTGCCTGTTCCCCGCCCTCACCCTGGGGTGCGGCGCGGTGGGGGGCTCCTCCAGCTCCAACAACATCGGCCCCCTGGACCTCATCAACATCAAGCGGGTGGCCTGGGGGGTCCGGGAGGCGGAGGAGCTCCGGGGGGCGGCCTCCGGCGCGGGGACGCTGCCCGCCCCCGGCTCCCCTGAGCTGGAGGCCCTGGTGGAGCAGATCCTCCGGAGGCTGGCCGTATGAGCGAGGTCAACGCCGACGGGGTGCTGTTAAACCCCCAGGAGGCCCTGCTCCAGGAGGTACAGAACCTGACCAACGCCCTGCTGGCCGAGCGGCCCGAGGGCCTGGAGGACGACCAGGAGCACGTCATCACCGCCGCCAACGGGGAGCCGGCGGGGGTGGTGGGGGGCGCGCCCCACATGCCCCCTGAGACGGCGGCCCCGCCGGGGAAGCACGCGCCGGGGGGCACCGGGCTCTCGGCCAGCCAGAATCTGGAGTCCGCGCCCAAGCGGGCGGCCCGTGCCGGGCGGCCTGCCAAAAAACGGGAGGCCCAATCAAAAAAGCCCGGGAACACCCAGAGCTCCGGGGAACCGGAGACACCGGAGGAACCGAAACCGACAGACAACAGGAGGAACAACACAATGGCGAATACAAATGCGCTGGGCATGGTGGAGACAAAGGGACTGGTGGGGGCCATTGAGGCGGCCGACGCCATGGTGAAGGCGGCCAACGTCCAGCTGGTGGGCAAGGAGCAGGTGGGCGGCGGTCTGGTGACCGTCATGGTCCGGGGGGACGTAGGGGCCGTCAAGGCCGCCACCGACGCCGGGGCCGCCGCCGCCGAGAAGGTGGGAGAGCTCATCTCGGTCCACGTGATCCCCCGGCCCCACGCCGAGGTGGACGGCATTCTGCCCCACGGCAGAGCGGACCAGAGCGGGGAATAACCCATGGCCCTGCTCACCGAGGAGGACGTGCGCCGCATGTCCAACCAGGGGACCCGGGGCCCCGTAGTGGTGGCCCGGAACCAGGTCCTCACCCCCGGGGCCCGGGACTGGCTGCGGGAGCACCGGGTGGAGGTGGTCTATCCCCAGGGGCAGCCGGATGAGGGGGCGGAGGGCCGCCCCCAGAAGGCCGGGGCCCCCGAGTACCGGACCCTCTTTGGGGCCACTCTGACCGGCAAGCCCGAGCATATGACCCACCTGCGGGGCAACACCCTGGTCTTCAAAGACCACCCCCGCATCGCCTTCCGGGGCTGGATCGACCGGCTGGAGGCCGAGATCACCCTGGCCCAGCAGGCGGCGGCAGGGGAGGGGTTTCCCGCGCTGACGGATGAGCTGGAGGAGGTGCTGGCCTTCATTAGGCGGTATATCCGCTTCGACGTGCTGGCCGAGCCGGTGGGGGAGATGTCCCTGTGCGGCTACACCCCGGATCAGCTTCGGGAATACTCCCACTATCCGGAAAGGCATCTGGGGCAGCCCCATTTCCTGGTCCACTGGAGCGACGGGCCCGCTATGCTGGCGGTGAACCATCTGCGCACGGTGGTGCGCCAGACCGAGCTGGCGGCCTACGCCGCCTTCCGGGACGAGAACGGCGGCGTGACCCGGGCGGACATGCTGCTGGGCCTGAACCGGCTGTCCTCCCTGATGTGGATTATGATGATCAAGCTAAAGGCGGGAAGCTATGAGCGGAATCAGCACCATTGACGCCGGACGGTTGGCCGCCCGGCTCATTGCCCGGCTGACGGTGGAGATCGAGGCCAGCGGCCGCCACATCCACCTGTGCCGCCGGGATCTGGAGGCCCTGTTCGGCCCCGGCTACCAGCTCAACCGGGTGAAGGACCTGTCCCAGCCGGGGCAGTACGCCTGCGCCGAGCGGGTAACCCTGGCGGGGCCCCGGGGGGAGCTGCGCAACGTGGTGATTCTGGGGCCCGAGCGCCCCGAGAGCCAGGCGGAGATCTCCCTCACCGACGCGGTGGCCCTGGGGGTGACGCCGCCGGTGCGCCTCTCCGGGGACACGGCGGGGACCCCCGGCATCACCGTCCGCCACGGGGACCGGACGGTGGAGCTCTCCCACGGCCTTGTCGCCGCCAAGCGGCACATCCACATGACCCCGGAGGACGCCGGACGTTTCGGCGTGGCCGACGGGCAGACGGTGAGGCTGAAGTGCTTCACCGCCCGGCCCCTGATCTTCGGGGACATGGAGGTCCGGGTCTCTCCCAAATTCGCCACCGCGGCCCATATCGACTATGACGAGGCCAACGCCTGCGGCTTCCGGCCGGGGGATCGGGGGCTGCTGCTCCCGTGAGGCTGGAGTGGCGGGGGCGGACCCTCTGCATCACCTGGCTGCCGGTGGACGCCATGGGGCGGCTGGCCGCCTGCGCCCCGGGGACCCCTGCGGAGACCGAGGTGCTGGCCGCTCTGCTGGCCGGGGCCCGGGTCTGTATGGGCCGGGAGGCCCTGGAGTACCGGCGCTACCGCCGGACCGCCCCCCGGGAGATCTACGCCCGGCTGGTGGGTCTGGAGCGCCGCCTGCGGGAGCTGGGGATCGGCCGGACCCGCCTGCGCTGAGGGGCCGGGGCCCTGGAAGGAGGACGCATTGTGCTGATTGGTAAGGTGGCGGGCAAGGTCTGGGCCACCAAGAAGTCGCCCGCCCTGAAGGGGCAGGCCTTTCTCACCGTGGCGGTGGAGGGGGGCGGCGCCCTGGTCTGCGCGGACTGCGTGGGGGCCGGAGAGGGCGAGCGGGTGCTGATTGCCACCGGCAGCGCGGCCCGGACGGCGGCGGGGGCGGAGCTCCCGGTGGACGCGGCCATCGTGGGCATCATTGACGAGTGAAAGGGGACATGAGCGTGTCCATCAACGAAATCATTGTGTACCTTATGGTCATCTTTATGGCCCTGGGCGCCATTGACCGGATCATCGGCGGCCGCTTCGGTCTGGGCGAAAAGTTTGAGGAGGGCATCATTGCCATGGGCTCTCTGGCCCTGGCCATGGTGGGCATTATCTGCCTGGCTCCCGTGCTGGCCCAGGTGCTGCGGCCGGTGGTGGTGCCGGTCTACCGGCTCTTGGGGGCCGACCCGGCCATGTTCGCCGGGACCATCCTGGCCAACGACATGGGGGGCGCGCCCCTGGCCCAGGAGCTGGCCCAGTCCCCCGAGGCGGGGCAGTTCGGCGGCCTCATCGTGGGCTCCATGCTGGGGGCCACCATCGTCTTCACCATTCCGGTGGGCCTGGGGATCATCCGGGCGGAGGACCGGAAGTACCTGGCCACCGGCGTGCTGGCGGGGGTGATCACCGTCCCCATCGGCGCCTTTGTGGGGGGACTGCTGGCCGGGTTCCCCGTGGGCATGGTGGCCCGGAATCTGATCCCCATCGTGATCATCGCCGTCCTCATCGCCCTGGGCCTGTGGCGGATCCCCAACGGCATGGTCAAGGGCTTCCAGGTGTTCGGGAAAATCATTGTAATTATCATCACCATCGGTCTGGCCGCCGCCATCATCGAAAAGCTCACACCCCTGACCCTCATCCCCGGCATGAACCCCATTGAGGACGGCGTCCTCATCGTAGGGGACATCGCAGTGGTGCTGGCCGGGGCCTTCCCCCTGGTTTTTGTGATCACCAGGGTATTCAAAAAGCCCCTGATGAAGCTGGGCCACCTGCTGGGGATGAACGACGTGGCCGCCGCCGGCATGGTGGCTACCCTGGCCAACAACATCCCCATGTTCCAGATGCTCAAGGATATGGACAGCCGGGGCAAGGTCCTCAACGTGGCCTTTGCGGTGTCGGCGGCCTTTGTGTTCGGCGACCACCTGGGCTTTACGGCGGGATTTGACGCCTCCATGATCTTCCCCATGATCGTGGGCAAGCTGGTGGGGGGCGTCACCGCCGTGGCTGCGGCCATGCTGCTGACCAGGAAAAAGGAGGCGGGCTGATGGACGCCAAGGAGCTGGAGACCCTGGTCCGCCAGGTCATTCTGGAGCAGCTGGGCAGCCGGGGGCACGGGGTGCGCCGCGCCGCCGTGCCCGAGATTCCCGTGACCGAGGCCCACCGCCTGGATACCGGGAACCCGAAGGACCGGGTGTATACCCGAGATCTCTTCACCCTCCAGGAGAGCCCCCGGCTGGGGGCGGGCATCATGGAGATGACCGACTCCACCTTCCCCTGGACCCTGACCTACGACGAGATCGACTACGTGATCAGCGGGCGGCTGGACATCCTGGTCCGGGGGGAGAAGGTCTCCGCCGGGCCGGGCGAGGTGATCTGCATCCCCAAGGGGAGCGAGATCCAGTTCTCCGTCACCGGCCACGCCCGGTTTCTGTATTTCGTCTATCCGGCGGACTGGAGCGCCGCTCAGGCCTGACCGCTTCGGGAGCGCCGCCTTTTTTGACAGGGATGAGGGCGAAAAAAGGCGGCGCTTCTATGAATTTCCCGGTTGTAAAAAGGCCGGTTTTGTACTATTATATAGGATACGATTGAAATGCGCCCTGACGCCGGAGCCTGCGCCCCGTGTGAGAGCCCGGCGGGGGCGCGGAGTTTGAGAAGCTGTACCAACTCGCCGCAGCACGCATTTTTGCGGCCGAAATTGCCGTTGCCGCGTTAAAAAATATGGGAATACGTCCCGTATTCCTGCGGTTTTTTGCCTTGTCAACGGCGGCTTTGTCTCGCAAACCTGCGCGCTTTGGCGAATGGCACAGCTTCTGAGAAAAGGATTTGGGGGAACCACATGAGCCTTCGCGTTGGCATTGACATCGGCTCCACCACCGTCAAGGTGGTGGTGCTGGACGAGCAGAACAAGCTGCTGTTCCGCTCCTACGAGCGGCACTACTCCAAGGCCCGGGAGCGGGCCGCCGAGACCCTGCGCGCCATCACCGGCACCTTTTCCGGGCAGGAGGTCCGCATGGCGGTCACCGGCTCGGCGGGGCTGGGGGTGGCCAAGGCGGCGGGCATTGACTTCGTACAGGAGGTCTACGCCACCGCCGCCGCCGTCCACACCTACATACCGGACACCGACGCCGTCATCGAGCTGGGGGGCGAGGACGCCAAGATCATCTTCTTCGGCGGCGCCCTGGAGGAGCGGATGAACGGCTCCTGCGCCGGGGGCACCGGGGCTTTTATCGATCAGATGGCCACCCTGATGAACGTGACCATGGCCGAGCTGGACGCCCTCTCCCTCAGGCACGAGAAGATCTACCCCATCGCCTCCCGCTGCGGGGTGTTCGCCAAGAGCGACATCCAGCCCATCCTCAACCAGGGCGGGCGCAAGGAAGACGTGGCGGCCTCCATCTTCCAGGCCGTGGTGGACCAGACCGTGGCCGGGCTCACCCAGGGCCGGGAGCTGAAGGGCAAGATCGTCTTCCTGGGCGGACCCCTCCACTTCCTCATGGGCCTGCGGGAGCGGTTCGTGGAGACCCTGAAGCTGGACGGCGACCACGCGGTCTTCCCCGAGGACGGGGACTGCTTCGCCGGCATCGGCGCGGCCCTGTGCGCCTCCGACTGTGAGCCACGGCCCTTTGACGAGCTGCTGCGGCGGCTGGAGGAGAGCGTGGACGACACCACCCTGGTGGATACCATGCCCCCCCTCTTCACCGATCAGGCCGATTACGAGGCCTTCTCCGCCCGCCACAACGCCTCCCACCCCCCCGAGGCCGGTATCGGCGTCTATACCGGGGACGCCTGGCTGGGCATCGACGCCGGGTCCACCACCACCAAGATGACCCTCATCGGCCCCCAGGGGGAGCTGCTCTACACCTATTACCACTCCAACCAGGGTAACCCGGTGGCGGTGGTGCTGGGCCAGCTCAAGGAGATCTACCGCCTGTGCGGGGACCGGATCACTATCAAGGGGGCGGCCGTCACCGGCTACGGCGAGGACCTCATTAAAAACGCCTTCTCCTGCGACCTGGGGCTGGTGGAGACCATGGCCCACTACAACGCCGCCGCCCACTTCAACCCGGACGTGGATTTCATCATCGACATCGGCGGCCAGGACATGAAGTGCTTCAAGATCCGCAACGGCGCGGTGGACTCCATCATGCTCAACGAGGCCTGCTCCTCGGGCTGCGGGTCCTTTATCGAGACCTTCGCCCGGGCTCTGGGGTATGAGATTGCGGACTTTGCCAAACTGGGCCTCTTTGCCCCCCACCCGGTGAACCTGGGCTCCCGCTGCACCGTGTTCATGAACTCCAGCGTGAAGCAGGCCCAGAAGGACGGGGCCGGCGTGGAGGACATCAGCGCGGGGCTGTCCATCTCCATCGTAAAAAACGCGGTCTACAAGGTCATCCGTGCCGCCAGCGCCGACGATCTGGGCCAAAACATCGTGGTCCAGGGGGGCACCTTCCACAACGACGCGGTGCTCCGGGCCTTTGAGCAGGAGCTGGGCCGGAACGTCACCCGGCCCACCATCGCGGGGATCATGGGGGCCTTCGGGGCCGCCCTGGCGGTCCGGGACCGGCATCTGGAGCGCTCCGCCCTGCTGGGGCCGGAGGCGCTGGAGGCCTTCTCCCACACCGCGAAGCCCGTGACCTGTAACCTCTGCACCAACCACTGCTCCCTCACCGTCAACTCCTTCGACGGCGGGCGGAAATTCATCTCGGGCAACCGCTGCTCCCGCCCCCTGGGCAAGGAGAAGACCGAGCTGCCCGACCTGATGCGCTATAAATACGAGAAGCTCCGCGCCCTCTGCGGCAAGGGGGCCGGGAACGGCGCCCGGGGGAAAATGGGCATCCCCTTCGGGCTGAACATGTACGAAAATCTGCCCTTCTGGTTTGCTTTCTTCACCAAGCTGAACTTTGAGGTGGTCCTCTCCCCCGAGTCCTCCCGCAGTCTGTACATCAAGGGCCAGCACACCATCCCCTCGGACACCGTCTGCTACCCCGCAAAGCTCCTCCACGGCCACGTGGAGGCCCTGGTGGAGGCGGGGGTGGACGCCGTCTGGTACCCCTGCATGTCCTATAACAACGACGAGGGCATCGGGGATAACCACTACAACTGCCCGGTGGTGGCCTACTACCCCGAGTTGCTGGCCGCCAACGTGCCCGTCCTCAGGGAGACGAAATTCCTGGACCCCTACGTGGGCCTGTGGCGGCGGAAGGACTTTTCCAAGCGGATTGCCCAGCTGATGCTGGAGACCTTCGGCATCCCGAAAAAGGAGACCGCCGCCGCCGTGGACGCGGCCTATGGGGCCTATGAGGCCTACGTGAAGGATATCCGGGAGACGGGAAAGGGGTACATCGAGGGGGCCCGGGCGGAGGGGCGGCCCATTCTGGTGGTCTGCGGCCGTCCCTACCACATCGACCCAGAGATCAGCCACGGGATCAACGATCTGATCACCTCCTTCGGCTTCGTGCTGGTGACCGAGGACGCCCTCAGCTATCTGAAGGGCTACGAGGCCCGGAAGGTCCTCAACCAGTGGACCTTCCAGTCCCGGATGTATAACGCCGCCCGCTATGTCTGCACCCAGCCCGACATGCAGGTGGTGCAGCTGGTCTCCTTTGGCTGTGGCACCGACGCCATTACCACCGACGAGATGCGGACCATCCTGGAGGCAGGCGGAAAGCTGTATACCCAGCTTAAAATTGACGATATCAGCAACCTCGGAGCCGTTAAAATCAGGATTCGCTCCCTGATGGCCGCCATGGAGGCTAGGAAAGAGGGCTGACGCCCTCCGGGGGCGCAGCAGGCGTGAGAAGCGGGCTTCCCGCCCTTCGGGGATACCTCCGGTCAGGCCGCTGCCGCGGGGGCTCGCCTGCGCGGCGGGCGCACCCCTTTTCTCGAAAAGGGGTGGGAAAAGGACCAGGGCTCCGGCCCTGGACCCGGGGGCCGGACGGCCGGTGCGGTTTTCGATGGCCTCCTCGATCGAGAGTAGTTGCCCGCCGGTTCGGATGTTTCGCGTCGTTACCAACGGCGGCTTTAAGCCGCCCGCCGAGCGATTGTTACCCCGCAAAACCTGCCAGCAGAAGCGTTTGAATGAGTGCGCTCAATGCCGCCACCGGCTGCCATGCGCCGCGTGGATGGATTTCGGGTTGAGTCAGTGCCGAGTACCGCACCGATTCAACCAAATATCTAACAAAACGGCGCGGGTACTGCGTGGCGGCCGTCAGATCCCGTGATTGAATTGCAAAATCTATCAAGTCTGGGAATCATAATCGACGCGGGCCACCCGAGCGGCGGCGAGCCGCTGCCGTAAAATTCGGCACATGTATCGGGCGTGCGCAACTAGTTTCGTCGTGGGTTGTGATTGGACAGAGAGGCCGCCCGATCCCCCGTCGTTCTTAATTTTCTTTCCCCCATTTCTTTTTGAAAAGAAATGGGGC
>CANSQX010000016.1 GCA_947649225.1 uncultured Flavonifractor sp.
AGCCCTGGGTGGCGGCGTCCAGCGCGGGGTGGGGGGCCAGCTGGCAGATGCCCACGGTGTAGGACGCGCCGCCGGCGGGCGGGGCATCGTCCGGCGCGTCCGCGCCGGGATCGGCGGCGTCAGGCTGGGTGGTACCGGCGGGCGGGGGCGTGGCGGCCGTGCCGGACTGGGCGCCGCCGCTGCAGGCGGCCAAACTCAGGACCAGAGAGAGCGCCAGAAGCAGCGCGGCGAGCTTTGACAGTCGTTTCATCATTCATTTCCTCCATTTTCAGCACTTTAGCACTTTGTGCTGCTAAAATGTAAGGCCTATTATAATGACCGGCTCTCCAAATGTCAAGCCCCTGTTAAGAGATTCTTCATCTTCCGCCCCGGCGTTTTTCATGGACTTTTTCCAAGAGCTGTGTTAGAATGTCCCTATCACGGCCCTTTTTCCAGCGGATGGCCAGGTCCGCCCGGCTGCGGGCAGAACGGACCCGGCGATGGGCCATGGGAGGAATCAGCAGCTTTGAAAGTGGAGATATTGGGCGTCGGCATCGACAATCTGACGCTGGACGAGGCCTTAGACCGGGCCGCCGCCCTGGTGGAGGAGGGGTCCTTTCACTATGTGGTGACCCCCAACCCGGAGTTCCTCCAGCGGGCCAAGGCGGACCCGGCATTCCGCCGGGTGCTCAACGGCGCGGGGCTGTCCCTGGCCGACGGCGTGGGGGTCACCTACGCGGCCAAAATCCTGGGCCGCCCTCTCAAGGGCAAGGTCCCGGGCATCGATTTCGCCGCCCGGCTCATGGACTGGATGGCGGCCGGAGGCCGGAGGCTCTTCCTGCTGGGGGCCAAGCCCGGCGTAGCCGAGCAGGCCGCCCGGCTGCTCCAGGCCGCCCACCCCGGGCTTATCATCTGCGGCGCCCACGACGGGTATTTTCAGGACAGCCCGGCGGTGGCCGCCGAAATCCGGGCCGCCCGGGCCGACGTGGCCTTTGTCTGTCTGGGGGCCCCCAAGCAGGAGCTCTGGATGGCCCAATACGGCCCCGAGACCGGGGTCAAGCTGGCGGTAGGCCTGGGGGGCTCCCTGGACGTGTTCGCCGGCGTGGTGGAGCGGGCCCCGGAGGGCTGGCAGCGCATGGGTATGGAGTGGCTCTACCGCCTTCTGAAGGAGCCCAGGCGCATCGGACGTATGGCAAAGCTCCCGCTGGTCCTGGTGGACGCGGCGGGGGACCGAATCCGGGGGAGGCAGCCATGAGCGGTACGCTGATTGTCTTCGAGGGTACGGACGGCTCGGGCAAGTCCACCCAGCTCCGGCTGGCCTGTGCGCGGCTGGAGCAGGAGGGGATCCCCTTCCGCCGTCTGGTCTTTCCCCAGTACGGCCAGCCCTCCTCCGCCTTGCTGCGGATGTATCTGAACGGGGACTTCGGCCCCCACCCCGCCGATGTGAACCCCTACGCCGCCTCCACCTTCTATGCGGTGGACCGCTACGCCTCCTGGAGGCAGGTGTGGGGGGACTACTATCAGGCAGGCGGCCTGGTCATCGCCGACCGCTACACCACCTCCAATGCCGTCCACCAGGCCGGCAAGCTGCCTGAGGACCAGTGGCCGGACTTTTTCCGCTGGCTGTACGACTTTGAATATGGCAAGCTGGGGCTTCCCGCCCCGGATCTGGTGCTCTATCTGGACATGCCCACGGAGCAGGCGGCGGCCCTCCTGCGGGCCCGGGAGGCCGCCACCCACACCGCCGGCGACATCCACGAGACCGACTTGGATTACCTGGCCCTCTGCCGCAAAACGGCCCTGCGGGCCGCGGAGCTGCTGGGCTGGCAGCGGATCCCCTGCGCCGGGGACGGCGGCGCGGTGCGGCCCGTCCAGGAGATTCATGCCGCCATCTGGGACTGCCTGTCCCACTATGGATTGGGAGGAACGCAAAATGGTTAACATACTCTTGGCAGACGGCTTCGAGGAGGCCGAGGCTCTGGTCCCCGCCGACCTGCTGCGCCGGGCGGGCATTTCCGTGCAGCTGGTGGGGGTGACCGGCCCCACGGTCACAGGCGGACACGGCATTACGGTCGCCGTCGACCTCACGTTGGACCAGATCGCCCCGGAGGGGATGCAGATGCTGGTGCTCCCCGGGGGTCTGGGGGGCGTGGAGGGCATCCTGGCCAGCAAGACCGCCCTGGCGCTGATTCAGAGTGCCTGGCAGCAGGGCTGCCGTCTGGCGGCCATCTGTGCCGCCCCCACCATTCTGGCCCAGCTGGGCATTGTGGACCGGCGCAGAGCGGTCTGCTACCCCGGGATGGAGGAGTCCATGGGCTCGGCTGTGGTACAGTCGGGCAGTCCCGTTGTGAGCGATGGGCGGATCATCACCGGCGAGGCCGCCGGAGCCGCCTTTGACTTCGGTCTGTGCCTGGTGGAGGCCCTGGCGGGGCCTGCGGCCTCCCAAAAGGTCCGCAGCGAGGTGGTCTACCGCCATTGAGCGGCAGAAGCCCGGCGGATGGCCCCCTCCGGGACGTCAGACGGCGGAGACACAGGCGGGAGCCCGGCCCGCCAACAACGTGAGGGCGGAGCCTGACGGCCCCGCCCTCCTGCGGCGCTAAGTAGCTCAGCAGCAGTCGCAGTTGTTGTTGCAGTTGCAGCCGCAGTTGTTGCCGCAGCCATTGTTGCAGCCGCAGCCGCAGTTGCAGTTGTTGTTGCAGCAGCAGCCGCTGCCGCCCCAGCTCCCGCCGCAGCAGCACAGGAGAATGATGATCAGGAGGATCCACAGGCAGCCGCCGCCGCCCCAGCCGTTGTTACCAGAGCACATATTAGAATCACCTCTCTGCGAATTGGCCCCGCCGGAGGCCCGGACCGGGACCGGTGGGGGCGCGGAGCCGTGCCCCGCATCCCTCAACCGCCTTATCCTATGCAGCGGCCGCCGGAGTGGTTCCGGCTGCCGGGGCATTTCCGCCCGCTGCTCCCACGGACCTGATCCGTCTCTTTCCCAAAGCGGCGGACGGCCGTGCGGTCCGGGCGGCGCACCACCCGAATCGAGATAAAAATTCTTTTTGGTTCTTTTTCTTAAAAGAAAAAGAACCGGTGAGGAGTTGTTCCCATGTCACAGGAATCCTATCGGTACGAGCAGCGGCGCCGCCCCATGGAGGAGCGGCCCGCCGGGGAGGAGCGGAGCTCCGGGGCCCGCCGCCCGGCCCCCCGCCGGAGACGGCGCAGCCGTGCCCTGAGCTTCCTCTACGCCCTGCTCTATGTGGTCCTGGTGATCGGAGTGTCCGGATTGCTGGCCGGGCTGGGCTGGACTTGGGCGGGCGACGTGCTGGCCCTCAATAAGGAGCCCCACAGCGCCGTGATCACTCTGCCCGACAGTATCTTCACCGCCGAGGAGCGCCCGGTGGAGGAGAAGGACGAGGACGGCACGATCACCGTCACCGGCACTGAGACCGTCCAGGCGGCCGATATGGACTATGTGGCCGATATGCTGCTGGAGAACGGGCTCATTGAGTATAAGGCCATCTTCAAGATCTTCGCCTCCCTCACCGACGCCCGGTACGACCTGAGCCCCGGCACCTTCGCCCTCAGCACCGACATGGACTACCGGGCCCTTATCAGCAACATGGGCCGGGGATCCGCCAGCCGCCAGGTGACCAGCGTCACCCTCACCGAGGGCATGACCACCACGCAGATCTTCCAAAAGCTGGACGAGGCCGGCGTCTGCACGGCGGACAAGCTGGCCGAGACGGCGGCCAGCTACGACTTCAAATTTTCCTTCCTCAAGGGGGTGGTTCCCCTGGGCCAGTCCAACCGGCTGGAGGGCTATCTCTTCCCCGACACCTACGAGTTCTACCTGGGCGAGGACCCGGTGAGCGTCCTCAACAAGATGATCCTCCGCTTTGACGAGATTTTCACCGACGACATGCGGGCTCTCACCGCCGAGCGGGGCTGGACCGTCCAGGATATTGTCACCGTGGCCTCCATGATCGAAAAGGAGACCGACGGCACCGATCAGACCCGGATCTCCTCGGTCATCTACAACCGTCTGAACAACACCAGCTATGAGACGGCGGGCTATCTGGGTATCGACGCCACCACCCTGTACGCCACCGGCGGGACGGTGGTGGACGTCAACGCCGACACCCCCTACAACACCCGCACCCACACCGGCCTGCCCCCCACGGCCATCGCCAATCCGGGAGCGGTGGCCCTGCGCTCCGCCCTCTACCCGGCCGACGAGAATTACTACTACTACGCCCTGGGCGACGACGGCCTCCACCATTTCTTCCGGACTCACGATGAGTTCCAGCGCTTCCTCTCCAGTCAGGAGCGGTATCAAAATGGGAACGGCTGACCGTTTGGAGCTCCTGTGCCCTGCGGGGGATATGGAGCGGCTGCGCATGTCCCTGGCCTACGGGGCGGACGCTGTGTATTTGGCAGGCCCCGGCTTCGGCCTGCGCGCCTTCGCCGGGAACTTCACTCCGGAGGAGCTGCGGGAGGCGGTGGCTCTGGCCCATGGGCGGGGCGCGGCCGTCCATGTGACCTGCAACGCCCTCCCCCGCCTGGGGGAGATCGAAGCCCTGCCGGAGTGGCTGGAGTACCTGGATGAGCTGGGGGTGGATGCGGTCATTGTGGCCGACGTGGGGACCCTCAGCCTGGCCCGCCGCCACGCCCCCCACGTGAAGATCCACATCTCCACCCAGGCCAGCGTGGTGAACCACGTAACCGCCGCCGCCTGGCACGATCTGGGGGCCGCCCGGGTGATCCTGGCCCGAGAGCTCTCCCTGGAGGAGATTGCTGCCATTCGGGGCAAGACCCCCAGGTCCCTGGAGCTGGAGGTCTTTGTCCACGGGGCCATGTGCGTGTCCTACTCGGGGCGGTGCCTGCTCTCCAACTATATGACCGGGCGGGACGCCAACCGGGGGGCCTGCGCCCAGCCCTGCCGCTACAAATACGCCCTGGTGGAGGAGAAGCGCCCCGGCCAATACTTCCCCATCGGCGAGGACGAAGGCGGCGCCTACATCATGAATGCCCGGGATCTCTGTATGATCGACCACATCCCCGCGCTGCTGGCGGCGGGGGTGGACTCCCTGAAGATCGAGGGCCGGGCCAAGAGCGCCTACTACGCCGCCGTGGTCACCGGGGCCTACCGCCAGGCGGTGGACGCCGCCCTGGCCGGGACGCCCCTGGACCCAGTCTGGCGGGACGAGGTGGAGAAGGTGAGCCACCGCTGGTACTCCACCGGCTTCTACTTTGGGGAGCCGGGCCAGTTCACCCAGGACGCCCGCTATATCCGGGACTGGCAGGTGGCGGCGGTGGTGGAGTCCTGTATGCCCGACGGCCGGGCGGTCTGCTCCCTGCGCAACAAGTTTTCAGTGGGAGAGACCCTGGAGCTGGCGGGCCCCGGGGTCCGTCCGGTCTCCTTCTCCGTACGGGAGCTGACCGACGGGGAGGGCCTGCCCCTACTGGAGGCCCGGAGGCCCGAGATGAAGCTCCACATGACCCTCCCCCGGGCTGTGCCGCCCCTGTCCCTCCTGAGAAAGCTGGTGAACCCCGAGCTGTGAAGAGACGCCTGGATTTCGATCTCCTGCGGGTGGGCTCCATGCTGGCTGTGGTCTATCTCCACACCGCCGCCGGGGCCCTCCGCACCCCCGACAACCTGCCGGTGTGGCACTTCTCCAACGCCCTGACCGCCCTATGTACCACGGCGGTGCCCCTGTTCTTCATGCTCTCCGGGGCCCTTCTCCTGGGCCAGGAGAAGACCGCCGATCTGGGGACCCTGTTCCGGCGGCGGCTGCCCAAGGTACTGCTGCCCCTGCTGGCCTGGTCGGCGGCGGTGATTGTCCTCACCGGCCTGCGCGGCGGCTGGGCCGCGGCGGGGGATAAGCTCCTCCCCCTCCTCTCCACCCCGGTGCTGGTGCCCTACTGGTTCCTCTACGCCCTCATCCCCATGTATCTGCTCTCCCCCCTGCTCAAGCGGATGGCGGATGGCCTCAGCGGGGCGCACTGGCGGTATCTGGTGGGGCTGTGGCTCCTCGCCACCCTGGGGGCGCGGACCCTGAAGGCCTTTCTCCCCGCCCCCTGGACCGCGGCGGTCCAGGTCCACTGGACCTTGAATCTGGATGTAGTGGGGGGCTATCTGGGCTACTTCCTGCTGGGGGCCGCCCTGAACCGCTGGACGCGCCCGCCCGGCCGGAAGGTTCTGTGGGGGGCCGCCGCGGTCCTCTACGGGGTGATCCTTCTGGGCACCGCCTGGGATACCCTGTCCACCGGCGTCTACAGCGAGCGCTTCAAGAGCTATCTCAACCTCTTTGCCGCCCTGCTGGCGGCGGTGATCTTCCTCCTGGCCCGCAGCTACCTGGCCGGACGGACCAGCAGCCGGGCCGTGAGCGCCCTGTCCGAGCTCTCCTTCGGGGTGTACCTAAGCCACCCCCTGGCCATCGAGTTCTGGCAGGATACCTGGGTCAAGCTCTTCCACAATCCTGTGGACACCGTGGGGGAGCAGATCCTCTACTACCTGGTGATTCTCTTCTGCTGCCTGGCGGGGACCCTGGCGCTGTCCGCGATCCCCGTGCTCCGCCCCCTCTTTACCGGCCAGTCCGCGCCCTTCTGGCGGGGCTGGAAGGCGGCGCGGAAGGGCGCCTAACCTTTTTACGGTCTATCTAATTGTTTCCTCTCTATGAATAAAAACCCCGCTTCTGCCAAAACTGAGGGAGAAGCGGGGTTTTTTTGATCATTTTGCACTCTAATTTCCTCCGGCCCGAAGGTTCATGGTAGAGTGTTGACGGTCGAATTTTGTCGAAAGTGAGGAAAACACGATGGCCAGACGAAAGGTAGAACCCAACATCTCCTATGACGAGGGCCGTAGGAAGTACTATGTCTACATGGACTATGGGCAGGACGAGTCGGGGAAGCGCATCCGGAAGTACAAGACCTATCCCAATCTGACCCAGGCCCGCCGGGCTCTGCGCGAGTTCCGGATCAGCCAGGATACCAACCAGCAGGTCCCTCCGCGGAGCACCACGCTGAACCAGTGGCTGGCCTACTGGATGAGCGAGGTAATCATCCCCAACCGGGCTGAGACCACGGTCTATGGATACCGGAAGATCATCGAGAATCACCTGGCGGAGGCCCTGGGCGATGTCCCCATCCAGAAGCTGTCCCCCCAGCAGCTCCAGCAGTACTACACCATGCTCATGCGGGACAAGGGGCTGGCCCCCAACACGGTCCGGCGGCACCACGATCTGCTCTCCTGCTGTCTCCACTTCGCCATGCGGCAGGACGTGATTCTCCGCTGCCCCACCGAGCGGGTGGAGCCCCCCCGGGTGATCCCCAAGGAGGCCCGGTTCTACAGCCCGGAGCACCTCAAGCAGCTCTATACCCTGGTGGAGGGCCACTGGCTGGAGCTCATCGTCAAGCTGGCCGGCTCCCTGGGCCTGCGGCGGGAGGAGATCTGCGGCCTGCGGTGGGAGCGCGTGGACTTTGACCTGCGCAAGATCCACATCAAGGCGGCCCGCACCGCCGCCGGGGCCAACATCATCCTCAAGGAGACCAAGAACCGCTCCTCCACCCGGGTGCTCCACATGACCGACGAGCTCTTCCGGCTGCTGAAGCGGGAGCGGGCCCGCCAGGCGGAGCTCCGGCTGGCCATGGGGGCGGACTGGCCGGACAGCGGCCTGGTGGCGGTGGACGCCAAGGGGCAGCCCTACTCCCCCAACGCGGTCTCTCTGGCCTTCACCCGGTTCATCCGGCGCAGCGGACTGCCCCCCATCACCCTCCACGGCCTGCGCCACACCTTCGCCACCGTGGCCTCGGCCCAGGGTGCGCCCCTCTTTGACATCGGCAAGGCCCTGGGTCACTCCACCCCCTCCACCACCGGGCGGATCTACACCCATCTGCTGGACCAGACCCACGCGGCCACCCTGGACCGAGTGGCCGCCGCGCTGAAGTAGGGGGCCTAAAGCATCCTCAGAATCTCCCGCTTCAGCCGGGAGATGATCCGCTTTTCCAGCCGGGAGATGTAGGACTGGGAGATCCCCAGCTGGTCGGCCACCTCCTTCTGCGTGCGCTCGGGCCGGCCGTCCAGGCCGAAGCGCATGGTGATGATCTGCCGCTCCCGGTCCTCCAGCTTCTCCATGGCGTCGAAGAGGAGCTTGCGGTCCACGTCGTCCTCAATGGGCTTCATCACCGTGTCGTTCTCGGTGCCCAGGATGTCGGAGAGGAGCAGCTCGTTGCCGTCCCAGTCGGTATTCAGGGGCTCGTCGAAGGAGACCTCGTTTTTCAGGTTGGTGGTTTTGCGCAGGTGCATGAGGATCTCGTTCTCAATGCAGCGGGAGGCGTAGGTGGCCAGCTTGATATTTTTGGCGGGCTGATAGGTGCTCACCGCCTTGATCAGCCCGATGGTGCCGATAGAGATCAGATCCTCGATGCCCACGCCAGTGTTCTCAAACCGCCGGGCGATGTAGACCACCAGGCGCAGATTACGCTCGATGAGCTGGGCCTTGGCGTCCTCGTCCCCGCCGTCCAGGCGGCCGATAAGGACGGCCTCCTCCTCCCGGCTGAGGGGGGGCGGCAGTGTGTCGCTCCCCCCGATGTACATGATCTTGCCCGGCAGCCCCAGCCCCGTCCGGCTGAGCAGGCGGCACGCCCGGACATACCAGCGCAGCAGCCATCCCTTCATGTTCCATCCTCCTGTCTGTCATTGCTCTTATCCGCCCACCAGGGCGCTGTAGCCGCCGCCGTCGGAGAGCCGGGTGGGCGAGAGGGCCAGCAGAATGCCGCCGTAGTCCTCGCCGCCCACCTTTGCCCCGTCCAGCCGCAGGGCTAGAAGCATCCCGCACTCCACGCCCACCGCCTGATAGGGCAGCAGGCGGCACCGCCCCCGCCACTGGGCCCCGTCCAGCTGCTCCACCGCCGCCACCGGATTCCGCAGGGCGGCGGCATCCGGGGCCTGGCCCGGCGGGAAGAGGGCGGCCACCTTCTCCCCCTCGGCCACCATCACCGGGCGGCCGGTGAGGGGGTCGGTCAAGGTGTTCCCTGTGTCCACCAGAGCAGTGAGCACCACCCGCCGCCCCCCCAGGGTGAGCACGGCGGGGACCAGCTCCCTGCTGGCCGCCGTGTGCCGGGCAGTCCGACGGAACACCAGGGTGAGGACCACGTAGCAGGCCGCCGCCGACAGCAGAATCAACCGCAGATCCATGGCGGAGTAAAAGATCCCGTTGCGCAGGGTGAGCCCCCGGCCCCCCAGCAGCTCCAAGGCGAAAATCCCCCCGCCGAAGGCGGCCGCCACGCCGAAAAAGACCAGACTCACCCGCAGCAGCCGCCTGCTCCCGCCGAAGGCCGCCAGCAGCATCAATACCGCCACGCCCAGCTTGCAGAGCGGGTGGACCAGAAAGCCCAGCCCGGGAAGAAAGACGGCGGCGGCGTACCCGGCCCCCAGGGCCGCACCGGCCGCGATCCGCAGCCGGCGGAGAACCTCCCCCGCCAGACGGCCCGCCGCCAGCAGCAGCAGGTAGTTCACCACAAAATTGAGCAGAAACAGCGCGTCTATGTAGACGACGGTCACGGCCGCCCGCCTCCCTTCCGGAACACTCCGCATTATAAGACAGCCCCCCGCTCAAAAAAGGTCAGATCTGGGACGGGCAAAAAGTTCCCCCCGGCGCAGTGCGCCGGGGGGGAACCAACGGGCTGGCAGGTTGTCTGCCGGTACGGATGATAACGGTTGGAACGGGCCGGAACAGAGGGAAACCGCAGAAAATTCCCGCCGGAAGATTACAACATTTCCTCGATGGGTTTTGCAGGTTCAATCAAAACTTGGAAGATAGTACCATCGGATAGAGAATTCCTGCACACATTTTTGCAATTCAGATTGCCTGCTCTATTTCTGATATTGATTGGCTCATGAAACACTTCCAAGCAGCGGCGGCTAGACCGTTGTCAATTTAGATAGTGTCTACACAAAAGGTGCTTGAGCGGATGGTAAAGAAGCTGTCCACCTGATATGATAAAGGGTAAATCCCTGAAGCGCTTGGAGAGGGATTGCCACTCGCTATGCCATGACCTCAGATGCCTTATATCGATGCGGTACACGTTCGTTATCGCTATTTGGGCTGTTATCCACGCTAACTTGAGTAGATACTATCTAGAGGCTTCCATGTTTCATTCCCTCCGGCGCCTTGAAGCACAGCAGAAAGATATGGTCATAACTATGGCACTTTTTCGACAAGCTGAGCGCCCTCTCTGAACGAAACCGTTCAGAGAGGGCGCTTGTTTCACAGCCAATTCCCGGCCGTAAGGGGGCTCCGCCTGCCGTCACTGGGTACAGCGCCGGGTGACACAGAGGTCCCTCAGCGCGGACCGGGGCTCTTTTTGGTTTTTTGTCTCTCGGGGAAAAAACTACAGGGTGAGGACGCGGTGGAGGATGGTGGCCATTTCGGCGCGGGTGAGGGAGGAGCCGGGGTTGAGACGCCCTGCGCCGTCGCCCTTGATGACGCCGGCCTGAACCAGAGCGGCCACCGCCCCCCGGGCATAGGAGGCCACGGAGGCGTTGTCGCTGAATCCGCTGAGGACGGAGGACGGGCCGTCCGCCATGCTCCAGCCGGAGGCGTTCAGGGCCCGCTGGAGCAGCAGCATGGCGTCCTGGCGGGTGAGGGCCTCCGTGGGGTTGAAGTTGCCGTCCGCGCCGCCGGTGGTGATGCCCATGGCCTTGGCGGCGGCGATGGCCTCGGCGTAGTAGCTGCCGGAGGACACGTCGGGGAAGCTGGAGGTCCCGGCCGCATTCAGATGGAACGCCCGGTAGAGCATCAGCACAAAGTCGCCCCGGGTGATTGGCTTGGCGGGGGCGAAGTGGGTGGCGTCTGTCCCCGTCACTACGCCCAGATTATAGAGGAAATCCACCGAGGGGGCGGCCCAGCTGTAGCTGGAGCCCACATCGGTAAAGGTGGCGGAGGCCACCGGGACGCTGACCACGATCTCCACGGTGCCGTTATAGGTGGCGCCGGCGGTGTCCCGGCCCACATAGTGGATGATGGCGGTGCCGCTGTACCCGGCCTTGGGCACGAAGGTAATGCTGCCCAGGGAGGGGCTGCTGTTGGGGTAGTAGGCGGTGTTGGGGTTGATCTGGCCGCCGTTCTGGGTCATGCTGGTGTAGCTGGTATACAGCTTGCCCGTGTTGGCGCTGGGGGCGGTGAAGGTGGCCGAGCTGAACGCGCCGCCGCCCCGGGCATTGCACACCGTGTTGAAGTCCGCCGGGCGGAAGACCACCGGCGCGCCGGTGGTGGTGTACCGGATGGCCCCGGCGGTGCCGGGCGCTGTGGCCTTGTAGGTGATCACCAGCGTGCCGCTGAAGCTGTCGCCGTTGACGTTGTAGCCGCTGAAGGGGATGCTCACGTCCCCGGCTACGTTGTTGCCGGGCACAAAGGTGATGTTGTTCAGGGTTGGGTTGGAGCCGTTGGTGTTGCGGTAGCAGTTGGTGGAGTTGGTGAGCTTGCGGTCGTACTGGCTGGCGCTGGTGTAGTTGTAGTAGAAGTCGCCCTTGCTGGGCAGGGTGAAGCGCAGATAGTCCAGGTTGGCCCCGGTCTGATCCCGGCAGTAGGTGTTGAAGTCGGAGGCCACCAGCTTCACCGGTGCGCCTGCGTTGGCGGAGTAGGTGATGTCGGCCGCGCTGGTGCCCACGTAGATCTTCAGCTGGCCGGTAAAGGACCGCTGGTTGGTGTCATAGCAGGTGAAGGAGACGGTCACAGTGCCGGTGTAATTGCTGGCGGGGACGAATACGATGTCGTCCAGCCGGGGGTTGGAGCTGCGGTAATAGCGGGTGTTGGAGCTGGCCTTGGTGTTGCTGCCGCCGCTCTGATAGCTCTGATAGAGCACGCCCCGGGAGCTGTTGGGCAGGGAGAAGGTCACATAGTTGAAGTTGGAGCCGGTCTCGGTCCGGCAGAGGTCGGTAAAGTCCTGGTTCTCCAGGTAGACCGGGGTGTTGACCGGGGTGGTATAGCGGATCTCCCGGCTGCTGGAGCTGCTCTTGCCCACGGTGATCTTCATGGTGCCCGAGAGGCTGTTCCCCTTCTGGTCCCGGCCGGTGAAGGGGATCTGAACCGTGCCGGTGTAGCCCGTGGCGGGCACAAAGGTGATGTTGCGCAGGTAGGGGCTGCCGTCCCGGTAGTAGCTGGTGTTGGCGGAGACCCGCTGCTCCGACGTGCCGCTGTCGTAGTTGTAGTAGAGGATGCCGTAGGAGGGGCTGGGCAGGGTGAAGTTGATGTACTCGAAGTCGTAGCCGGTCTCGCTGCGGCTGTAGTTGGTGAAGCCGGTGTTGGTCAGGTTCACCTTGCCGTTGCGGGAGACGCTGTAGCTGACGCTGCTGCTGGCATTGCCCACGTTGATGATGAGCTTACCGCTGTAGAGGCCGCCCTTGGCGTCGGCGCCCGTGTAGGGGATGGTGACCCGGCCGGTATAGCCCGACTTGGGCACGAACCACACGGTGGAGAGGTAGGGGGAGCTCTGGTAGTAATAGCGGGTGGAGCTGGAGGCGGCGCTGGAGTAGCTGCCGTTGTCATAGTCATAGCAGAGGGTGCCGTAGGAGGACGAGGGAATGGTAAAGGTGACGTACTGGAGATCCCGGCCCGTCAGAGCGCGGCAGGCCTGCTGGAACTGGTCTACGTCCAGGTTGACGGCCTCGTTCTTGGCGGTATAGAGGGTGATATCCCCCGCCGTGGGGCCGGTGACCGTCACCACGCAGGTGTCCGTATACGCCTTGCCCCCGATGGTGGCGGTGACGGTGATGGTGGCCGTGCCGGTGGTCAGGGGGGTGACGGTGCAGGTCTTGCCCGTCTTGCTGCTGAGGGAGATCACCGCGCTGTTGTTGGTGACCCAGGATACGTCCCCGGCGTTGGCGGCGGTGGTGCTGACCGTCAGGACAGCACCCGTGCCGCCGCTCTGGAGGCTCAGGGTCTTCTTGTCCAGGGTGAGGCCCTCCACGGTGATGGTGAAGGTGGCGTACTTGCCGCTGCCGTCCTGGGCGGTGGCGGTGATGGTGGCGGTGCCCACGCCCTTGCCGGTGACGGTGACCGCCCCGGCGCCGGTGCTGGGCGAGACCGTGGCGACATTGGTGTTGTTGCTGACCCAGGTCAGATTTTTGTCGGTGGCGTTGTGGGGGTTCACTGTGGGGGTAATCTGGTAGGTCCCGCCCACCGCTATGGAGCCGCTGGGCGCGTTCAGGCTGATGCCGGTGACGGGGACCTTGGCGGCAGGGGCGGCCGCGACCGTGACCACACACTCGGCGGTCTTGCTGCCGTCGGCGGTGGTGACCCGAATGGTGGAGGTCCCGGCGGCCTTGGGCGTCACGGTGCAGCTGAGTCCGTTGCTGGAGATCGTGGCGACGCCGGTGTTGCTGCTGCTCCAGGTGACGGCCTGATTGGTGGCGTTGGCGGGGTTGAGGGTGGCCTTCAAACTCAGCGTGGAGCCGCCCACCGTCAGGCCGGCGCTGGTCTGGTTCAGCGTCACGCCGGTGACGGGGACGGTGGTATCTTTTTCACTCACAGACACGGCGCAGGACGCGTAGAAGCGGCTGTCCTCTGCGGAAGCAGCCGTAATGACAGCATTCCCCTTTTTATGTGCCGTTACCTTCCCCTGGCTGTCCACAGATACAACATCAGGGTTGTTGCTCGACCAGTTGATTGCCGGGTTGGTCGCGTCGCTCGGCGTGACAGAAGCCGTAAGGCGGTTGCTGTCTCCGACGGTGAGGGAGAGCGACGGGTCGGAAATGGTGACGCCTGTGACAGGGACCGTGTCCCCGGGGGCAACGGTAACGGCAAAGTCCGTCTGTGCCTTATCAGCACTGACAGTAACCCGTGCGCTTCCTTCTTTTATTGCAGTTACAGTGAGCGCTGTGCCGTTCTGAGTCACGCTAATCACATCTGGACGGTCGACGGTATAAGTAAATGTTTCTGTGGTAGTGTCGCTGGGGTTCAGGGTGACGGTTACGTCGGCCGAGGTAGTCTCCCCCAATTTCAGAGAGACGGAAGCGGGATTGACCACGATTGATGTTACTTGGACTGGGACAACAGGATCGGTCTGCCCCCCGTCGTTGCCATCTCCGCTGGGATCTGTGGATTCCCCCTCCGCCAGCGCGGTGGGCATCATGCCTGCGGTGAGGGCCAGGGCCAGGAGGAGGGCCAGCCAGCGGGGCCACAGCCTGGATTTTCTTTGGACATTCATCACACGTTTGCTCCTTTCGCCGCCGGAGGGGCGCTCCGGCATACTCTTCCTGATTTTAGACGATCCGGACGGGAAAAAGGTTTCGAAGTTCTGACAAAAAACTGAAATTTTTCAGACGCGCAGGGCGGACGGCCTCCTGCGCGGCACAAAGTCGGACACAATCAGCGCCCCGCAGGCGATCAGCAGGACCGCCACAATCAGCACGGCGCAGTTCTGGAAAAATTCCTGGGGCAGGATGTTGATAATGGCGTCCTGGGCCGGGTCAAAGATCCAGTTGTCTTTTCCTGGGAAAAAGAGGGCGTGGAAGACCACGAAGGCCCGGTCGAAATCGGCGGCGGCCAGGGCGGCGATCACGGCGAAGCAGGCCGCCAGCAGGCTCCCGGCCCAGAATCCGGGTCCCCGCCCCCAAAAGCGGTAGGGCCGCAGCCCCCGCAGCCGGACCGCCAGGCAGACAAGCAGGGCGATCCCCGCAGCCGCGCCCACAATCAGATCCAGCCGGAAGAGGACGGCCACATCGGCGAAGTGGCTCATCCCGGACGGGGACCAGGGCAGCTCCCCCGTGCCGAAGGGGGCCCCCAGGATACAGAAATCCATCATCTCATCAAAGGCCGCCCGGATCACCGGCCCGGCATAGCCGGTCCGGGCCTCCAGATCCAGGGCTTGAATCTGTAGATAGTAGAAGGGGCGGCACAGGAGCGGGATTGAGATGGAGCCCGCCAGCACGGCCAGCGCGGCCGCCAGCGAGACGATCAGAGAAAAGAGCTTGCTGTGTTTCATGGCATTCCGCCTTTCCGGATGGGTTCCCCCCGGCCCGACAGGGCCAGCAGGACCTGGGACGGGAGATAGAAGAGCCACATGCCCACCGCCGCCCAGGCAGACACGGCCGCGCCCGGGTCCACCGGCAGCAGGCCGGGCAGATTGTGGAGCCCCACGCACAGGTCGCAGCCCACGAAGAGCCATAGCCCGGCGGCCATCAGACGGCAGGACCGCCCCCGCCGCCGCAGGGTGAGGCTCTCCAGGGCATTGCACAGGAGCTGGACAAAATACCCGGCGGCCAGGCCCGTCAGGAGGCTGAGCACCCCCAGGGCCCCCAGCAGGACCAGCGCCCCCGCCGCCAGCCCCGCCCGCAGAAGGAGACACAAAGGCACCGGCCACCCCCCCGCCCGGCGGATCCGGGCCAGGTACAGCAGCTGTACCCCGCAGAAAGCGGCCACCCCGGCTACGAATTGCGCATAGAGCAATAGGAAGGTATCGGCCAGCAGGGTCAGGGCCAGTGCGGCGGCGGTGAGGCGGCCCTCCACCCCGTGCGGGCCGGCTAGCGCCAGCGCCAGACACAGGGCGATGGAGAGATATTTCAGATAGGTGCTCTCCGCCCAGCGGCCCGACAGGTCCAGCGTCAAAAAGGCCGCGTACAGGGCGCCCTCGGCCGTCAGAAACAGCGGGACCAGACCCTTCCCCCTCATCCTCTGGACTCCCTCCTCTTCTATCTCCCAATCATAGCACAGACGGACAGAAAAAACCAGCCCGTCCCCATACCATTTTTCAAAAACCAGGCGCCCCGTCCCATTTCTCCGCCGTACCACGTTTTTTCTCTTGACATTCCACCGGGTAGAGGGTGTAGAGTAGGAGCTGGGAGGGATACCGGCATGAAAATCAATCAGGTGGAGGAGCTGGTGGGCATCACCAAGCGCAACATCCGCTTCTATGAAAAGGAGGGACTGATCACCCCGGGCCGCAACAGTGAGAACGGCTACCGGGAGTACGGCGACCCAGACGTGGAGACCCTGCGGCGGATCAAGCTTCTGCGCAGGCTGGACGTGCCGCTGGAGGAGATCCGCCGGATGCAGCGGGGGGATTTTAACCTGGGCGATGGGCTCCGCCGCCATATCATCCAGCTGGAGCGGGACCAGAAGAACCTGGCCGCCATGCAGGAGGTGTGCCGCACCCTGGTGGACGCCGGAGAGCAGCTCTCCGGCCTGGACGCGGGCCGGTATCTGGACCAATTGGAGCAGATGGAGCAAAAGGGGGCGAAATTTGTGAATGTGGAGCGCAGGGATATCCGGCAGCGCTATACTGCGGCCCTGGTGTCCGCGGCGGTGTTCATCGGACTGATGGCGGCGGGCATGGCGGTGATCCTCTGGGCCTTCCTCTCAGATCCGGAGGTTCATCCCCCCATCCCGCTGGTCGTATTGGTGACCGCCATTCCTGTGGTGCTCATTGTGGGGACCCTGCTGGCCCTGTTCCAGCGGCTGCGCGAAATTAAAGGAGGAGAAGAAGATGCTGCTGCTAAATATTGAGTATATTCCCGGTAAAAAGATCGAGGCCCTGGGGATGGCCAAAGGGAGCGTCGTCCAGTCCAAGCACGTCGGCAAGGACTTTATGGCCGGAATGAAGACTCTGGTAGGGGGCGAGATCGCCAGCTATACCGAGATGCTGGACGAGGCCCGTCAGATTGCCACCAAGCGTATGGTGGATGAGGCGGGGGCTCTGGGGGCAGATGCGGTGATCGGCGTCCGCTACGCCTCCTCCGCCGTGATGCAGGGCGCCGCAGAGGTTACGGCCTACGGTACGGCGGTCCGCATCACCGGCGAGGGCTGAATAGAAGGAAGAAAAACCGACTATATTTTACCAATTTGGCGCGGACGGAGCCACCGTCCGCGCCCTTTTTTTCGCCAATTGTAACAAAACTGTAAAATACCATGTTTTTCTGCCGGAAGGCTCTTGCCAAAACGGAAACAATGTGTTACAATTCGGTTACAGTTTTAACAGAAGGGATACAGGAGGGATTCCATGGCTGACGAGAAAATTCCACTGGTATACAAGGGGCATCCCCTGCGCCGCAAGGACAATCTCATTTACTACGGCAGCATGGCCGAGAAATATATCATCATGCTACAGGTGCTGGACAGTAAGAAGGAGAAGGATCTGGAGGTGGCCACCAAAGTGTCGGTGCAGCTCCAGTTCACCGATCCGGACCTGAAGAGCCGGGACCGCGTGGTAAAGAAGAGTGAAAAGGACAGTCTGTACGCCGCCATGGATGTGGCTGCCGTCTGGCTGGCCCGGGCCTTGGCAGGCAAGTAAGCGCTTTCCTTGCAGCACCGGAATCACGACACGGAAGAGAAGAGCGGGGCCCCGGGTCCCCACTGAATGGAGGATGTTTCCCATGATACTGCCTGTTAAGCTTCTGCGCACCGCAGTTTTGTCCGCTGCCATCACCGGCCTGTGCGTTGTGACTGCCTCCGCCGCCAGCGGCGTGGGCACGGTGGAGGCCGACGCCCTCCGCCTGCGCGCCGAGGCGGGGACAGAGGCCTCCGTCCTGGCCACCGCCCCCAAGGGCGCCACCGTGGTGGTGCTGGAGGAGGCCGGCGAGGGCTGGTATAAGGTTGATTATAATACCGTAGAGGGCTATATGTCCAGCGAATACCTCACCGTCTCCGAAAAGGCCGACGTGTCCATCGGCTACGGCGTGGTCACCACCGATGGCGCGGCCCTCAACGTCCGTAGCGCCCCGGGTACCGACAGCGAAAAGGTGGCCACCCTGAACAACGGCTCGGTGGTCAGCATTGTGGGCATCGACAGCGGCTGGTACAAGATCAGCTTCAACGGCTCGACCGGCTATGTGAGCAGCGAGTATATGCTCACCGCCAAGGACTCTGCGGGCTCCCGGGGAGACGATACCGCCGCCCCCGCCAGCAGCGCAGGCCAGCAGGTGGTGGACTACGCCAAGCAGTATCTGGGCACCCCCTACGTCTACGGCGGCAACGGCCCCAACGGGTTCGACTGCTCCGGCTTTACCAAGTTCATCTATAAGCACTTCGGCTACACCCTCAACCGCACCGCCACCGACCAGCTCTCCAACGGCGTGTCGATCTCCCGTAGCGAGCTCCAGCCCGGCGACCTGGTCTTCTTCAAGTACAACACCAGCAAGCCCGTCTCCCACGTGGGCATCTACATCGGCGGCGGCCAGTTTATCCATGCCTCCACCAATACATACACCGTTAAGATTGACAACCTGACCTCCGGCCACTACGATCGTGTGTACGTCTATGGCCGCCGCGTTCTGTGACAGGGGTCCCAGGCCGCAGAACGGGAAGAAACAGAATGACAACAGCAGCAGCGCGGAGCTCACATGCTCCGCGCGCTTTTTTCGGAGGTTTGCACGATGAGACAGACATTAGAAGGGAGCAGGCTGGTCACAGGACATCTGCTGGCCCTGTTCGTGGCGGTGGTCTGGGGGACCACTTTCATCTCCACCAAGGTGCTGCTGCAGAGCTTCCACCCCATGGAGATCATGATCTTCCGCTTTTTCATTGCCTGGCTGGTGCTCTTCTGCTGTTCGCCCAAGCCTCTATGGCCCAAGAGCGTAAAGAGCGAGCTTCCCTTTGCGGGCGCAGGGCTCACGGGGCTGGTCCTCTACTTTGTGCTGGAGAATTATGCGCTCACCTCACCTTTGCCTCCAACGTGGGCATCATTGTCTCCACTACCCCCATGTTCACCGCCCTGATGCTCTGGCTCTGCCGCCGGACCCGCAGGCCCCGGTGGACCTTCTTTGCGGGCTTCGGCATCGCCATGGTGGGCATTGTCCTGATCTCGGTGTCCGGCGGCCAGGCGTTCGGCATTAACCCGCTGGGCGATCTGCTGACGCTGGGCGCGGCCGTCAGCTGGGGTGCTTACGGGGTGTGTCTGGAGCTGGCCCAGCGCCAGGGCTACAACGATCTCCAGATTACGCGGAAGGTGTTCTTCTGGGGGCTGATCGTTACAATCCCCTTTATCTTCACCCACCATCTGGACCTGTCCCTGGGCCGCTTTGCCGCCCCCGACATGATCTTCAACATCCTGTATCTGGGGCTGGGGGCGTCGGCCCTGTGCTTCGTCTTCTGGAATAAGGCGGTGGTCTATATCGGCTCCATTGCCACCAACGTCTACCTCTACCTGATGCCGGTCATCACGCTGGTGGCCTCGGCCCTCATCCTCAAGGAGCCGGTGACGTTCGCCAACTTGGGCGCGATTGCGCTGATCCTGCTGGGCCTGTGGCTCTCCCAGCGCAAGGTGGGGAGTGGGACGGCAGAAAGTTGAGGCGCCGCCTCGCCAGGGGCTCTGCCCCTGGACCCCGCCGCCCTTTGAACAAGCAGCCCCAAATTTTTATGCCCTATTTGCATAAAGCGTGCGCTTAAACAGACGTTTAAGCGCACGTTTTAATCGTTTTAGCAGTTAGAAAGCAGCGGCGACCAGATACATAAACAGGAAGTGAAACAAACTGCCCAGGACAATAAAGACGTGGAAGATCTCGTGGCAACCGAAGCGGGGGTTGTCCCGGCCGGGCCACTTGACGGCGTAGAGCACGCCCCCGGCGGAGTAGAGGAGCCCGCCGCCCAGCAGCCAGAAGAAGCCCTCGGCGGGGAGCAGGCGGCTCAGGGGCACCAGGGCGAAGAGGGCGATCCAGCCCATGGCCAGATAGATGGCCGCGGTGAGCCAACGGGGGGCGGAGATCCAGGCCAGAGTGAGGATCAGCCCGGCCAGGGCCAGGCCCCAGATGGTACCCAGCATGGCCCAGCCCCAGGCGCCGCTGGTGCGCAGAACGATCAGGCACACCGGGGTGTAGGTGCCGGCGATCAGGAAATAAATGGACGCATGGTCGTATTTCCGCAGGGCCACCCGGCCCTTGACGGTGGTATTGACGCTGTGGTACAGCGTGCTGGCCGTGTAGAGGCCAATCATGCTCAGTCCGTAAATGACAAAAGAAATCAGATGCCACGGACCTGCGTGGAGCAGCGCCGCGCGGATCAGCAGCAGCACCAGTCCCAGCGCGGCCAGTCCGGCCCCCACGCCGTGGGTTATGGCGGACCAGGGGCGCAGGCCGTCGTAGGGATTACGCCCTTTCTCGCCGGCCGCCTGGAAGCGGGATATGGGCGCTGTGCAGTATGTCAGCCCAGCCGGGCTCAGGGAAGCTGTGTGTTCACGATTCATGTTCATCACCCACCGTTAGTATAACACAGACTGTGCAAAATAATCAATGGTAATTTGAAATATAATTATTAAAATTAGATTAAGAGTTCCGTGCTATCTGACGGGAGGAGGGGCATAGGGCGGCCCGGGCGCGCATAGAGTGAGAGCAGGCCCCGGGCCGGAAGGAGGATGGACATGGAAGAGGAGCGCTGTGGACTGGTATGCCAGGCCCCCGAGCCCTATCCGCCTGTGCGGGCGGAGGGGCGCAATCCGCGCTATGGAGCGGCCATGCTGGACAATATGGGCGGGAATTGCTCGGAGATGAGCACGGTTGGCCGGTATCTCTACGCCCAGATGGTGACGGCGGGGATGCCGGAGGTGGCGGAGGCCCTCCGGGAGCTCAGCATTGTGGAGATGCACCACCTGCATATTTTTGGAACGCTGGCCGTTCAGCTGGGTATGGATCCCCGGCTGTGGAGCGTGCGCCAGGGACGGCGCTGCTGGTGGTCGCCGGAGTACCTCCAGTACCCCCGCAGACTGGGCCCGATTCTCCAGTATGCCCTGCGGGAGGAGCAGGCGGCCATCCGGAAGTACGAAAACCAGCTGCGCTGGATCCGAGATGGGAGCATTGTGGAGCAGCTCCGGCGGATTCTCCAAGACGAGCAGATCCATGTGGAGCTGCTGACCACCCTGTGGGACAGCTATGCCGCCGCCGATCTGCCGCCCGGCCGCTGCTGAGCGGCGGGCCGCCCCTTCCAAAGACAGAACAAACACCGCCCCGATCCGGTTGGATTGGGGCGGTGTTTGCTGTTTCTATGCCGTGTTACGCCAGCTGGGCCTTCGCCATCTCGGTGAGCTGGGTAAAGGCGGCCTTGTCGTTGACGGCCATCTCAGCCAGCATCTTGCGGTTGATGGCCACACCGGCCTTCTTCAGCCCGTTCATGAAGGTGGAGTAATTCATGCCGTTCAGCTTGCAGGCGGCGGAAATACGGGTGATCCAGAGCTGGCGGAAGTCGCGCTTCTTCAAACGGCGGCCGGTGTAGGCGTAGGTCAGGGACTTCATAACCTGCTCGTTGGCCATCTTGAAGTGCTTGCTCTTGGCGCCCCAATAGCCCTTCGCCAGCTTCAGCACGCGGTTTCTTCTTTTGCGCGTCATCATCGCGCCTTTGACTCTAGCCATTTGTGTCAGCCTCCTATTTCAGTCGTAATCTTATTTATAGGGAATCATGCGCTTGATGGCGGGCTCGTTGGTCTTGTCCGCGTAAGCGCCGGCGCGGAGGCCTCTCTTGCGCTTGGTGTCCTTGCCGTGGCCGTTGAGCAGATGGGACTTGAAAGCGTGGGCGCGCTTCACCTTGCCGGACTTGGTCAGGCTGAATCTTTTCTTCGCGCCGCTGTGGGTTTTCAGTTTAGGCATGGTGCGTTACTCCTTTTCAGTTAAATCACGGATCGGCGGGATACGCTTGGGATGCCCGCCAGACTATTTCTTGGCGTCCTTGCCCGCCTTGGGGGAGAGGAAGATGGACATGTGCCGTCCGTCCAGCTTGGGGTCCTTGTCCAACGAGGCCTCCTCGCTGCACTGCTCGGCGAATTTGATCAGCAGGCCCCGGCCGATATCGGTATGAGCCATTTCCCGCCCGCGGAACCGGACGGTGACCTTCACCCTGTTCCCTTCGGTCAGGAACTTCTGCGCGTTGCGGAGCTTGACATTGAAGTCGTTTACGTCGATGCCGGGGGACATGCGTACTTCCTTGATTTCGACCACATGCTGGTTCTTCCGCGCCTCTTTTTCCCGCTTGGTCTGCTCGAACTTGTACTTGCCGTAGTCCATGAGCTTGCAGACGGGGGGCGTGGCGGTGGGGGAGATCTTGACCAGGTCCAGATCCCGCTCGACGGCCAGCTCCAGCGCCTCGCGGGCGGACATAATGCCAAGCTGCTCGCCCTTGTCGGAGACCAGGCGGACTTCCCTGTCACGGATTTCCTCGTTGATTTGATGACCCTTGTTGCTGATACGAAAGCACCTCCAATTCCTGATGCCGCAAAAAATAAGAGCGCGGCTACCTCCCGGTACCCACACTCAACCGCCAAAGCCCGCCGGTCTCCCGGCCGTGCTCTGGAAAAGACGCTGTAAACCTCTTCGCCTGAGCTGGAGGTGAGGACGGGGCACCGTTCCTGCTTTATTGTGCTTAACTATTATATCAGCCGTCCCGGACGCTGTCAAGCCTTTTTAAACTAAAAGCGAAGCATTATAAGGAATCGTATGACAGCAGATCCATCACTTTATAAGAGAGCAGCAGGCGCAATCGGGTTTCTGGATCGCCCAGATCCACGCCCAGCTGATCGCTGAGACGCTCCACATGGTAGATCACATTATTGCGGTGCATATGCAGAATACGGGCCGTATCGGTAGGGCGGCACTCGTTCATCAGATAGGTATACAGCAGCTTGGCATATTCGGTATGCTTCTGTCTGTCCTGGTTCCGGATCGCCAGCAGCTGCCCGTCGCACAGGCTGTTCAGCCGCACCTGACCGGCGCAGGCGGTAATCAGGTGGTAAATATAGTAGTCTCGATAGTCAAAAAGCCGTCCATTTCCCGTATCTGCCACAGGGACCCCCTTCTTTTGAAGGGTTTGACCGATCTCAATTGCTATTGTGGTCTGCACATAGGCGTCACTCACCGAGGGAAGAGAGCGAAAGACGGTGCTCATACCGCAGTGTGCCCTGTGGTAGTCCAAAAATTCCCGCAGCCGCTCAAACTGGCTGCTTTTCCGTGCCTCCGCCTTTTGATACTGGCTCTCGTAGTTCATCAGGACCACGATATAGCTTCCATAGATGAAGGGGCGCGCCTCCGGAAAGATGCCCAAAAGCTGCTCCAGGACATAATTCAAGGAGATGTTTGCCTCGTCTTCGAACAGAATTTTCAGAAGCTGATATTCTGACTCCCGCTGCAGGCCCACACATTGAATGCGCTCGTCGATATCATCCTCTTCAATTTTCCGCTCAATGAGCTCCACCAATACATATTCATACATGTATTTGTTGATACTGCTGACAGAGTACCGCTTGTGCAGGTAGAGCTCCACGCTCTCCGAAAAGAGCAGAAACCGCTCCTCCAGGCTTTTGGAGGGCACATGATTGCTGCAAATCATCCGCAGATAGGCAAAGGGGACGCCATTCGTGTAAAAGGTCTTCGTCATGGTCTGGTAACGGCTGATCTGCGGGAGCGGAAATTCAATGTCAATCACGCTGGCCTTTTTGATGCTGTCCACCTGGCGGTTCTTGGTCAGCCGCTCCACAACCGGCCGCGTGTGATAGCCCCGGGAAATGAGCGCATTGTAGATCTCGTCGTCTGTCTTGATATGGCGCGTATAGGCCAGCAGCTTAAAGCCCAGATCCACCAGAACAATGGGATTGCCGATGGCGCTCTCGCTCAGATCCATGAGATCCTGGGCATCGTCGTTTTGGATCAGCGAAATGTGCATATTTTGATGCCATTCGCGCAAGCTGGTAAACAGGCTCTGTACCGTATTAAAAACCTCCGCCAATGTGATTTCGGCATCCTCCAACAGCACAAACCGCCGGTCCTGAAGCTGCTTGCGGCGGGCAGGCGAGACTTTGTGGATACAGAGAAAGCAGCAGCCGCTGGCAATGGCCTCGGCCGTAAGCTCCCCGCTGGCACACATGTAGAGGTTGTCCCTGGAGAGCCCCTTCTGCCCCCGCTCATATAGGCGCAGGCCATTAAAGTACAGCTCCCCGGTATCGGAAAACAGCGGCTCCGGGTGGTAGGCAGCAAGGCTGTCCAGAATCATGTTGATTGAAATTTCAAGCATCTGAAGGGCCTCCCGTCCCTTTGTTCCATATGCGGCAGACCGGCTATTCCGCGCTCAGACCCAAAGGATCAGGCGGCCGGCATGGTATCTATTGTAACACAATTTCCGGCGATCGTTTCTTTGTATTTCCTACAAAGAACAGCGCGCACACTTGGAAGGGATCTTGTAAGAGACTCCAATGAATCCCCCCTCTGTTTATGATAACATTTTCACGGAACCGGCAAAACGGACAGCTTTTTCTCCGTCCGTCAAGAGACGAAAGGAAGGTATGACACCATGAAAAAGAAGCTTACCCTGGTCCTGGCCCTCACGCTGATGCTGTCTCTCGTACTCGCCGCCTGCGGCGGCAATCCGTCCGGCGGCACGCCCCCCGGGAATACGCCCGCCGGGGGCACTGCTGGTACCCCGGCCCCCGGCAACCCCTCCGGCGGCGGCACGATCTCCGGCAGCTATACCATCCGCCTGGGCACCCCCACCGGCGGCAAGCACCAGCAGAATGTGACCATGGAGGAGTTTAAGACCCGGATTGAGGAGGCCTCCGGCGGCGCCATCACGGTGGAGCTCTACCCCACCAGCCAGCTGGGCACCGCCCCTCAGATGATTGAGGGCGTGCAGAACGGTACCATTGAGGGCGTCCTGATCCCCTCCTCCTATTTCGCCTCCTATGCGCCCGCCATCGCCGTGCTGGATCTGCCGTTCCTGTTTGACGCCGACGGCACCGCCGCCGCCCAGGCGCAGTCCATCCTGGCACAGGGCACCAGCCTGGACGATTATCTGTATGACTACGGCTTCCAGGTGGGCGGCTGGCTGCTGGGCGGCAACAGCTATATTCTGTCCACCTTCCCCATTGAGCAGATGAGCGACCTGAAGGGACGCACCATCTGGACGCTGCCCTCGCCCACGCTCCAGAGCTCCCTGGCCTCCTACGGCGCCTCCGCCTCCGCGCTGGACCCCGGCGACGTGGCGGTCGCGCTTCAAAACGGCACCATCGAGGGCGTGCTCAACGACTGCACCTTCTGGTACACGCAGGGCCTGTATGAGAGCGCGAAAAACATCAATCTGTGCCCCGCCGGCACCTTTGTCAACTGCTTCATTTTCAGCGCCGACTGGATGGATACCCTGCCGCAGGACGTCCGGGATCTGATCCTGAACACCTCCAGCGAGGTCGTGAACGACTACGAGGTCGATTATATGACCCGGTATGCCCAGGAGGCCATGCAGGCCATGGTGGACGCCGGAGCCGTGCAGAACGAGCCCAGCGAGGCGCTGCTGGCCGACATGAAGGCCGCCACAGCGGGACTGCACGAGTCCTTCCGGAGCACCAACGCCGACTGTGCCGCCATCTATGACGAGTTCGCCGCCTTGATTGAAAACCAGTGACCATAACCCCAGGGGAAGCCGGCGGGGACAAGCCTGCCCCGCCGGCTCCTCTCTCTGCTTGACTTGGAAAAGGAGGGTGAAGCATGCAGCTCTGCGTTACCATTACGCGCTATATCCGCAAGGCCCTGTTCTCCGCCTCGGCGCTTCTCATCGCGCTCAGCACCGCATTCGCCACGATCAACGCCATCGCCCGCTTCTTTACCGGCGGCTTTATCTGGGCCGAAGAGCTGTGTACCTATTGCATCGTGCTGATGGTCTATCTGGCGATGCCCTATCTGGAGGCTACGGGCGATCAGCTCTGCATTTCCGCCATTGACCTGTGGGTGAAGGGAGAGACCGGGCAGCGCATCCTGAACGGTATCCGGGGCGTTATCACCAGCATTGTGATGCTGATTTTGGGCTATCACGGCGTGGATGTCATGCTCAAGGCGTTCAAACGCAGCCAGGTCACCTTTGTGCTCCAGCTCCCGAAGGGCGGCCTCTATGCCATCGCGCTGGCCTGTATTGTGATTACCCTGGTGATTTGGGTCGTTCTCATGCTCTGCAATAAGGGGGACTTTGACCATGACTGAAATTCTTGTGCCGGTTCTGATCATTTTGATCGGTCTGTCCCTGCTGAAATGTCCGATCTACATCTCGGTATTCTGCTCGGCCATCTACCTCCAGCTCGCGGTCAATCACATGTCGCTGACCAGCCTGTTTACCGGCTTCTTTGAGGCGATGACAAAAAACAGCCTGCTGGCCGTCCCCTTCTTCATGGTAGCCGGAAGCATCATCGCCGCCAGCAGCCTGGGGACCCGGCTGATCAACGTATGTATCGAGGCGCTGAAAAGCGTCCGGGGCGGACTGCCTATCGCCTGCGTGGTGGCCAACGCCGTGTTTGGGGCGATCTCGGGCTCCGGTCCGGCGGCTACCGCCACCTTCGGAAAGATCGTCCACGAGCCGCTGTCCCAGCGCCACGGTGAGCGGATGTCCCTGGGCATCATTACGTCCTCTGCGGCCCTGTCCACCATCATCCCTCCCAGCATTACCATGATTATCTACGGTGTGGCGACTGAAACCTCGATCTCCAAGCTCTTTCTGGCTGGAATCGCGCCCGGTATCCTTATTGTCCTGATTGTCAGCGTCTACCTGATCATCAACTGCCGGCCCGTCCCCGGCGCGAAGAAGGATCCCTTCTCGCTCAAAGCCTTCGGCAAGGCGCTCTGGAAGGGGCTTCCCGTTCTGATCCTCCCGGTTCTGGTGTTGGGCAGCGTCTATACCGGCCTATGCACCCCCACAGAGTCGGGCGCGCTGGCCGCCGCCTATTCGTTTGTGGTAGCCGTGTTCGGAACCCGGGATATCAAGCCGCGCCAGCTCCTGGGCGTGTTTAAGGACGCCGGCCGCACCACCGGGCAGGTGTTCCTGCTCATCGCCGCCAGCACCGTTTTTGCACAGGCCATCACCGTGGCCCAGCTTCCCGCCGCGGTTACCGCCGCCTTCAGCGGCATGGGGCAAATCCAGTTCCTGCTGATGCTCAACATCCTGTTGCTCATTGTGGGCTGCTTCTTTGACACCAGCGCGGCCATCCTGATCCTGGCGCCCATTCTGCTCCCGACGGCCACTTTGCTGGGCATCTCGCCGTTCCATCTGGGGATGGTATTTGTCGTCAATCTGGCGATTGGGCTGTTCACGCCCCCCTTCGGCCTCAATATCTTCGTGGCGCAGAGTGTGCTCAAGCGCCCCATGGGCCTGATCTCCAAATCATGCGTCCCCTATATTGTGCTGTATATCGTCTCTGTGTTCATTATCACCTATGTGCCCCAGCTGTCCACGACTCTGCCCGCCCTGTTGATGGGCGCATAGTACGCCCGGCGGGTTGCCGCACGCCGTACCAATACTTGGAAGACGGCTGGGCATTGTTTCAAGCAGGGCCTGGCCTTCTGAACGATAGGAATCTTCTCAAACTCTAATTTCCGGAAAGGGCGACTGATTTTGAAACTCGTTGACTTTGAAAACCATTTTTATGATCAGTGCCTCATTGACGCACTGGCAGCCCGGACCGAGCCACCCTATTACCGGGCCGACACCGATCTGATCACCTGGAGCGGCACCATTACCATGCCCCAGGGGGCGCTGCTCCAGCGGCTGCTGGCGGTGGGAGAGGCCCGCATTGCCATGATGGACGCACTGGGGATAGACTGCGCCGTACTGAGCTGCTCCCCAGGCGCAGAGCAGCTCGAGCCTGCTGAGAGCGTCCGGGTCTGCCGCGCAACCAACGACGCCCTTGCGGCGCTCACCCGGCAGTTCCCGGGCCGCTATCTGGGGAGCGCCGTCCTCCCTGTGAAGGACATATCCGCTGCTGTGGCCGAGCTGGAGCGCTGTGTCACTGAGTTGGGCTTTGTTGCCTGGCATACCCACTCCAACTACGGCGATACCTCCCCTGACGGCGTGCGCTACCGTCCGCTTTTCCAGAAGGCGGCGGATCTCGGGATCTATGTCTATCTCCACCCACAGCTGGCCAATTCCTCGCGGGTGGACGACTGCGGCTTCCCGGTGGCAGGCCCCGGCCTGGGCTTTACCATGGATACCATTACCACCCTGACCCGTATGATCATCAGCGGCCTGTTTGATGAAGTGCCTGAGCTGAACCTCATGCTGGGACATTTGGGTGAGGCGCTTCCCTTCCTGCTGGAGCGGATGGACAACCGCCTGAAATTCCTGCCCAACCCGAAAGCGAAGAATCAACACGATTTCAGCTACTATTTCCGGCACAATATTTATGTTACCACCAGCGGCAACATGTCCGCCGAGGCCTTTGAATGTACCCGCCGTGTGCTGGGGCTGGAGCGTATCCTCTTTGGGAGCGATTATCCCTTTGAAAATGCGGAGGATATGGTGGAGTACATCCACAATCTTCCTCTTGGCCAGCGGGAGCGTGAGGCGCTTTATTTTAGGAATGCAGAGGCCCTGGAGAGCGCCTTCAAACGCAAGCACTCCAACCGGGGATGGCATTGGAGCGCGTGACAGCAGAAAATCAGAAGCTGTACCATTCGGCGAAGTGCGCAAATTTGCGAGACAAAACTGCCGTTGACAAGGCAAAAAATCGCAGGAATACTTGGTGTATTTCAAGATTTTTTAACGCAGTCAAAGGCAGTTTTGTCCGTGAAGATGCGTACTGAGGCTATTGGTACAGCTTCTCACACATTCTTGCATCCCGGCATAGGAGCTAGGGTCCGTCCGTTGCAGTGCGCGGATGTGGCGCCTCCTGGCGCGCATAGGATGCCGCTCTGTTTGGATGGGCGGGCGGGAAAGCAGGTATTGCCGCCCGCCGCATATTGTCAATCAGTATGGAAAGCAAGAGGGAAATCCTTTTCCCGGCGGCGTCCTCTGACGCCCTTGCGCTGCGGCTGCCGGACCGGTATAATGGGAGGGAAAGCGAGGTGTTCCCTAATGGACGTAATACGCTGCCGCTGGGCGGACCCGGCCTCGGAGCTCTATACCGCCTACCACGACCAGGAGTGGGGCAGGCCGGAGCATAACGACCGGAAGCTGTTTGAGATGTTGATTCTGGAGGGCTTTCAGGCGGGCTTGTCCTGGATTACCATCCTGAAAAAGCGGGAGGCGTTCCGCCGGGCCTTTGACCACTTCGACCCCGCTGTGGTCGCCGGATACGGCCCCGAAAAGCTGGAATCCCTCATGGCCGACCCGGGCATTGTGCGCAACCGCCGTAAAATTGAGGCGTCCGTCAAAAACGCCGCCGTCTTTCTGGAGATACAACGGGAGTTCGGCTCCTTCGACCGCTATCTCTGGGGGTTCACCCAGGGGCGGGTCATATGGAACACAGACAGCCAGGTCCGCGCCAGTTCCGAACTGTCCGACCGCGTCTCAGCGGATTTGAAGCGCCGGGGCATGAAGTTTGTGGGTACAGTTATCATCTACTCCTTTCTACAGGCGGTGGGCGTGGTCAATGATCATGAGGCCGGCTGCTGGTGCTATCCCGGCTGAGCGGCTGCCCTGCCGGCCCGCCTAGGCTCTGCTTGAAAAGTGGGAATATACCCAACGGCGAGGGAATTTTGGGACCGGCAAGCGGTTTTGACGCAGGAGGCCTGACCGGTTGCAAGGAAAAACCGCGCCGTCCAGACGGAAAAAGGCCCGCTGTTTGGGTGTGCGGGCCTTTTTCAAACGGGGCGCCGCACTTCACGGAGGCGCTTCCACAGAGCCATTTTTACAGAAATCAACCAATACAGCATGACGCACCATTGGCTATAGCAGCGGCCTGAGGATGGGACGTGCTTATAAACAGTCAAAAGCCCCGGAGATACCACTCCGGGGCTTTTGACTGTCGAAAAAGTGCCATTTTATCCTTAAAAGTCAAAGGACTTGAGGTTTTTGAGTGGGGGGATAGTGTGAAAGGGGGGCGAAGCCCCCGCTTTCGCGTCTAA
>CANSQX010000017.1 GCA_947649225.1 uncultured Flavonifractor sp.
ATGAAGGACGGCTTCATCCAGCAGATCGGCACCCCTCAGGAGGTCTTCAACCACCCCGTCAACATCTTCGTGGCCGGGTTCATCGGCTCCCCCCAGATGAATATGTTTGACGGCGCACTGAAGAAGAGCGGCAGCAGCTATCAGCTGGAGGTAGCGGGCGCTGTCATGCCCCTGGGCGGGGAGATCCAGGAGAAGCTGGCCGCCGCCAACGCCGGGGATCAGAAGGTGATTGTGGGCATCCGGCCCGAGCACATCACCTTCGAGTCCGCCGGGGACACCCATACCGTCACCGGCAAGGTGGACGTGTCCGAGATGATGGGCAGCGAGTTCCACCTCCACGTCACCGCCGGGGACAAGGACGTGGTCCTCCGCATCCCCACCACCGACCTGCCCACTGACCTGCGGGGCGGCATTCAGTATGGCACCGAGGTCAAGTTCACCTTCCGCCCCGACCTCATCCACCTGTTCAATCCCGAGACCGAGCGCAATCTCATCTATTGAGCCTGCGTATGCAAAACGCTCCCCCGTCCGCAAGGGCGGGGGAGCGTTTTATGGTCTCCGGCCTTTATTCTTGACATATGACAAAAACATGGTACAATAGGTGGAAGCCCGACCCCCATGCCGGGGCCGGACACGGACAAAGGAGGCGCCCGCCATGCCCCGACCGCAGAAATGCCGCAGAGTCTGCGCCATACCCCGGTGCCCGGGCTTCGCCCCCGTGGGCGGAGAGCCCTGTACCGACGGCGGGGCCGTGGTCCTGGGGGTGGACGAATACGAGGCGCTCCGTCTGGTGGACTTGGAGGGCCTCACCCAGGAGGCGTGCGCCGCCCGGATGGATATCGCCCGAACCACGGTGACGGGAATCTGCGCGTCCGCCCGGCGCAAGGTGGCCGGGGCCCTGGTCTACGGGCGGCCCCTGGTCATTGAGGGCGGGCACTTCCGCCTGTGCGAGGGGGGCGCGGACTGCCGCCGTGGCGGCTGCCCCTGCCGCAGCAATCGAAAAAATGGAGGAAAAACAGCGATGAAATTGGCAGTAACCTATGAAAACGGGATGATCTATCAGCACTTTGGCCATACCAGACAGTTCAAGGTCTATGAGGTGGAGGAGGGCCAGGTGAAGGCCGCCTCCATTCTGGAGTCGGGCGAGGCCGGACACGGCGCTCTGGCCACCCTGCTGAAGTCAGGCGGCGTGGACGCGCTGATCTGCGGCGGCATCGGCGGCGGGGCCCAGAACGCCCTGGCTCAGGCGGGCATCACCCTCTATGCCGGCGTCCAGGGCGAAGCCGACGCAGCGGTTCAGGCCCTCTTGGCCGGTACGCTGGCCTATTCCACCTCCGCCAACTGCGACCACCACGGCCACGAGGAGGGCGGCTGCCACAGTCACGGCGGCTCCTGCGGCCATACCTGCGGCTGATTCTCCGCAGCACAACACAAAAAGCGCCCGGATCCGCTGCGATCCGGGCGCTTTTTCTTCTCTTCAGCCTAAAATCAGCTCCGCCAGCGCCTCGGGCGTGTCCGCAAGCAGGGCGGCCCCCCGCTCCAGCAGCAGAGCCCGGGGACGGAAGCCCCAGGTCACGGAGATGCAGGGCAGTCCCGCGTTCTGCGCGGTCAGCAGGTCCACCTCGGAGTCCCCCACGTAGACGGCGGCCTCCGGGCCGCACCCCAGCTCCGCCAGGGCCCGGCGCACCCCGTCCGGGGCGGGCTTCCGGGCCACTGCGGGGCTCTCCCCGATGGCCACCGGGATCTGCGGGCCGAAATAGCGCATACAGAGGCCCTTGACCGCCCCGTCAAACTTGTTGGAGACCACCGCCAGCTTCACGCCGGCCGCCCCCAGCCGGTCCAGCAGGGGGATCACGCCCGGGTAGGGCGCGGTCTTATGCTCCATATTCTGGAGATAGTGGGCCTGGAAGCAGGCCAGACACCCGGCCTCCCGCTCCGGGGCGCTGTCCGGGGGGAGCGCCCGGCGGATGAGCTGCCCCACTCCGTTGCCCACGAAGGTGCGGATCTCCTCCAGGGTGCGGGGCGGGCAGCCGCAGGCGGCCAGGGCGTAGTTGGTACTGTCCGCCAGATCCTCCAGGGTATTCAGAAGGGTACCGTCCAGATCGAAGACGGCGGCTTGGTATGCGGGCATATGGATTCCTCTCTTTGGTGGAATGGGCTTTTATCTGGATTACGGGCCGACAGCCCGTGAATAAACCGCAACGCGGCTTATTCAGCCGGTATTATCATAGCACATCACCGGGCAAAAAGGAAGATCCGGGTGAGGAGAAAGCCCAGGGCCCCGCAGCCCGGGAAGGTCACGATCCAGGTCAGGCAGATGGTGCGCACCACCCGGCGGTTGAACCGGCCGCCCTCCGTCCAGCCCGCGCCCAGAAGCGCGGTGGTCTTGACGTGGGTGGTACTCACGGGCAGGCCGCCCAGGGTACACAGCAGCAGGGTGCAGGCCGCCCCCAGGTCGGCGGCCAGGCCGCTCCGGGGGGTGAGCGGAGCCATCTCCCGGCCTACGGTGTCGATGATGCGCCGCCCGCCCAGGAGCGTGCCCAACGCCATCAGCCCGGCGCAGAGCGCCGCCGTCCAGAGGGGGATGCTCAGGCTGCCCGCCGCCCGGCCGCCCGCCGCCAGGGCGGTCCCCAGCAGGAACACGCCGAGGAACTTCTGGCCGTCCTGGGCCCCGTGGAGGAGGGCCATGGCCGCCGCCCCGGCCGTCTGACCCCGGCGGAAGAAGGCGGGGCCGCGCCGCCAGCGCCGGGTCCGGCGGGCCCACCACCGGCCCAGAAGCAGGCCCAGACCCACGGAGAGGGCCAGACCCAGACCCACCCGCCCCCAGGCGGCGGCCCGCAGGTTGGCGATCCCTCCGGGCATGGCCAGGGCGGCCCCCGAGACCCCGGCCACCAGGGCGTGGCTCTCGCTGGTGGGCACGCCGAACCGCCAGGCCAGCACCCCCCAGACCACAATGCCGGTCATGGCGGCGCACAGGGCGCACAGCGCCAGCCGGTTGTCCCCGCTGAAGGAGGCGATGGTGTACAGGGTCTCGGCCACCGGGGCGCTGCCTGCGGCGGCCAGCGCCGCGCCCAGCAGGTTGCACACGGCCGCCAGGGCCGCCGCCCGGCGGAAGGGCAGGGCCCCGGTAGCCACCGCCCCGGCGATGGCGTTGGGCGCGTCGGTCCAGCCGTTGACCAGCACCACGGCGGCCGTCAGTCCCGCCACCAGCAGCAGCACCGGGTTCTCCCCCAGCGCCGCAAGACAGGCAGAAATTCGTTCGCTCAAACAAACACCCCCCGCCTTCACTATACGGCGGGGGGCTCCTTTTTACCCTCCTTTCTTTAAAAAAAGAAAGGCTGTCGGGGCGGATAGTATCCGGCAGAACGATCCCACGGCTCAATCCGGCAGAGCGGGCGGGGACGGCCCGTCCCTACAGGCACGCGCTGGCCAGGCGGAGGGTTGTGAGAGGTCAGGAGCGGTCCTGGGCCTCCGCTTCGGGGGGGCCTTCGCCGGGCCGGGGGCCCAGCTGCGCGTCCACGTAGGGGCGGAAAATCCGCTCCAGGAGCAGAGAGTGGAGCAGGGCCGCCAGCGCAGGCAGGACAGCGGCGGCCAGCGGGAAGTTGAGAAACACCCAGAGGGACAGAAAGTCGATCAGGGCCAGCGCCACTGTGGAGGGCAGGTGGGCGATGGCCAGCTTGGCGCAGTTGGACAGCAGGCCCCCCACGCCGAAGGTGAACCGGGAGAGCACTGGGAACAGGTAGCACGCAGTCCCCATGGGCAGCAGCAGGAAGACGCAGTAGGCGAAATAGAGGATATACCCGGGCCGGCCCACGGCGGTGGTCTGATAGATCAGCTCGTGGAGCAGGACCAGCAGGGCCCCGGCGGCCAGGGTCGGCAGAGAGGCCAGGGCCCCCACCTTGAAGTTGTCCCGGAAGGTGCGGAAGAAGAGCAGCCAGCTGTTGCGGGCGTTCCCCCGGATACCCTGGACCACCGACTGGTAGAGAGCGGCGGTGGCCGGTCCCAGGGTGAAGAGCGGCAGGGAGCAGACCAGCCAGAACACACTGAGGATCACCAGGTCCACCAGCTTGCCGGTCAGACGGAAAAAGTCGTTGTCCGGGTTGAAGATGCGGCCCCACACTGGCCTCGTCCCCTTTCGTCCGTTTCTCCCCCTATTGTACCCGATTCCGCCCCAAAGGTCAAACCTGGATTCGCGGACTGCGCAGAACGGCCCCGCCCGGGTGCTTCCCACCCGGGCGGGGCCGCTTGACTGCGCCTGAGAGGCGCTGTTTACCAGATGGTCCAGCCGCCGTCCACCAGCAGGGTCTGGCCGGTGATCATGGCAGCCTCCTCGGAGGCCAGGAACGCAAAGGCAGAGCCCACCTCGGAGGGCTCCACAAACCGGCCCACCGGGATCATAGCCAGCATCTTCGGACCATACACGGGGTCCTCCAGACGCTTGCGGGCCAGGTCGGTCATGGCAAAGGTCGGGGCCACCACGTTGACGGTGATGCCGGTCGGAGCCCAGTCATAGGCCAGCGCCCGGGCCATGGAGATGATACCGCCCTTGGTGGCGCAGTAGGGCTGCTGGTTGTCCCGGGCCACCACGCCGGCCTGGCTGCCGGTAAAGATGATGCGGCCCTTGCCCTGGGCCTTCATGATGGGGGCCACGGCCTGGGCCAGGAAGAAGCCGCCCTTGATGTTCACAGCGAAGTGGGCATCCCAGCTCTCGGGGGTCACATCCTCGGCGGGCATGGGCTTGTTCATACCCGCGTTGCTGGCCAGGATGTCGATATGTCCAAAGTGGTCCTTCACGGCGGCGACCGTGGCCTGGATGGCGGCGTGATCGGTCACGTTCATGGCCTGGGGGAAGACCTCGGGGGCCCCGGCGGCCTTGCACTTCTCCACAGTGGCGTCCATGGAGACGCCGGGGAGATCGGTGGGGACCACGCTGGCGCCCTGGGTGGCGAAGGCCACGCAGATCGCCTGGCCCAGGCCGGTGGCTGCGCCGGTGACGATGGCAACTTTTCCGGTCAGTTCAAACATTGCTTTTTTCCTCCTCAGAATGATAGTGCAGGAATCTGCATCCGGATTTCCGCTCAGGCTGGGCCCGGCGGCGGCGTATCCACATGCCGGTCCTTCCGCTCTGCCTTAAATCCCCTGTGACAGGCGGCGGCGCCGAACAGATAGGGTTTGCAGGCGACGCGCTCCAGGCCGCAGTGCGCAAAAAGGCGAAGCAGGGCTTGCTTGGAAAGGAATTGCTCGGTCGAGGTGTAGAGCCAGCGGTAGGCGGCCTCGTTCTTGGCCAGAATCCGGCCCTGGAGCCCCACGAGGTCCCGGAAATAGAGCTTATACAGGGGCTGGACCGCAGGGATGTCGGGCTGGAAGGAGTCCAGACACCAGACCGATCCCCCCGGACGGACCACCCGGACCAGCTCCCGCACCGCCTTTTCGAAGTCGGGCAGATTGCGCAGTCCGAAGGAGATGGTCACACAGTCGAAGCTGTTATCTGCAAAGGGGAGGTCCATGGCGCTGCCCTGGATCAGGTCCAGGTTCACCAGGCTGAGGGCCTCATCCCGCCTGCGCCGGGCCACGGCCAGCATTTCCCCGGAAAAATCCAGGCCGCTGACCGAGGCGGCGGGCAGACGCCGGGCCAGGGCCAGCGCCAGATCTCCGGTACCGCAGCACACATCCAGCACCCGGGCGGGGCGCTGGGCGCACACGGCGTCCACCAGCTCCCGCTTCCAGGTCCGGTGCATCCCCAGGCTGATCACGTCGTTCATCCGGTCGTAGTCGCCGCTGATGCTCTGAAATACGCCGTAAACCGTGCGTTCCTGTTCACTGGTGCCCATTATACCACTTCTCTCACAAAATCGGTAGTGATCATCACGATAAAAATAAAATTTATGGTGGTATGTACCTTCAGAATGGTCCCCATGGCAGGGCCCCGGACCTGGGGGGTCAGAGGCAGGGCCGCCAGCCGGCTGAGGGGCAGGGCGGCGGCGATGGCCAGCACGGGAACCAGGGGGAAACCTCCGCGAAAGTCCCAGAAGGCCAGGTGGGCGGCCAGGAGGACGGCGCAGACCGCCAGGGCCTTGAGCAGGACCGCCGCCCGGCGGCGGCCCAGCAGGACGGGCAGGGTACGGCGGCCCGCTTCCTTATCCCGCTCCACGTCGCAGGTATTGTTGACCATCATAATGAGGCCGATGGCGAGGACACAGGGCAGCGCATACCACAGCACCCGCCAGGAAAACCGCCCGGTCTGTGCCGTGAAGCAGGCCAGGGGGATGAGCCCCCCCATGACAAACCCGGAGAAAAACTCTCCCAGGGGCAGGTAGGAGATAGGGAGATGCCCCAGGGAATAGAGGAGCACCACCACGCCGCCGATGAGGCCAATCACCAGGGGGATCCAGCCGGAGCGGACCACGGTGTAGGCCCCGCAGGCCGCCGCCAGCAGAAGGAAGACCCCGCCCAGTATCAGGGCGCACCGGGGGTGGAACCCGTGGTAGACCAGGGCCGCGTCGGTGGGGTCGTCCGAGTTCTCCAGGGTATCGGTCCCCTTCACGAAGTCGGCGTAGTCGTTCAGGGCGTTGACTGCACACTGGAGAAGTACCGCCGCGCAGAGGGTGGAGAGCAGAATCCAAGGGTCGAAGGCATAGGCCAGGTTCAGGGCCAGGACCGTACCCAGACCCACCGGCGCCACGCTGGCCGGCCACGTGTGGGGCGCGGCCAGCTCCACCGCCGCCTGGAGGGTCATTCTCTTGTAGGGCTGCGGCTCTTTCATAGCGTTCCTCCATTCTGTGGGGGCGGGCCCCCCAGGGGGACGCGCCTGCGCGGCGGGCGCTCCCTTTCTTTCGGGAAAGAAAGCCTGGGACGTCTCGGGTGCCCGGGCTTCCGCGATTTGGGCTGCCGCGGTGCTGCGGCGGCAGAGCCGCCCGCGCCGATGGGTTACGCGTTCTTGCCAGTGCCTGCGGGGCTGAGGGCGCAGGCCTGTGTCCGGCTGTGAGCACGTAGGAGGCGCTCAATTTGCCGGACACAGGCGCACGCCGGGGCTGCCGCGCCCCCGTTACCGGGCGGAAATGCGGAGCGGGCACCGCACATCAGAGCGAAATGAAAGTTCTTTTTGATTCTTTTTCTTTTCAAGAAAAAGAATCACATCTCGTCGGGGAGCTCGTCGAGCTCGGCCATGGTGAAGACGGGGCCGTCCAGGCAGACGAACTTGCTGCCGATGTTGCACCGGCCGCACTTGCCGATGCCGCACTTCATGCGCATCTCCAGGGTGGTGATGCAGTCCTCCTTGGAGAAGCCCATCTTCAGCAGGGACTGGAGGGTAAACTTGATCATGATGGGCGGGCCGCAGAGGATCACCTTTCGGTTCACCGGCTGGAACGCCAGCTCCTCCAGGTAGCCGGGGACCATGCCCACGTTGCCCTCCCAGGTCTCGTCCCCCCGGTCCACGGTGACGTGAACCGCAGTGTCTGGCTCCTTGGGCCAGTTGTCGAAGAGGTCCTCCTTGAACACCAGATCCGCCGGGGAGCGGGATCCGTAGAGGATGTCGATCTTGCCGTAGTCCGCCCGGTGGGCGAAAGCGTAGCGGATGAAGGACCGGACCGGCGCCAGGCCGATGCCGCCGCCGATGAAGAGCAGGTCCTTGCCCTTACAGGGGTCCACGGGGAAGTGGTTGCCATAAGGGCCCCGGACGCCGATCTGCTGGCCCTCGGCCATCTCGTGGAAAGCGTCGGTAAGCATCCCGGTCTTTTTGATGGAGGTCTCGATCCAGTCCTCGCCGTAGGCGGTGACCGAGAACATGGCCTCCCCCACTCCCAGCAGGGAGAACATGCCCAGCTGCCCGGGCATGGGGGTGAAGGGCCGCTTGCCGTCCAGGGTCTGCACCCGGTAGGTCTGCACGTCGGGGGTCTCCTGGGTGATCTTGATCACCTTGCACAGCTGTGGCACCAGGGGGTTGTCCTTACAGGTGCAGTCGTGGTTGACCATACTCATTTGCCCTCACCAAACCTTTCTGCGGCCTTGTCGATAAAGGCGGTAATGTCCAGGTGGCTGGGGCAGTGCCCCACGCACCGGCCGCAGCCCACGCAGAGGATCTGGCCGTAGCGCTCCTTAAAGTAGGCCAGCTTGTGGAGGTAGCGGTTGCGCAGGCGCTCCTTCTTGGAGGGCCGGGGGTTGTGGCCTCCCGCCATGCGGGTATAGTCGGAGAACATGCAGGAGTCCCAGCAGCGGAACTGGGTGCCCTCGCCGCCGTGGTCCTCGTGGTTGATGTCGAAGCAGTAGCAGGTGGGGCAGAGGTAGGTGCAGGTGCCGCAGCCCAGGCAGGCGTGGCAGACCTCGTCCCAGATGGGGTCCTCGAAGCGGCTCACCAGGGTGCCGGCCAGGGCGTCGGACATATTCGTTTTGAGGGTGCAGGCGGGGGCGGGGGCGGCTTCGCCTCCTTCCGCCGTCAGATCCTTCCACAGGGCGGCGACGGCCTCCCCCTTTTCGGTCTGGGCCGTCACCAGCCAGCCGGTCTCCGTGTCGGAGAGCAGCAGGTCGGCGCTGGGGGCCTCCGCCGGACTCAGGCCCATGGAATCGCAGAAGCAGGTGGGGCCGGTCTGGGCGCAGGTGTGGGCGATCACCGTCACGTTGGCCCGGCGGCGGGCGTAGAAGGCGTCCTCGTACTTGTCGCCCAGAAACACCTTGTCCATACAGTCGATGCTGCGGGCGTCGCAGGGCCGCACCCCGAACAGGATGCGGGCAGGGGCCTCCACGATCTCCTCCAGGGAGGGCTCCCCGGCGGTTTTGTAGCGGTACATGCCCTCCTGGTGGGGGAAGAGGGTATCCTTGGGGGGCAGGGTGGTATTGACGAGCGCCAGGTCGGGGGCGGAGCTGCCGTCCCAGGGCGCGAATTTAGAGACCTTCTCGTCCACCGCCGTGGGGACCAGGATCTCCCCCTGTGCGGCGAGGAGCCGCAGCGCGGGGATCAGGTTTTCCCTTTTTAACTGCATGTCGCCGCCTCCTCACATAAAGTCGTCGCGGTCGCTGAGGTCGAACTCGCCCAGGATATGGGGGCGGCTGTCGGTGAGGCCGCACTCGTAATTCCCCCAGAGATCGTTGATGTCCTTCAGAATCTTGCGGGTCTGGCTCATGATGGGCAGGCCCATGGGGCACACCCGCTCGCACTCGCCGCACTCGATGCACCGGTCCCCCACGTGGAAGGCCCGGGTCAGGCCGTAGACCTGGTTCTCCGCCTTGTCGATCTGCTTGCCCTGCCAGCCGACCCGGTACTGGTCGGCGTAGCACTCGGTGCAGTTGCAGGCGGGGCAGGCGTTGCGGCAGGCGTAGCAGTGGATGCACTTGGAGAACTGCTTCTGCCAGTAGTCGTACTGCTCCGCAGGGGTGAGGCCCTCCAGGGCGGTGACGGCCTGGAAGCGGTCCTCCTGGGAGACCTCGATCTCGGGGACGGGGCCGCCCAGCAGCACGTCATAGACCACCGGGTTGCGGTGGGTGCAGGTGGCGCAGATGGGGGCGTCCTTGCCCTCGCAGGGCAGGCCGATGAGGTAGAGGTCCTCCCGCTTGTACTGCTTATCCTCCACGATTCGGTTCACCGCCCGGGAATCGCAGCCCCGGACGCAGATGGCCAGCTTGCCCTCGGGGCAGCGGTTGTCCAGCATGTACTTGGCCAGGCCGCAGACGCAGTGCGCGTTCCACACCAGCTTTTCCGCGTCCTCCGGCGTTTTGACGAAAATGGGGGTGGTCTTGTCGGGGAAGCGGGTCTCCCCCCATCCGATGACGCAGGTGACGGTTCCCTCGGTTAAGAGCTTCTTCGCGGTCTCCCGCAGGGCGCTCTGGATATCGCTCATTGGGCCTCCCCTCCCTCTTCATACCACTTCTCCTGGAAGCGGGTGTTGGGCCCCAGGGCCTTGATCTCCCCGGCCACCCGGGTCACGGTGTCCCGGAACTTGGCGGCCTCGGAGCCCGAGATCCACCGGGCCTGGAAGCGCTGGGGGTCGATGCCGTTGTACTCCAGCAGGCGCTTCATCAGCATGAAGCGGCGGCGGGTGAAGTAGTTGCCGGTGGCGTAGTGGCAGTCGCCGGGGTGGCAGCCGCACACCATCACGCCGTCGCAGCCCTTCTGAAAGGCCCGGAGGATAAACTGGGGGTTCACCCGGCTGGAGCAGGGCAGCCGGACCACCCGGACGTTGGCCGGGTATTTCATGCGGTTGAGCCCCGCCAGATCCGCGCCGGTGTAGGTACACCAGTTGCAGCAGAAGGCCAGGATCTTGGGCTCCCAGTTGGGATCAGCCTTTACAGACACAGCGCGTCCACCTCCTTGAGAATCTGGGCGTTGGTATAGCCGGACAGGTCGATGGCGCCGGTGCGGCAGGCGGCGGTGCAGCAGCCGCAGCCCTGGCACAGGCCGCTGTTGACGCTGGCCACCGTCTTTTTCACCCGGCGGGCTCCCTCGCGGGCGTCGATCTCCACCAGAGAGATGGCCTTATAGGGGCAGCAGTTGACGCAGAAGCCGCAGCCGCAGCACTTCTGCTGGTCCACGCCGGAGATCATGGGCGAGGTCTCCATCTCGTCCTTGGAGAACAGGCCGCAGACCTTGACGGCGGCGGCGCTGGCCTGGGCCACCGTGTCGGGGATGTCCTTGGGGCCCTGGCAGGTGCCCGCCAGGAAGATGCCGCCGGTCTGGGTCTCCACCGGGCGGAGCTTGGGGTGGGCCTCCTGGACCCACTTGTCCGGGTCGGTGGCGATGCCCAGCATGGTGGTCAGCTTCTCCACCCCCACGGCGGGGACCATGGCGGTGGCCAGCACCACCATGTCGGCCTGGACGCTCACCGGCTTGCCCAGGAGGGTGTCCTCCCCCTTGCAGACCAGCTTGCCGTTCTCCTTGTAAATCTTGGAGACGCGGCCCCGGATGTACACCGCCCCGTCGGCCCGGGTACGGTCGTAGAACTCCTCGTAGCCCTTGCCGGGGGTTCGCACGTCCATATAGAAGATGTACACGTTGGCCCCGGGGAGCTTTTCCAGAATCTGATGGGCGTGCTTGGCGGAGTACATACAGCAGGCCCGGGAGCAGTAGGACTTGCCCTTGTGGGGGTCCCGGGATCCCACGCACTTGATGATCACCACGTCCTTGGGCTCGGTACCGTCGGAGGGGCGGAGGATATGGCCCTCGGTGGGCCCGGAGGCGTTGACCAGCCGCTCGAACTGGAGGCCGGTGATCACGTCGGCGTACCTGCCGCCGCCGTACTCGCCGTAGAGATCCTGCCAGGGGATGAGGTCGTAGCCGGTGGCTACGATGATAGCGCCGTAGGTCTCGGTGTACTCCTTGGCGGTGTCCTTGAAGTCGATGCAGCCCAGGGGGCACACCTTGGCGCAGACGCCGCACTTGCCCTCTTTCAGCATCTTACAGCTGTCCGGGTCAATCACGGGCTTGGCGGGGACGGCCTGGGCGAAGGGCTTATAGATGGCGGTGCGCTTGTTGTAGCCCTGGTTGAACTCGCTGGGGACCTTGGTGGGGCACTTGGTCTCGCACAGGCCGCAGCCGGTACACTTGGTGTGATCCACATAGCGGGCCTTCTGCTTGATGGTGACCTCGAAGCTGCCCACATAGCCCCCCACGTTGACCACCTCGGAGGAGGTCATGAGGGTGATATTGGGGTGCTGGCCCACGTCCACCATCTTGGGGGTGGAGATACAGGCGGAGCAGTCCAGGGTGGGGAAGGTCTTATCCAGCATGACCATATGCCCGCCGATGGAGGGCTCCCGCTCCACGATGGTCACCTGATAGCCCGCGTCGGCCACGTCCAGGGCGGCCTGGATGCCCGCGATACCGCCGCCGATGATGAGGCATTTCTTGTGGATGGGGATGGTGGAGGTGAAGAGGGGCTTGTTCTGCTCCACCTTGGCCACCGCCATGCGCATCAGGTCGATGGCCTTCTCGGTGGCCTTCTCCTTGTCGGTGTGGACCCAGGCGCACTGCTCCCGCAGGTTGGCGATCTCCAGCATATAGGGATTGATCCGGGTGTCCTTGAGCATCCGGCGGAAGGTGGCCTCGTGCATCCGGGGGGAGCAGGAGCAGATGACCAGCCGGTCCAGCTGGTGCTCCTCGATGGCGGCCTTCATGGTGGCCTGGCCGGGCTCTGAGCAGGTGTACTTGTTGGTGACGGCGAACACGACGTTGGGCAGCTTGGCGGCCTCGGCGGCCACCCGCTCCACGTCCACCACGCCGGCGATATTGGTGCCGCAGTGGCACACGACGACTCCGATTCGGCTCATGCCTGGTCACCGCCCTTCTTCAACGCGTTGCGCATCAGGCCCACGGCGGGGGTAAAGTGGGTGTGGAGCCCGAAATCCCGGGGGTGGACCCCCATACACAGGGCCAGCAGCTCGGTAAACTGATAGACAGGCAGGGCGTAGTCCCCGCCGAAGGTCTCCATGATCTTGCTCTGGCGCATATCCAGGTTCAGGGCGCACAGGGGGCAGGCGGTGACGATGCAGTCGGCCCCGTGCTCCCGGGCGTTGGTGAGGATGCGGTGGATCAGGGGCTGGGCCGCCTTGGGGGCGTCCACCTGGTGGCTGGCGCCGCAGCACTCGGTCTTGAAATCCCAGGCCACCGGCTCTGCGCCGGTGAGGGCGACGATCCTGTCCATCTGCATGGGGTTCTCCGGGTCGTCGGGCCGGGCGATGGCGCTGGGCCGGGAGGTGAGGCAGCCGTAGTAGCAGGCCACCTTCAGGCCGTTCAGATTTTTGGTCAGCTTCGCCTGGACGGCCTCCATGAGCTCCGGGCGGCTGAACAGCTCCAGGAAGGAGATCACGGGGTTGGACCCGCTGCACGGCATGTCGATGATCGCCTCGATCTCAGCGCGCTTCTCGGGGCTGGAGAGGACGGCCTGCCGGGCGTACTGCATCCGGGAGTAGCAGGCGGCGCAGGCCACGGCGATCTCCATGCCGCCGCCGTCTTGCTCGGCCCGGGCCAGGTTGCGGGCGGGCAGAGCCAGGGCCATACGCTCGTTCATGGTGTGGGCGGCGGTGGCGCCGCAGCAGTTCCAGTCGGGGATGGCCACCAGCTCCAGGCCGATCTTCCGGGCCACCGCGTCGATGGACTGCTGATAGCCCTTGCCGGTGGCCGCCATGGAGCAGCCGGGGAAATAGTAGCAGCGCTTCATGCGTCCTCCCCTCCCATCTCCAGGGCCCGCTCGATGAGGGCCTTGATCTCCTCCGGGTTGTTGGTGGTGTGGGGCTCGATGCCCACCATCTTATTTTTCAGCATATGGGGCACGTTCTCCATGTCCTGCATGAAGCGGCCGGTGGTCACGTTGTATACGCCCTCCATCAGCGCCTCGTGGGACTTGCCGAACATCTTCACATTCTGCATAAAGATGCCGGAGAACATATCCACCGTCTTGACGCCCACCCGGCCCCGGGCCTTGGCGGCCTGGCGGGAGAGCTCCATCAGGCTGGGGATGTCGATGCTGTGGGGGCACCGCTCCACACAGGTGTGGCAGGACGCGCACAGCCAGACGGATTTGGAGCCCAGAATCTCCTCCATCCTGCCCAGCTGCATATAGCGGACCAGCTGGCGCGGCATGAGGTCCATGGCGTGGGCCATGGGGCAGCCGGCCGTGCATTTTCCGCACTGGTAGCACTCGTGGAGCTTTACGCCCGCACGTGCGGCAATGCTGTTGGCCAGCTCCGCTCCGCTCCTGGCGTTCAAACATTCCTCCATCTATGTCCACTCCTTTCTGTCCTTTTCCCGTCCTTTTCTTGAAAGATGGGAAGCCCTTCGCGGATGCGAAGCATACGCGTTAGGGATTCCTAGCCCCTCGGGGCAAAGGACCAAAAGAACTTTAGCTCGCCACCGGCAGCTCCGCCGCTTCGCTGCTGCGCCCGGTGACGGCCGTGCCATGTTGGGGTTAGACCGCACGTTCAGGGGCGGTCCTGGTGTTTCGCCTCGGCCCGCCACCGGCAGCTCCGCCGCTTCGCTGCTGCGCCCGGTGACGGCCGTGCTGTGTTGGGGGTGAGACCGCACGTTTGGCGGTCCTCCCGGTGTTGATTCTACTCAGGCCGCGTCAGAACTGCCGCCCGGCCAGGGTGAGGGCCAGCTCCGTGAGGGCCTGCTTCTCCGGGCTTTCGGGCAGAGGGGACAGAGCCTCTACCGCCCGGCGGCTGTGGTCCTCCAGCACCTGCTGGGTGCGGTCCAGCGCCCCGGTCTCGGCGATCAGGGCGATGAGGCGCGCCACGTCGCCGCCGGTTTTCTCCGGCTCGGCCAGGAGGGCGTGCAGCGCCGGGTCGCTGCTGCCGGCCGCAGCATACCGGACCGGAAGGGTAAAGATCCCCTTTTGCAGGTCCTGTCCCTGGGGCTTGCCCAGGCCCGCCGGGGCCGTCAGGTCCAGCAGATCGTCCTTGAGCTGGAAGGCGACGCCCAATTCCAGACCATAGCTGCGCAGGGGGGCGGCCTCCTCCGCCGTCATGCCCCCCGCCAGGGCCCCGGTGAGGCAGCTGGCCGAGAGCAGGTAGGCCGTCTTGCGCCTGATCTGGAGGAAGTAGTCCGCCTCGGACCCGGCACTCCGGGACTGTCCGGCCTTCAGCTGGGCCAGCTCCCCCAGGCACATCTCCACCGAAACCTCGGACAGGGCCTCGTTGATGCCGGTGCCCCGGTAGAGGTGGAGGAGCTCCATGGCCCGGGCCAGGAGGAAGTCCCCGCAGTGGACCGCCCCCGTCTCCCCCAGGACGGTGTGGATGGTGGGGACGCCCCGGCGCGCCTCCGCCCGGTCCACCACGTCGTCGTGGACCAGGGAGGCGGTGTGCATCAGCTCCAGCATCGCCATCAGGGGGAGGATCTCATGGGCCTCTCGCCCGGCGCACCGCCAGCTCAGCCAGGCCAGGGCGGGACGCAGCCGCTTGCCGCCCGAGGCCACAATCCGGTCCGTGTTCTCCGCCACCGCCGGGTTTTGGGAGGCCGTCAAGGTCCCCAGCTGCGCCTCCAGCTCCTCCAGGGCGGCGCTCAGGGCCCGGTGGAGGCGTCCCAGGGCGGGGCTCTGCGCTGCGCGGGCCCGGATAACCGCGCTCAGCATAGGGCCAGGCGGCCGGATACCGCCTCCACAAAGCCCCGGTAGCCCACCAGGTTGAAGGGCCCGTTCTGCCGGACTCCCTCCTCTGCGTCCTCCCGCAGGAAGCGGGAGAAGGCCTCAATGAGCCAGGTGCTGTCCAGGGGAATCAGGCACCGGGAGAAGAGGCCGAAGAAGTAGTCGCCCAGGAGCACCGCCTCCGGATCTCCCGGCGCGCCGCTCCGGTGGAGGGCGCGGAACAGGAGAAAGCTCTGGCAGGCGGCCGCCAGCTGCACGCCCTTCTCCCCCTCCAGCCGCTCCAGCACCAGCCGGGGGATCGCGTCCCAGCCGGCCTCCGCCGGGGCGGGGCGGCCCTGGGCCTCCCAGAAGCCGCGTCCCTCGGCCAGCAGGGCCCCGCAGCGGTCCAAGTCGTCCTGTCTCATGGCGCCTGCCTCCCTCCTGAGTGGTGTGTGTCCACGCTCTGACGCCGGGGCACAGCCGGCCCCCGCAGAGCGAAATAAGCAGTTCTTTTGGGGTACTTTTGCCCCAAGGGGCTCTGACGCCTTAACACACATGTTCCACATGCGCGAAGGGCCCCACATCTTTTAAGAAAAAGTACCTAGTCGCGCTCCAGCATCATGACGCCGATATCGGGGCTGTCCTTGCCCAGCTCCACCTCCTGCACGGCCTTCTTGAAGCCGGGCATATCCACTTCGATGGTGTACACGCCGCTGTCAGGGGGGAGCTTGTCGAACTTGAACTCGCCCAGGAAATCCACGTACATGGTCTCCAGCATGACGCCGTCCTTCTTGATGGTGGCCCGGGCGTTGGTGGCCGCCGTCTCGGTGCCGTGGTCGTCATAGGCTGCGGCGCCGGCGATGAAGCACTTGTTGTAGCGGTACAGGTTCTTATAGCGCACCTTGGGCCGGTGGCTGCCGGGGTAGAGGGACTCCAGGTTCTCCCGGTTGGAGAGGGCCTCCCAGTCCTCGTCGGAGCAGTTGACCACGCTCAGGGCCCGGATGGGGCAGGCCTGGACGCAGCGGGGCTCCTGCCAGCCGCCGTCCAGCAGGTGGGCGCACATGGTGCACTTCTGAGCCACCTTCAGCTCCTCGTTCCACTGGATGGCCCCGAAGGGACAGGCCTTCACCAGGTCCGGGTTCCCCTTGGCCTTGTACACGTCCAGCAGGACCACGCCGTCGGGCCGCTTGGTCACGGCGCCGGGGGCGGCCTTGGCGCAGGGTGCGTTCTCGCAGTGCTGGCACAGCTTGGTCACAAAGCACACATCGGTGCGGGGGGCGCAGCCCCGCTCGTGCCGGACGGGGTTGATCCACTTGTCGTCGTGCTTCTGCTGCTTGCGGGTGTAGGGGGGCCAGTCGTTGTCCACGAACTCGTCCTTGCAGGCCATCAGGCAGTTATAGCAGCCGACGCATTTCTCCAGGTCTACGACAATATGCCATTTATTCATCAGCCTTACGCTCCTTTTCTCATACTATTTCTTGATAAAAAGATTTAAAAATCTTTTTACGGCGGTATGAGACACCACCGCGCCTACGGCGCACCAAGAAAAGTATGGACAACATTCTTGGCGGCTGCGCCGCCGGGCCGCATTCTGCGTCCCCATAAAACGATTCCATCGTTTTATTAAGAATTCGTATCAATAGGAATCGGCCCGCAGGTCGCCGATGTACTTCACCTTGCCGTCCCACTTGCGGACCTCCACCAGGCAGGAGTTGACCGCCAGGCCGTGGGCGTTCTTGGTGATGAAGCGGCTGGGGGTCAGGTTGTTGACGCAGCCGCCCCGGTCGGTGGAGTGTCCGGGCTCGCCCAGGGGGTCATAGTTGGCGCTGGACTCGTAGGAGTGGACGATGCCCGCAGGCACCCGCTCGGTGAGCTCCAGGTAGCAGACTACGCTGCCCCGGTCGTTAAAGACCTCCACCAGGTCGCCCCGCTTGAGCTTGCGTGCGGCGGCGTCCCGGGGGTTCATGCGGAAGATCCAGTAGTAGTAGCCGTCCACCTTGATGCGGTGCTCCTCGATGTCGTTGATGTTGGAGTCCTTGCCGTCGCCCATGGTGTGGAAGGAGTACTTGGCATGGGGGGAGATCATCTGGAGGGGATACTTCTCATAGAGGTCCTTGGCCTCCCGGCCCTCCCAGGAGGGGATGTAGGTACAGATGGGCAGGCGGTCCTTGTCGTTGGCGTCGAAGCGCTTGAGGGTCTGGGCCTCAAACTCGAACTTGCCCGACGGGGTCTGGAGGCCGTAGCCGTACTGGCCGTAGAACTCGCTGGGCAGGGGGGTGAGCTCGGGGGTGTCCTTCTTGCGGTCCTCGGCAAACCAGTTGAAGGCCAGGGGGTCCCGCCGGTCCTCGGGCAGGGGGGGCACCACGTAGTAGCCCTTTTTCAGCAGCTTGTGCCAGGAGATCTTCTTGGGCAGGTCGGTGGCCTCGAAGTAGCGCTTCACCCAGTCGTACTCGCTGTTGCCCTCGCTGAAGACCTGCCACAGGCCCAGCTTGTTGGCGATGGCCTGGAAGATCTCAAAGTCGGACTTGGACTCGCCCAGGGGCTCGATGCACTTGTGCTGGATGAAGATGACCCGCCAGTTGTTCTGGAGGTAGGCCTTCTCGATGTAGCCGCCGGAGGAGGAGGCCTCGCCGATGTCCCAGCGCTCGAAGTTGGTACAAGCGGGGAGGATGATATCGGCGAACTTGGTCTCGCCCTCCATCCAGATGGCCTGGTTGACCACGATCTCCAGGCTGTCGCAGCGGTACATCTGGGCGAAGCGGTTGGAGGCGGGCTGGGTGCCGATATGGGAGCCGCCGTACTTGTAGTACATCTTCACGGGCTCGTGGCCGGGGGCGGGATACTGGACCTTACTGAACTGGGAGGCCACCGAGTAGACCCCCAGGTGGTTGGACTCGGCCTTCTTGTCCATAATGGCCTCGGGGATGCGCAGGCGGGGGATGAGCTGGGTCTCGGAGTTGACGGCGGGGGACTGGGGCATCCGGTTGTAGAGGCTGACGCCCGCGCCGGTGCTCATGTAGTCGCCCGAGAAGCCGCCGTCGGCGTAGCCGGGGAACCAGAAGCGGGTGTCCAGGGGGGTGCCGTACTGGAGGCCGCCGAAGTTGGTGCCCGGCTTGCCCACGCCCTGCATGAAGTTCAGGCACACCATGGCCCGGGCCCACTCGGTGCCGTAGGCTGTCCGGCCGGCGGAGCCGAAGGAGGTAATGCCGCCGCAGGCCAGGTAGGTCTTGTTGCGGGCCCACTCCTGGGCCAGGGCCCGGACGGTGCGGGCGGGCACGCCGGTGATGGGCTCCTGCCACTCGGGGGTCTTGGGCACGCCGTCGGTGCGGCCCAGCACGTAGTCCTCCCACTTGTCGAAGCCGAAGGTCCGCTTGGCCACATAGTCCTTGTCATAGGTGCCCTCGTTCATCCAGACGTTGGCGATGGCGATGGCCATGGCGGCGTCGGTGGCGGGCCGGGGGGCGATCCAGCGCCCGCCCACAAAGGCGGCGGTGGCGTTATAGTAGGGGTCGATATGTACCACCTTCATCCCCAGGTCCTTGATCCACTGGCGGCGGACGGTGCCCTCCTGGGCGGCGTACACGCCTGCGGTGGACTCGGGGTCGGAGGACCAGAAGACGATCATAGTGGCGTTCTGCATGCAGTCCTCGACCGTGGAGTAGGGCTCGCAGCCGCCGTACCGGGCGGAGCCGCCGTAGTGGTGCATGGCGCCCCAGGCAAAGCCCTCCCAGGAGTCGGGGTTTAAGGCCACGTTGGTGGCGCCCAGGCAGTCAAAGAACCGCTTGGTGCCGCTGAGGTAGTAGCCGATGTTGCCCCAGGTGTGGTGGGAGCCGCTGGAGTGGAAGATGGCGCCGGGGCCGTGCTCCCGGCGGACCCGGACGATCTCCCTGGACACGATGTCCAGGGCCTCCTCCCAGGAGATCCGCTCGTAGCCGGAGATGCCGCGGTTCTGGTAGTTGCGCTCACCGTTGGGGTCAAAGTCCACCCGCTTCATGGGGTAGAGCACCCGGTTGGGGGAGTAGACCATGGACTTCCAGCCCAGGGCGTAGGGAGTGGCGGTCATGCGGCGGGGCGGGCTGAACTTCCGGCCCTTGGCCGTGATGGTCCAGGGGGCGGGGTCGTCCTTGTCGAACTCCACGGGGGTGACGCGGATGATCTTGTCGTTCTTCACGTAGACGAAGACCGGGCCGCCGTTGGTGCCGGTGACGTAGCGGGTCACGCCGCTGCCCATCTTTGCCCCGTAGTTCTTGTAGTAGAGCACGTCGGCCGCGAAGAACTTCAGCAGCAGGGCGGAGAACCACATGGCCGCGTCGTCCGGCCCGTTGAGGACCAGGGAGCCGGTCTTGGCCGCGTTGACGAACTCCATCTGATCCCGGAAGATGGTAGCCACGTTGTTGGCCACCTCCAGGTTCTCGAAGATCATCTCCACATCGGCCTCGTAAATCCCCATTTTGCCGGTGACCACGCCGTCGCGGAACTCCAGCCACTGGCCATGGCTGTTGTCCCGCAGCTTCATCTGAACGGTGACATTCTTTTTCCGCAGCTCCTCCTTGAAGCCGGGTGCCACCGCCGCCAGCGCGTTGAGGACCTTGTCCAGTGCGAACAGGGTCCCGCCGAGAATCGCTTTGTTAATGACTTCTCTGATGTCTCGCATCGTCTGACCATCCTTCCTTCTGCATTTCCAAGCCCAATCTCCGGAATCCGCCCGGCGTGAAGACGGAATACGTGTGGTATACCAAGAGGATACCATTCAACTTCCCCAGTGTCAAGTGGGATCACACCCTTTACAAGGAGAAATTTTGCGGATATAATAGGAATACCGGAAAAATCATCTGTATACCACCGGTATGCCGCCGCGTACCACTTCGATCCAAAGGAGCTTTTCGCCATGAGACAACCGGAGCCCGATACCGGCGTTTTGTCCCAGACGCCTGACAGCAAGCAGCAGCAGGTCTACAAGCTCATCCGGGACGCCATTGTAAAAAACGAGTTCCCCCCCGGCACGGTGATGGTAGAGCGCAAGCTCTGCGACATCTACAACGTGAGCCGCTCCCCCATCCGCAACGCCCTTCAGCAGCTCACCTTTGAGGGGCTGCTCACCTACATGCCGGGCAAGGGCACCGTGGTGCCTGAGTTCACGCTGGAGGATATCCTGGAGGTCTACGACCTTCTGGAGGTCCTCCAGGTCTACGCAGTCCGCCAGTGCGTCCACCAGCTGGACACGGTGGCGGAGGAGACCATGAATCTGCTGCTCACCTCGGAGCGGGCCGCCCTGGAGGCTGGGGACCTGTTCGTCGTCTCCCAGTGGGACCAGCGCTTCCACGATTTTATCGTGGACCGCTCCAACAACCACCGCCTGAAAATCCTGTTTGACCAGCTCAATAACCAGCGGGTGCGCTTCATCACCCCCACCCTCCAGGACCCGGAGCACTACGAGCGGTCCTTTCAGGAGCATCAGGATATCTTTCGCTCCATCCGGGAGAAGAACGTGGACGCCGCCGAGGCCGCCGTCCGCCAGCACTACACCACCCTGAAGCAGTACTATATCGCCGTGCTCATCAACAAGAGCCACCTGGGCGGCATGTAATCTGCGCGGAAACAATCAGAAAGCCCCTCACAGACCGGCTGCGTCTGTGAGGGGCTTTCTGATTGCTTCAAAAAATAAAAACCGGCCCGGCGGTGCGGCGGCAGTCCGTCAGAACAGCCCGGCGTTGGCCAGCATCTGGAGGTTCACCAGGTTGTCGGCAGTCAGGTGGAGCTGTCCGCTGCCATCCCCCTGGAGAATTCCCTTCTCCAGCGCCCGGCGCACCAGCTCCCGCGCCCACTCCGGAACCTCCCCGGGTTGGGTGTACACCGGAGGCCGTGCGGCCAGAACAGCCGCATCCACCAGTTTGCGCACCGAATCCTCTGTCATACCGGTCTCGTCTCCCTTCAGTCCGGCGGCCACATCGGCCCGAAAATCGTTCATGTCCTTCCCGTGCAGGGGCCACCAGTGGAGCACGTCGGCATGGTTGGATGCAATCCCCTGCCGGTAGCCCTCCGCATGGCAGATCACTACGCCGCCCGCCAGCGGATCCAGGCTGTATTTCCGGCACAGCCAGACCGTCAGGTCCACGGCGTTGCGGTAGATCGCTGCGAAATAGGCGGCGTTCTTCTCCGCAGCATAGCCGATCATGGTTCCGCCCTGGTAGGTGTGCCCGGCGGGCTCGCAGCATTCAAAGGAGATATGGGTGTTGTTGGCGCTCTGGCCGCTGGTACCGGTCCCCGCGTGCCACCCCCGCCGGTCCCAGGGCAGCAGCTGGGTGACGCCGTCCGCCGATACGATGGCGTGGACCGCCGCCTCCACCCCCGGCCGGTTCCACTGGCGGATAAAGACCTCCGGGTCGGGCTGGGCCACCCCCAGGCTGTGGACCATGACCCCCTTGGGCACAATGGTGCGGCCCGACCGGTAGCAGTCGCTCCCGGTCAAAAAGCGCTGTGTGATGTCCATGGATGCACCTCCCCACCCCCAGTCTATGCCGGGGAACCGCCGGGCGTGCAGGGGGCGCAGGCATCTGGAGGGGGGAAGACAGCGATCGGGCTCCGCCAGGACGCCCCGGGCGGTCAGCGTCTCCGCTTGCGCCCGCGCGATCTCCAGGGCCGGGGCGTTGGCCGTCCTATTCCCTGGGGGTCCCGTCCCCGTGGAACAGGGGAATGCCGCCCAGGACGGTGATGTCGTCCCGGTCCCTGGCGTCCCCCTCGGCCAGGACGGCCATCCGGGCCACCACCTGGCCGCCGGCCTGCTCCACCAGGCGCTCCACCGCCCGCAGGGACTCGCCGGTGGAGATCACATCGTCCAGGATCAGAACCCGCTTCCCCTTTAATTGGGCGGCGTCCGCTCCATCCATGTACAGGTGCTGGGTCTGGGCCGTGGTGATGGACTTGACCTCCGTCTCAAAGACGCCGTCCATGTACAGCTTGGGGGCCTTGCGGACCAGGAAATAGGTGTTCCGGCCGCTCTGCCGGGCCATCTCGTGGGCCAGCGGAATGGCCTTGGCCTCGGGGGCCACCAGACAGTCGAAGCTGGGGGCCTGTTTGAGCAGCTCGGCCGCGCAGGCGCAGGTCAGCTCCACGTCGCCGAAGATCACAAAGCTGGCGATGGTAAGATCCTCGCCCGCCCGGCACAGGGGGAGCTCCCGCTCCAATCCGGCTACCTCCAGATGATAGGTCATAATCCCCTCCATCCTTCTGCGGCAGAGGGATACGCCCCCCGCCGCGAACGCCGCCCTTTCCGGCAGGCGGCCCGCCGATTTTGTGGAGAGCCTGCATTCCCGGGCGGGAATGCAGGCTCTGGAAGCTGCCGGTCAGCGGGCGGCCCGCCGGTCCTGCACGATCTGGGCCTTGATGAGGTTGGTGGTGCCCGAGCGGCCGATGGGCACGCCTGCGGTGATGACCACAGTGTCCCCAGGCTGGATGGCCCCCTCGTTGCGGGCCACGTCCACGGCCTGGGAGAAGAGCCGGTCGGTGGAATCCACCTCTCCGGCCAGATAGGGGTGGACGCCCCAGGAGATGGCCAGCTGGCGGCGGCTCCACTCGCTCTGGCACAGGGCCACAATCGAGCAGGCCGGGCGGAAGCGGGCGATCACCTTGGCGCTGTAGCCCGACTTGGTGGCCACCAGGATGGCGGTAGCGTTCAGGTCCATGGCGGTGAGGCAGCAGGAGTGGGTAATGGCGTCGGTAACGCCGTTGGCGCCGGTGTTCAGGCCCTTCTCCCGGAAGCGGTTCCAGTAGTCGATGGAGCCCTCGGCGGCCAGCACGGTGTTGACCATGGTGCGCAGAGCCTCCAGGGGATACTTGCCCGAGGCGGTCTCCCCGGAGAGCATCACGCAGGAGGTGCCGTCAAACACGGCGTTGGCCACGTCGGAGACCTCGGCCCGGGTGGGGCGGGGGTTGCGGATCATGGAGTCCAGCATCTGGGTCGCGGTAATCACCGGCTTGCCCTGGCGGATGGTCTCCTTGATCATTCGCTTCTGGATGATGGGCACCTGGTGGGCAGGGATCTCCACGCCCAAGTCGCCGCGGGCCACCATGATGCCGTCGGAGGCGGCGATGATGGCCTCCAGGTTGTCCACGCCCTCCTTATTCTCGATCTTGGCGATGATGCGGATGTTGTCCCCGCCGTGCTCGTGGAGGCAGGCGCGGATATCCTCCACGTCGCCGGCCTTGCGCACAAAGGAGGCGGCGATGAAGTCGAAGTCGTTCTCCGCCGCGAAGCGCAGATCCTCCTTGTCCTTGGGGGTGAGGGAGGGGAGCAGAATATGGACATCGGGGATATTGATGGACTTGTTGCTGGAGAGGGCGCCGCCGTCCTCCACGGTACAGATGATGTCGTGGCCCCGGATCTCCTTGACCACCAGGCCGATGAGGCCGTCGTCCACCAGCACCCGGTTGCCGGGGGCCAGCTCCTGGTGGAGGTTGGAGTAGGTCACGGAGACCCGGTGCTCGTCGCCGGGCACATCGTCGGTAGTAAGCACGAACTCCTCGCCGCTCACCAGAGTGACCGGACCGTTTTCAAAGGTCTTGACCCGGATCTCGGGGCCCTTGGTGTCCAGAATCGTGGCCACAGGCGCACCCAGGTCGTCCCGGACATGCTTAAACTTCAGCAGCATGGCCCGGTGGCTCTCGTGGGTGCCGTGGGAGAAGTTGAACCGGGCGGCGTTCATGCCGGACTGAATCAGCTGGGAGAGGATCTCCTCGTCGTCCACTGCGGGACCCAGGGTGCAGATAATCTTGGTCTTTCTCATCACTTTTACCTCCGTGTGTACTGGACTGCGCACCGGCCGCTTCCGTCCTTTGCGCACTTCTACAATCCCCATCATACTACGTTCTCCCTCGTTTGGGAAGACCGCAAATCGCCGATTTTTCTCCGGACGGCCAGGGTACACAGCAGAAACGCCAGGGCCCCGCTCCCGATACAGAAGCCCAGCATCAGAGAAACGCCCCCCGCGTCCAGCAGCCGCCCGGCCAGCAGGCTGCCCAGCATCCCGCCCAGGCCGTTGGAGGCCGCCATCATCAGCGTCTGGCCCCGCACCCGGCCGGCAGGGGGAACCGCCTCGTTGACATAGTACACCGAGGCGGGGGTGAAGAGGCCGTAGCCCAGCATCTGGAGGGGCTGAACCAGCACCACCGCCCAGTAGGAGCCTGTCAGGGCCAGAGCAATCCCCTTCAGGGTGATGAAGGCCATGGACAGCACCAGCAGCCGCCCGCTCCCCATGCGGCGGTACAGCTTCTGAAATACAAAGGCGGCGGGCAGCTCGAAGCCGCCCATAATGAGCAAGGCGGCCCCCAGCCCGGCGCTGTCCCCGCCCCGGCTCTGGATAATGTTGACCAGGAAGTTGGACAGGGGGGTATAGGCCGCGATGCCGCACAAAACTCCCGCCAGGGCCAGGGCGAAGGGGGGATTGCCCCGCAGGAGCTCCAGCATGGAGGGCGGCTTTTCCGCCCGCTCCGCCGCCGGGGCGGCCTCCGGCCGGAACACCGGGTAGGAGGCCACCAGCGCCAGCTCCAGGGCCACCAAGGCGGTGTGGGTAATCAGGGTGGACTCCACCCCCCACCGTCCCACCTGGAGCCCCAGCAGGGCGCACACCACCGCATAGGCCAGGGAGCCCATCCCCCGGCCCAGGCTGTAGCGGATAGGCTGGCCGGCGTTGATGAACTGGATGGCCATGGCGTCCATCAGGGGGTAGGAGGAGATCTCCAGGGCCCCCAGCACGGCGAAGATGGCCAGCACCCCGCCCAGGCTCAGCCCGGGCCACAAGATCAGCCCCAGCCCCGCCGCCAGGGAGATCGCCAGCGACAGCACCACGATGCGCCGCAGGGGGACCTGGGGGCGCCGGTCGGCGTAGCCCCCCAGCAGAGGCTGGCAGATGATCCCCGCCAGACAGCGCACGGCGATGACCAGCCCCGCCCGGCTGTTGGAGAAGCCCCGGGCCTGGAGCAGGGCGGCCTGATAGGCGCACACCGCCGCATACATGGCCCAAAAGCCCATCTGCATGGCCATATAGTGGCCGTCCAGGCGGCGGAGGGAGGGGGTCACGGGGCTCCCTCCTCTCCCCCGGGCCGGTAGAACATGCCGGTATTGGACACGGTGCCCACGGCGTAGAGGTTCAGCACCAGGCCTGGCTCCTCCGCCCGGATGGTCTCCAGCAGATCCCCGGAGAAATAGCGCAGGTCCACCGTCACCACCTCGGAGCACCCCAGGGCCAGGAAGGGGGTGAGCGCGCAGGCGAAGGAGTCCCGGATCAGCAGGAGCTTCGGGCCGTCCGGGTTGTTGTGGTTGACGATCCGGGCCAGGGGATAGTCCCCCCCGGCGTAGTAGGTGTAGGGGTTGCCGTTGAACCAGTCCCGCCCGGCGACGCGCTCCGGAAAGCAGACCGACGCCTCGAAGGGCCCCGTGCGCTCCATGTCGTAGAAGGGGCAGGTATAGGTCAAATCTGTGTCAAATTTAGGGGTATACACGGTGAAATCGTCCACGCCTGCATAGAGGGAGCCTGTCCGCTTGCCCTGGCTGCCCAGGAAGAAGTCCTCATAGACCGTTTTGCTGTAATTGGCCTCGTCCGTCAGGGCCGGGTCGAAGGAGAAGCCGTACCGCCCCTCCAGCTCCTCCGCCAGGACCCCCCAGGCGGCGAAGGCGGCCTCCGGCCGCCAGTGGTGGTCGGTGCGGAAGAACCAGTCCCCATAGCGCTCCCCGTGGGACTCGAACCAGGGGCGCAGGTCCAGGGTCTCCACCCCTGCCTCCTCCAGCAGCTCCAGAAAGACGTCGCACTCCTCCATGGCGAAGTTGTCCACCCCCGCCGGGAGCTGCCGGGCGGAGTCTGTGATCTTCTGGGGCGCCACGGTATATAGATAGGGGATCCCTGCCTCCGCCAGGGCGTCCCGCAGGGCGATGGTGGCGGAGGCGTGCTCCGGCAGCACGCTGTCCGCGTGCCACTGGGGGATCGTGGTAAAATTCAGGGCCCCGTCGGAGAGCTTAACCACCGTGGAGGCGGGATTCTGGATATCCTCGATCACCCGCCGCCCCAGCAGGCGCTGATAGCCGCCGTAGATCTGGATGAAGGCGTGGTCCCGGTCCAGATCCGCGTTGGCGGCGGCCTCGGCGCTCTGGGAGAGGGCGGTAAAGCCCCCCTCCTGCCCCGCCGCCCGCCAGGCCGTGCGCAGCTCCCCCTCCTGGAAGAAGCGGACGGCCAGCACGGCAAAGCAGATGCCCATCACCGCCAGGAAGCACAGGGCCCCCAGGGTCTCTCTTCTCGATTTCAAGCCCGCCGCCTCCTCTCAGAAGTTAAAGTAGATGAACGGGTTGTAGGTGCCTTTGACCAGAAAGCTGGCCGACACCAGGAACACCGCCGCCAGCAGCAACGCATACCCCACGTCCCACAGGGGGGCCGCCTTGTTCAGCCGGGGGCCGCCGTAGAGCTTCCCCTTCACCCAGCCCGCCACGGGGGCGGCAAAGACCACGGCGGCGAGGAGCACCAGGGCGTTCTCCCGCAGGGCCAGGGCGGCCGCGCCGTCCCACAGGGGGCCGGGGCCCAGAAGGAGCATGTCCCGGATATACCGGGCGGCCGCCCCCAAATGGTCCGCCCGGAAGAGCACCCAGCCGAAGTTGACCATGGCCATGGTGAAGAGCCATTTCAGGCCCGCCGGCCAGCCCCGGCCCAGGCGGGCGTACTTCTCCAGCACCAGCAGGACGAAGTAGAACAGCCCCCAGCACAGAAAGGTCCAGTTGGCCCCGTGCCAGATGCCGGTGAGCAGCCACACCACGAACAGGTTCCGGATGTGCGCGCCTGCGCTGCCTACCCGGCTCCCCCCCAGCGGGAAGTAGACATAATCCCGGAACCAGGTGGACAGGGAGATGTGCCACCGCCGCCAGAACTCGGTGATGGATTGGGAGAGGTAGGGGTAGTTGAAGTTTTCCAGGAAGTGAAAGCCGAACATCCGCCCTAACCCGATGGCCATATCGGAGTAGCCGGAGAAATCGTAGTAGATCTGAAGGGTGTAGCAGACGGCCCCCAGCCAAGCCATCCCGGCGGAGGCCGCCCACCCGCCGCTGAGGGTAAAGGCCCGGTCGGCCACCACCGCCAGCTGGTTGGCAATCAGCACCTTTTTCCCCAGTCCCGCTAAAAACCGGCAGGCCCCGGCGGAAAAGTCCGCCCAGCTCTCCCGCCGTCGGTCGATCTGCTCCGCCACCGTCTCATATTTCACAATGGGCCCGGCGATGAGCTGAGGGAAGAAGGAGATGTAGAGCCCCACCTTCAGCGGATTGGTCTGGACGCTCCCCCGGCCCCGGTACACGTCCAGCACATAGGACAGGGCCTGGAAGGTGAAGAAGGAGATGCCGATGGGCAGCTCGATTACCGGCACCACCAGCTGTCCCCCCAGCCGGTTCAGGGTAGCCAGCGTAAAAGTCAGGTATTTGAAGACGAACAGGAGCCCCAGGTTGACGGCGGCAGCGGCTATCAGGGGGGCGCGGGCCCCCCTGCCCCCGTCCCGGGCTGCCCACAGCCCGAACCCGTAGTTGGCGGCGATGGAGGCCAGCATCACCAGCACGAAGCGGGGCTCCCCCCAGGCGTAGAAGAGAAGGGAGGCCGCCAGCAGAAACAGGTTCTGGGCCGCCCGCCGGCGGCGGAACACCGTGTAGTAGAGCAGCAGCACCAGGGGCAGGAAGAGGAACAGGAATACGCTACTGGAAAACAGCATGATACGGGCTCCTTTGCGTCAATTCAGGGGGTCCGGGGTTCCGCCCCCGGCGATCCGGCGGCCGGTGGGGGTGACGGCCAGGCCGCCCTGGCCGGTCTCCCGCAGGGCGGCGGGCAGGGACTCCCCCACCGCGCGCATGGCGTCGATCACCTCGTCGCAGGGGATGGCGGAGGGGATGCCCGCCAGGGCCATGTCCGCGCAGGCCAGGGCCACCACCGCCCCCGCCGCGTTGCGCTTGACGCAGGGGACCTCCACCAGCCCGGCCACCGGGTCGCACACCAGCCCCAGCAGGCTCTTGATGGCCATGGCGCAGGCGTGGGCCATCTGCTCCGGGCTGCCGCCCCGCAGGTGGACCAGGGCGGCGGCCGCCATGGCGGAGGCAGAGCCCACCTCGGCCTGACAGCCCCCCTCGGCCCCGGCGATGGAGGCCCGGGCGGCGATCACCTGGCCGAATCCGGCGGCCACATAGAGTGCCTGGATCATCTGTTCATCGCTGAGATCGTACTTTTTCCGGGTGGGGAGCAGCACGGCGGGCAGCACGCCGGAGGCCCCCGCCGTGGGGGCGGCCACGATGCGGCCCATGCAGGCGTTGCACTCCCCGGTCTTCAAGGCTGCGGCCATCACCGCCTGGACGAAGGGCCCGCAGAGGGGGTCGGGTGCGGCGGCCATTTTCGCCCCCGCGCCCCCCACCAGGCCGGAGGCCGACCGGCAATCCCCGTCGTACCCGGCCACCGCCTGCCCCATGGCGGCCCAGAGGGCGGCCATCTTCTCCCAGCTCCGGGCCCGCTCTCCGCCCCAATCCTGGCGGTCGTTCTCCAGCACCGCCTCCCAGAGCGGCATGTCCCTCGCGGCCTCCAGCAGGTCCGCCACGGCGTGAAAGGCCATTCAGTCCTCCCCCTTTCCCATGTCCAGATAGACCGCCCGGACAATGCCCGGGCTCTGGCGCAGCCAGTTCACCATGCCCGCAGGAATGGGCTGGTCGCTCTCGATGACCATCACGGCCAGGCCGCCCCGCCGGTCCCGGTAGATCTGCATGGCGGCAATGTTGACCCCGTGCTCGGAGAGCAGGTTGGCCACCTCGGCCACGTGGCCGGGCCGGTCCTCGTTGCGGATGATCAGGGTGGGGTAGTCGCCGGTGAAGGCGGCCTCCAGGCCGTCGATGGCGTTGACCCGCACCCGGCCGCCCCCCAAGCTGGAGGCGTTGACCTCCAGGCGGCGGCCCTCCTTGTTCATCACCTTGAGCAGGACGGTGTTGGGGTGGGCCCCCCGCAGGGCCACCGAGCCCACCGACAGGGCCATCCCCGCCTCTCCGGCCAGGGCGAAGCTGCGGGGAATGTCCGGGTTGTCGGGGGCCATGCCCAGCAGTCCGGCCACCAGGGCCTTGTCGGTGCCGTGGCCCGCCCCCGTGGCCGCAAAGGACCCGTGGAGCAGCAGGGCCGCCCCCACCGGCTGAGAGCCCAGCAGGCGGCGGGTGATCAGCCCGATGCGCACCGCTCCCGCCGTGTGGGAGGAGGATGGGCCCACCATCACCGGGCCCATAATATCGAAGATTGTCATTTCGGCTCCTTTCTCTGCCGCCGGGACCTCCAGCGGGGGGCGGGGCTTGCAGGGGGCTCCCCCTGCGCGGCGGAGGCTGCCGGAACCTCCGGCAGGGCGGGGGGCCATCCCCCCAAGGGACGCGCCTGCGCGGCGGGCGCCCCATTTCTTTTCAAAAAGAAATGGGGGAAAGAAAATTAAGAACGACGGGGGAAAGGGCGGCCTCTGAATGCAAGGACAGCCCACGCTCAACGAGTTGCGGACGCCCGATGGATTTGCCTAGTTTTACGGCAGCGGCTCGCCGCCGCTCGGGTGGCCCGCTACCATTATGACGCCCAGACTTGTGAGTCGCTGCAATTCAATTTGTGCGTCTGACGGCCGCCACGGAGAGGACGCGCCGTGTTGTT
>CANSQX010000018.1 GCA_947649225.1 uncultured Flavonifractor sp.
AGGCGGGGAGGGTGGCCACCAGGGTCTTGCCCTCGCCGGTCTTCATCTCGGCGATCCGCCCCTGGTGGAGCACAATGCCGCCGATGAGCTGCACCCGGTAGGGCCGCATCCCCAGCACCCGCCAGGCCGCCTCCCGGGCGGCGGCGAAGGCCTCGGGGAGGATGTCGTCCAGGGTCTCGCCGTGCTTCAGGCGCTCCTTGAACTCAGGGGTTTTGGCCTGGAGCTGGGCGTCGGTCAGGGCCTTATAGGGCTCCTCCAGGGCCTCGATCTTCTTCACGATGGGCATGATGGCCTTGACCTCTTTTTCCGAGGTGGTGCCAAAAATCTTCTTGAGCAGGCTCATGTCGTCTTGATCACCTTTCGTACCGTCTCATGGGAGCCGGACGCGCCGTCGGGCTCCCGTACCGGCCCCCGGAGCGGCGGGCCGTAAATTTATACAGGTTAGAGTATACCACACCCTGTCCCAATAAAAAAGGGGAAATTGTGAACAAACCGGCGGCCTTCCGGCGGTTCCGATTCGGCTTTGCGGGCCCGCGCCGGATCAAAGGCGCCCCCCGCTCCGGTTTCGGGGCAGGGGGCGCGGCCGCGCTCAGTCGATGAGCACGCAGGCGGAATAGGTGATGGTGCCCGGGCCGTAGTAGTACTGCATCCCCGACTGCTCGCAGACCTTGGACACCCAGAGGCCGTAGGCCTCCATGGAGGGGATGGCCTTTTGAGGGAAGCGGCAGGGGGCGCCGGGGTAGGTGCAGGTCTCGCACACGGTGCAGGTGCCCGCGCTCATGGGCAGGCAGCCGGGGTACTCCTCCCGCACCCGGGCCGCGAAGGCCATGAACCGATCGTGATGGAGGCGCTCGGTCTCCTGCATGGTCTCCACGTCAAAGTCGTCCTCCAGCTCCGCAGTGGACTGGAGCAGGACCCCCCGGTGGTAGCGGGCGGCGCGGGCGGCCGCCTCCTCCAGGGTCCCGCAGGCGGGCGGACAGGTCCATCGCGTCCCGTAGGCGTGGCACTTCCCCGCCGCGCACATCTCCCGCACCTCGGGCAGAAATTCCAGCTCCGCCACGTTCAGCTCCCCGGCATGGGAGAAGCCGATCTCCTCCGCCAGTGCAAGCAGCTCCTGCTGTGTCATCCGGGATCTCCTCCTTGTCATTTTATGATAGCGCACGCATCAGCATGGGGCCGAACTTCTGCCAGTAGCCCATGACGAAGATAAACAGGACGATGAAGGGCAGAATCCAGGTCATGTAGAGCCTCACCCGGCGGGGGAAGCGCAGGCCCGCACCGCTGTCGCACTCGTCCAGGAACCTGTCCCAGCCCCAGCCCCGCCGGGACACGCAGAAGAGCAGGTAGAGCAGGGAGCCCAGGGGCAGCAGGTTGTTGGAGAGGATAAAGTCCTCCAGATCCAGGATATCGCCGCCCAGGGGCCGGAACCCCGACCACAGGTTGAAGCCCAGCAGGCAGGGCAGGCTGAGCACGAAGATGGCGATCAAATTCACCAGCACGGACTTTTTCCGGCTCCAGCCGTACTTATCCATGGGGAAGGTGATGATATTTTGAAAGACGGCAATCACCGTGGACATGGCGGCAAAGGACATAAAGACAAAGAACAGCGCCCCCCACAGCCGTCCGCCGGGCATGGCGTTGAAGATGTTGGGCAGAGTGATGAAGATGAGGGAGGGGCCCTGGCCCGGGTTGACCCCGAAGGCAAAGGCCGACGGGAAGATCACCAGGCCCACCACGAAGGCCACCGCCGTATCCAGAATGCCCACATTGAGGGCCTCGCCCATCAGACGGCGCTCCCTGCCGATGTAGCTGCCGAAGATGGCCATGGCCCCGATGCCCAGAGAGAGGGTGAAGAAGGCCTGGCCCATGGCGGCGAAGACCGCCTCGCCCAGGCGGAAGCCCCCCTCACTGTCATACACAAGGTTGTGGAAATTGGGCTTGAGGTAGAACTCCAGCCCGGCCGCCGCCCCGGGCAGGGTGACGGCCCGTACCACCAGCACCACCAGAATGGCCAGCAGGCAGATCATCATCACCTTGGTGATGCGCTCCACGCCGTTCTGGAGCCCCAGGGCGCACACCCCCATGCCGATGAGGACCACCAGCGCCATGAAGATCAGCATCACCCCGGGCTGGCCCAGCATGGCGCCGAACTGGGCCTCCACTCCGGCGGCGTCCGCGCCCACGAAGTCCCCCCGGGCCATTTTGACAAAGTAGTAGATCATCCACCCGGCCACGGTGGTGTAGAACATCATCAGCATGTAGTTGCCCGCCATGCCGAACCAGCTGTACCAGTGCCATCTGCTCCCCTTGGGCTCCAGTACGTGGAAGGACATGGCCACGCTCCGGCGGCTGGCCCGGCCCACAGAAAACTCCATGGCCATGATGGGCAGGCCCATGATCACCAGAAATACCAAATACAGCAGCACAAAGGCCGCGCCGCCGTACTGCCCCACAATATAGGGAAAGCGCCAGACGTTGCCCAGGCCGATGGCGCACCCGGCCGAGATCAGCACGAAGCCCAGGCGGGATGCAAAGGTCTCTCTCTCCTTCAAATATATTCCTCCTCACAGCGCGCCGCCCGCAACAGCGGCCGTTTCTTCCGAACAGCATACCGGATTTTCCGCGCCTTGTCAATCCAAACGCAAAGAACGGCGGGTCCCCGCCGCTTCATGCGGGGACCCGCCGCCGGGAAGCGGTCAGCCCGCCCCCTCCTCCATGAGCTCGATGAGCACGCCGGAATTGTCCAGGATAAAGGCCAGCAGGTCCGCTCCGTTGGAGACGGGGCCCTTCACGATGGCGACGCCCTTGGCCGCCAGGGCGGGGAGCAGGGCGCGCAGGTCCTCCACGCCGTAGGCCACGTGCTTGGTACCGCAGGTTTTCAGGTCGTCGTTTGGGTTTTTCCGGTCCTCGGGAGCGGCATGGCCGTCCTCGCCCAGGTACTGGAAGATCTCCAGCTGGAAGCCGTCCAGCTCCATCATCACCTTGCGGGCGTTCAGATGTCCGGCCACCTGGTCGGAGAGGACCCGGAAGCCGAAGATATCGCGGTACCAGGCGATAGAGGCCTCAGCGTCGGGGACGGAAATAGCGTGGTGCAGGGGCTTGAGCATAGGGAACTCCTCCTTATATTCTCACTCTTTTGGAATACCAACAGTATACTACAATGGGCCTGCATTGTAAAGGACCGGCGGTATTTCTTGGGACTCCGTCGGTTTTTTGCGCGCCGGGTACCGGAAAATGCCCTCCAGGCGGCAAAATTCCGCCCAGGACGCCCGTTTTTTGTCTTGACGTGCTCCGGGCGCGGGTCTATACTAGGGATGAATACGACTGAAACCAGCACCACGGGCGGGAACCATGCGCTCCCCGCCCGATGGGGCCGGTTTTTACGCCGTCAATCATGTCCGCCGTGCTGTGCCCGGCGAAAAGGAGGTTGTGATGAAAAAGAAATTCCTGACCATCGCCCTGGCCGCCGTCATGAGCCTGAGCCTGGCCGTCCCCTTCGTGCCGGCCCGGGCCGCCACTTATGACGACATCACCGAGGGCACCTACGTACTGGTCAATCAGGAGTCCGGCCGGGTGCTGGATGTCCGGGGGAATGCGAACAGCTCGAAGGAGCAGTCCCTGGTGCATGTCTACGACCGCCAGAACCCGGCAAACAAGAGCCAGCAGTTCTCCATCAAGAAGACCGCCGGCGGCTGGTACAACATGTCGCCCCTCAGCAATACCAAGACCAATGTGAATCCTTACGCAGACGCCCCGAAAAACAAAACTAACATTAACATTTGGGAGGCCCTGCCCAACGACAACACCCAGGGCTGGTATTTCGAGGCCGCCGGCGACTGCTACATCATCCGCAACGCCTACAACACCAATTTGGTTCTGGCCGAGAGCGGCTCGGCCAACCTGAGCCAGGTCAAGGTCATGACCTACAAGTCCGGCAGCAAGAGCCAGCTCTGGAAGCTGACCAATCCGGACGGCAGTGCGGTCACGCAGGACCCCCCGGCCGCCGTTGCCACCCCCGCGCCTACCCCCACCCCGGCCGCCGACGCTATTGTGGACGCTGCGCAGAATGCGTTTCAGAATTTTCAGGATGCGGTAGACGCCGCCGTGCCTACTCCCACGCCTGCGCCCTCCGGCAGCTTGATTGATTCGAGCAATCAGGCCGCCGCCATCCCAACCTTCACCTCGGGCGGCGCCTACGTGCTGGTGAACGCCGAATCCGGCCGGATTCTGGACATCTACGGGAATGTGGACTCCTCCAAGAACAAGGCCAACGCCCAGGTCTACAAGTGGAAGTCGGGCACCAACAAGAGCCAGCAGTTTAAGATCACCAACACCACCGGCAGCTGGTACACCATCGTGCCCCTCAGCAATACCGGCCTGTGCCTCAACGTGGACGGCGCAGCCAAGAACGGCTCCAACGTCAACGTCCTCACCGCCAGCAAGGGCAGCAAGAATCAGAGCTGGATCTTCGAGCGCACGGCCGACGGCCGCTACATCATCCGCAGCGCCGCCAATACCGATCTGGTCCTGACCGAGGCCGGGACCAAGAACATGAGCAACGTCAAGCTGGCCGCCTATAAGGCGGGTAGCGCCAGCCAGCTCTGGTCGGTGAGCGGCTCCGCCTCCATGAAGGCCGCCCAGCCCCTGATCAGCAAGTCTGAGATGCAGACCATCATCAAGAAGATCGGCGTGCAGGACGGCACCAAGGGCTGGAAGAGCATCTGCGCCTCGGTCTGCCTGTCCTACGCCTACTACTGGGACACCGGCAAGGTGGCGCCTCCCAACAAGGCCCCCATCAGCAAGGACGGCAGCGCCCAGTGGGCCAATATCGCCAGCGGCAACTCCAGGGCCTACAAGAGCAACAGCGCCCTGTTCGCCGGCATGAAGGCCGAGCTGGACGAGGGGGATGTGTGCATCGTCCACGTGTACAGCTCTGCGGGCGAGCACTGGATGCTGGTCTACGGCTACACCGGCAGCGGCAACAAGGCGGGCGACTTCCTGGTGGCCGACCCCTGGGACGGCAGCCTGGACACCCTGGCCAGCTGCGGCTACAAGATCCACTCCGACCACCGTCTGGCCTACTTTGAGTTCTGAGCCTGCAAAAAGGAGCCCTCCGGAGCGGTGCTCCGGAGGGCTCTTCTGTTTGGGCCGGGAACGGCCGCGTCTCCGCCGGGGGCGCTCCCCTGGGCCCCCCGCCCTTTGGAACGGACGGCCCTAACGGTTTGCTCCCCTTTCTGCAAGCTGTTCCCACTGGATCAAATAGGCGTTCCGATCCCCATTTGTTTTCTCCAGTCAGGCGCTTCCCCGTCCTCTGCCCAATATTCATCGATAGACTGTATTTTCGAATCTTTTATGGTGAAAAATGATGTCACATGGAAGGATGCCGTTTTTTCCTTCGGATATACATGGGTCACTGTAACGATCCGGCCGTTCAAGGTCTCGATTCGTTCTACCTCTCCCTCCCAATCGCCGGGGTATTCGCAATTTGCCCGGATATATTCCTCTACGTCAAAATGCTCCTTGGTGCAATGCCAGTTTACATAACCGTCCTGGCAAAAAAATGTCCGGATTTTATCTGCATCCTGCGCAAGAACATAGTTCCAAAATTCAGCTACCTCCATTTTCTCCCCTCCAAATCCCGATTCCTATCCCCAATTACGGCATATTTGCAGGCCGGCTGTTGAACCGGCGCATCCTTCCGAAACGGGAGCGCTTTTACAGCTCCTTGCGCTGATAAATCTTCAGAGAGAGGGCGAAGGAGATGGCCAGCGCCGCTGCCGTCACCGCAGCCAGGAGGACCATCCCCAGGCCCATGGTCCGGCTGGGGATCCCGCGGAGCTCCAGCCCGGTCCCTGCGAACCCGATAAGCGCGCAGGCCCCAAAGATGGACGCAAAGACGGCGACGCTGATGATCCGGGCCTTTTCTGCGCCGAATTGATAGAGAAGCGGCAGTACCACGGCGTTCATCAGCAGCCCTGCCAGGGCGCAGGCGGGCACCGTGAGAAAGCTCTCTGTCAGGGGGCCGTCGAGCAGGCCCAGCAGATGGAGGAGCGCCAGCAGTATGGTAACGAACACGGAGCTGGCGGCCACCAGGAGGATCACGAAGAGATAGCGCCCGGCCACCATATTCCGCCGTCCGGCGGGCGCGGCGGCCGCGAACCGGTCCCAGTGGGCCAGATCATCCCAGGAGAAGGCGTTCAAGGGGTAAATGAGGGCCAGCATCGTCACCACGGCGGGAAGCACGAGAGACGGGAAAGCCCCGGACACCGTCAGCCCTGTGTAGACCACGGTAAGAAAGAGAATATAGGCGATCTGCTTGCGCATCAGGCACAGATCCTTATAGAGAAATCCCATCATTGTCTGTCCCCCCTGACCGTAAAGACCATAATTTCCTCCAGCGTCACCGGGTCCACAGTGATGTTGGGGTAGCGCCGGGCAAAGGCCCGGCGGTCCTTGACCAGCGCCTCGCAGCCGAACCGGCTCTCCCGCTTCCCCACCAGCAGCCCGGGGTCGATTTGGGCGAGGTCCGCCCTGGAGCAGGCCGCCCGGCCGTAGTGCTCCAGCAGCTCGTCCTTGGCCCCCTGGAGGGCCACCCGGCCCCGGTGGAGGTAGACGATATAGTCGGCGCACTTCTCCAGGTCGCTGGTGATGTGGCTGGAGAGGAGAACGGCGTGGTCCTCATCCTGGATGAAAGCGAGAAACTCGTCCAGCAGCTCGTCCCGGACCACCGGGTCCAGGCCGCCGGTGGCCTCGTCCAGCAGCAGGAGCCGGGGGTGATGGGACAGGGCGGCGGCGATGGAGAGCTTCATCTTCATGCCCTTGGAGAAGGTCTTCACCATCTTGTCCACGGGAAGCGAGAACTTTTTGCAGTAATCTCGAAAGAGGGCCCCGTCCCATTGACGGTAGATCCGGCTCAAAATTTTCCCGGCGTCCCGGGGGCGCAGGCCGTCGTGGAAGCAGCACTCGTCCAGCACCACGCCCAAATCCTCCTTGACGGCCCGCTCCTCCTCCAGATTGTCCCGGTCCAGCAGGCGGATCGTCCCGCCGTCCCGGCGGATCAGATTCAGCATACACTTGATGGCGGTAGTCTTGCCCGCCCCGTTCTCCCCGATGAGGCCCAGAATGGCCCCGCCGGGCAGGGAGAAGGACACGTCCTCCAGGGCAAAATCCCCGTAAGCCTTGGTCAGATGACTGACCTCGATGGCGTTTTTCATAGCTCGTCGTCTCCAAACAGAATTTTCAGGGTCTGAATCAGCTCATCCATGGTCACGCCGCCGGTCCGGGCGGCCTCCACAGCCTGGGCCAGGTGCTCCTCCGCCCGGCGGAGGGACTCCTCCCGGGCCAGCTCCAGGTTCCGGGGGGCCACAAAGCACCCCCGCCCCGGCACGGTGGTGATGAATCCCTCCCGCTCCAGCTCCTCATAGGCCCGCTTGGTGGTGATGACCGAGATGCGCAGCTCCTTCGCCAGCAGCCGCATGGAGGGCAGGGCCTCCCCCTCCGCCAGCTCCCCCCGCAGAATCAGTCCCTTGACCTGCCGGGTAATCTGGTCATAGATCGGCGTGTCGCCGGCGTTGCTGATGATGATGTCCATGCTTCACCGCCCTACTGTATATATCCAGCATGTACAGTATATACGATAAATACAGACTTGTCAAGGCGTCCGGCCAAAAAAAATTCTCCCGCTGTTTCCCTATGCCGTCCGGCGGCCGGAAGGTGGCTTCCGGAGACGCCCGGCTGTGCTTTCGCTTTGCCAGACAGGGAAAGGCCCCGGAAAGCGATGCTTTCCGGGGCCTTTCCGTACTATTTCACCTGTTTCCCGTTGATAAAGACGGCGGAGACGGCGCTCTTCCAGTCCAGGGGATGGCCGGCGGTAACCACCACGTCGGCGTCCTTGCCGGGGGTGAGGGAGCCCACCCGCCCGGCGATGCCGGCGATCTCGGCGGCGTTCAGGGTGATGGCCCGGAGCGCGTCCTCCCCGTCCATCCCGGCCCGGACCGCCAGGGCGGCGCAGAGGGGCAGGTACTGGATGGGGATCACCGGGTGGTCGGTGCAGATGGCCACCTTGACTCCCGCCTTTTGCAGCAGCACCGGGTTCTCCAGGGTCAGGTGGGCCAGCTCGGGCTTGGATCGGTCGCTGAAGGAGGGGCCGGTGATCACGGGGACCCCGGCCTCCGCCAGCAGGTCCGCGATCAAGTGGCCCTCGGTGCCGTGGACCACCACCAGCCTGAGTCCGAACTCCCGGGCGATGCGCACAGCGGTGGCGATGTCATCGGCCCGGTGGGCGTGGAAATGGGCGGGGAGCTCCCCCGCCGTCACGGACTGGAGAGCCTCCAGCTTGGCGTCGTAGTCGGGGAGGTCCTTGTCCGGGTCGGACTCGGCCTCCCCCTGCTTGTCCCGGTACTCCAGGGCCTTGGACAGGCTCTCCCGGATGACGGCGGCGGTGGCCATACGGGTAATAGGGGTCTCCTTCCGCTCGTTATACACCGACTTGGGGTTCTCGCCCAGGGCAAACTTCATGGCGCAGGGGGCCTTCAGCACCATGGCGTCCACCCAGCGGCCGCTGGTCTTCAGGGCGGCGAACTGCCCCGCGATGGGGTTGGCGCTGCCGGGGCCGGTGAGCACGGTGGTGACGCCCCCCGCCCGGGCCTCCTCAAAGCAGCGGTCCAGGGGGTTGATGCCGTCGATGGCCCGCAGGTGGGGGGTCCAGGGGTCGGTGGATTCGTTGCCGTCGTCGGCCTCGAAGCCCAGGGCATCCCCAAAGAGGCCCAGATGGCAGTGGGCGTCCACAAAGCCGGGGAGGATGTGCCCCCCCGCCGCGTCCAGGACCGGCCCCGTCTCGCCGGTCAGGGCCTCCATGGGCCCCACCGCCGCAATTTTTTCTCCCTCGATCCGGACAAAGCCGCAGGGGATTACCGGCCCATCCATGGGATGTACCACGCCATTTTTGATGATCATAAGCCATTCGCGCCCTTTCGACAAAAGTTCCGCTTGACATTTTATTCCAAATATTATATTCTATGCTTGCAGCTGAACCAATATGCGAGCGTACCTTTCATTCCTTCCATGCTCCCGCACCGAACCCTTTCGGCGCCTCCCCAGGAGGCGCCCCTTTTTTTGCCCGGCGGGGGATCACTGCTCCAGCAGGCCCTGCTCCATGATGGCGGCCTCCACGGTGCGGGTCCTGCCGTCCCGCCAAATCAGGAGGGTGAGGGCGTCCCCCACCTCCAGCCCGTCCTTGACCGTCTCCAGGCCGTCCATGGAGGCGGTGGGGACCCCGTTGGCCTCCAGGATGATGTCCCCGGGGCGCAGGCCGCCCTCCCAGGCGGCGCTGGCCCTGTTCACGTCCTTCACCTCCAGGCCGGGCGTCCCGTCCTCCGTCTCCACGGGCACGGTGTTCACGGTGATGCCGATCACCGGGCGGCCCGAGACATAGCCCCGCTCGATGAGCTCATCCACGATCCGCTTGACCGTGGTGGAGGGGATGGCAAAGCCCAGACCCTCAATGGTGTCGTAGTAGGAGTACATTTTCAGGGTGGTGATGCCGATCACCTGGCCGTATTGGTTGATGAGCGCGCCCCCCGAGTTACCCGAGTTGAGGGCGGCGGTGGTCTGGAGGAGGACCATGGTGCGCCCGTCCACCTCCACGTCCCGGTTGATGGCCGAGATGATGCCGTCGGTCATGGTGCCCCGCAGCTCCTCGCCCAGGGGATTGCCGATGGCCAGGGCCAGATCCCCCACCTCCAGCCGGTCGGAGTCCCCGAACTGGGCGGGGGTGAGGTCGTTCGCGCCGATCTTCAAAACGGCCAGGTCGGACTCCTGGTCCATGCCCACCAGCAGGGCGTCGAAGGCCCGCTCGTCCTGGAGGTGGATCTCCACCGCCGAGCAGCCCTCGATCACGTGGGCGTTGGTGATGATATAGCCGTCCTCCGACAGGACCACCCCGGTGCCCAGGGAGAGGCTGCCCGGCTTGCTCCCTTGGACGCTGACGATGGAGGGGATATTGTTCCGGTAGATCTCCTGGAGGGGGAGGGGCTCTGCGGCGGCCAGCCGGCGGATGGGCAGGGTGGTGCCGTCCCCCACCGGCGCCCGCTCCACGGTGGTGGCCGCCTCTCCGTCCGCGTCCGGGAATGAGAAGGGGTCCTCCCCGTCGAACCAGGGCAGGATCTCCTCCGCCCAGGGCGGCGCGTCCCCTGCGGCCAGGGCGGGCGGCGCTTCCGCCCGGCGGGTCAGAACCGCCGCCAGAACGGTGATCAGGATCAGGACCGCCAGGGTGGCGAAGAACAGGAGCGCCGCCTTCCGGCTCCGGCGGGGGCGGGCAGGGCAGATCGGGGCGGCCTGGGGCGCGCCCTCCGGGGGCGGCCACTGGTCGTAGTAGTAGCTGTGGGGCATGGAACCCCCTCCTTCATCCTTCTGACATGCGGGACCGGCTTGTATATCGAAGCACCCCAGCGGGTGTCTTCACACGGACGGAATGCCGGATTGGGGCAGATGTTCCCGCCAGGCAAGGCGCTTCGGCACAGGACTCCTGGCAGAAAAGGCGCCTGAAAGCGGCGTTTTCACGGGTTTCAAGCAGGCGCTAGGCCAAGGTCAGCGTAAAGGTGAACTCGGTGACGCCGCCCGTGCTGGAGGCGGTGATGTTCTCCTTGTGGTTATCCAGAATGGTTTTGACGATATAGAGCCCCAGGCCCACGCCCTCCCGGTCCACGCTGCGGGAGCGGTCGGTCTTGTGGAAGCGGTCGAAGAGGAGGGGGAGCTCCTCGGGGGGGATGGTCTCGCCGGTATTGCGCACCGACACCTGGGCCTTGCCCCCCTTGGCCGCAATGGCGATGCCCAGGGTGGAGCCCTCCGCAGAGAACTTGATGGCGTTGTCCAGCAGGTTATAGCACACCTGGGTGATGGCATCCGGGTCCCCCCACACCAAAACCGGATTGTCCGGGATCCGGGTGTCCACATCCAGGCCCCGGCCGTTGATCTTGCCCTCCAGGCTCACCAGCACCCGGAGCAGCACCTCGGACACGTCGAACTGCTCCTGTGCGGTGACGTTCTCCGCCGACTGGAGCCGGGACAGGTCCAGCATCCGCCGTACCAGCCGGGACAGCCGCCGGGTCTCGGCGGAGATGGTCTTGAGGGCGGCGCGCTCCTTCCCCGGGGGGATGGTGCCGTCCAGCATCCCGTCGGCAAAGCCGGCGATGGTGGTCATGGGGGTCTTGAGCTCGTGGGAGATGTTGGCCACGAACTCGGAGCGGCGGGCCTCGCTCTTGGACAGGGACTCGGCCATGGCGTTAAAGGCCTCGGCCAGCTCGCCCACCTCGTCCTTCCGGCTCTCGTACCCCTGGACCCGCACGTCCAGCTCCCCATGGCCGAAGCGGCGGGCGGCCTCGGCGATCTCCTTCATGGGCTTGGTCTGCCGCAGGGAGGTCACCGAGCTGGCGATGAAGGCGATACACAGCACCACTACGGCGGTAAAGAAGAAGATGGAGGTAAAGGCCCGCCACAGCTCGGTGACGCTGGAGGCCTCGGCCGCCACAAAGACCAGGCCGATCTGGAAGGGCTGGCCCGTGACGGCCCGGGTGAGGAGAATGGGGGTGCCCGCCACAAAGCGCCGCTCCCGGAACAGGCCCCCCAGGGAGGTCATCCCGGCGTAGCTCCCCTCGCTGTTGACGGTGCGCACGATGTCCTGGGGCATGTAGCCCTCCAGAGCGTTGACCTGGAGCTTCTCGCCGTCGGCGGAGAAGACCACCTTGCCGTCGTTCTCGGTCACAACCACATAGGCGTCCGAGATCATGGCCAGGGATGCCACGTAGTACTGGTAGCTCTCGTCCAGCAGTGCCCCGGTGTTCCGGGCCCACACCACGCCGGTGAAATTGGCGATATAGGCGGCGTTGCGCTCCATGCTGTCCTGCTTCTCCCGGACGGTGTACTGATAGCTCAGGCCGATGAAGGAGCTGCCCAGCAGGGCGAAGGAGAGCACGATCATGGCGGCCATCATGGAGAACTGCCGCCGGTAGAGGCTGTTCACGGGGCCACCACTTCAAACTTGTAGCCCACGCCCCACACCGTTTTGAGAGACCACTGGGGGGAGACCCCCTCCAGCTTCTCTCTTAACCGCTTGATGTGCACATCCACGGTACGGGAGTCCCCGAAGTAGTCGAAGCCCCACACCTCGTCCAGCAGCTGGTTGCGGGTAAAGACCCGGTTGGGGGAGGCCGCCAGGTGGTGGAGGAGCTCCAGCTCCTTGGGCGGGGTATCCACCCGCTTCCCGTCCACCACCAGCTCATAGGAGTCCAGGTTGATGACCAGCTTGTCGAAGGTGAGCTTTTTCTCGCTGCCCCCCTCCTCCCCGCCGAAGCGGCGGAGCACCGCCCGGATGCGGGCCAGGACCTCCTTCATCTCGAAGGGCTTGACGATGTAGTCGTCGGCCCCCCCCTCCAGGCCCATCACCTTGTCGTTGGTCTCCCCCTTGGCGGTGAGCATAATCACGGGAGTCTTGTCGGCCTCCCGGATCTTTTTCAGCACCGACCAGCCGTCCATGACCGGGAGCATGATGTCCAGCAACACCAGATCCGGGTGGAAGGCCCGGAAGAGCTCCACGCCCTTGCCCCCGTCGGGGGCCACCTTGGGCTCGAAGCCCTCCTTCTCCAAATAGAGGCTGAGCAGCTCGGCAATGTTGCCGTCGTCCTCCACAATCAGTACCTTTTTGCCCATGACGCACCATCCTTCGCGCCCGCCGGGGCTTCGGCGGGGCCGTTTGTATCATGATAGACGCCCCGCGTCAAGAGAGTGTGAACTTTTTGTAAAATGACAGAGGAAAGCCGGTTCAGGAGTAAATGCGGTCGATCTGGACCACGGTGTAGAAGGTGGGGTCCAGCTCCTTGACGGCCCGGGCCGCGGCGGCGGCGATGGCGTCGTCGGTGAGGGTACACTGGTGGGGCACCGCCATGTCGAAGATCAGGTTGGTGTGCCGGGGCCCGGCGGTCATGCGGAAGTCGTGGATGGAGATGTCCGGATGGATGGTCCGGACCAGCCGGGCCACCCGGCCCCGCAGCTGGTTGATGTGGGCGTCGTCGGTGACGATGGGGTCCATGTGGATGGTGGTCTCGATGCCGAAGCGGGCCTTGATCTCCCGCTCGATGGCGTCGATGGCGTCGTGGGCCGCCAGGATGTCGGCGTCGGCGCGCACCTCCGCATGGAGGGACATCAGGGACCGGCCGGGACCGTAGTCGTGGATGATCAGGTCGTGGACCCCCACCACCTGGGGGTGGGCCAGCACGGCGGCGCGGAGCTCCTTCACCAGCTCCGGGTCGGGATTCTGACCCAGCAGGGGGTTGATGGTGTCCTTGGCGGCCCCCCAGCCCGCCCGGAGGATGAAGACCGCCACCACGATGCCCATCCAGCCGTCGATATGGACGCCGGAGAGCCGGCCGATCAGTGCACCCGCCAGCACGGCCGAGGTGGCCGCCACGTCGGAGAGGGAGTCGGCGGCGGTGGCCGCCATGGCCGCCGAGCCGATGCGCCGGGAGAGCCGCCGGTTGAAGAAGGACAGCCACAGCTTGACGCAGATGGAGGCCGCCAGGATGGCCACGGAGACCCAGGAGAAGTCCACCGCCTCCGGGCGGAGGATGGAGGAGATGGAGGACTTGCCCAGCTCCACCCCCACCAGGAGGATGATCAGGGAGACCAGCAGCCCCGCCAGATACTCCATGCGCCCGTGGCCGAAGGGGTGGCCCTCGTCGGCCTTCTGCCCCGCCAGCCGGAAGCCCACCAGCGTCACCACCGAGGAGCCCGCGTCGGTCAGGTTGTTGAGGGCGTCGGCGGTGATGGAGATGGAGGAGGCGGCCAGCCCGGCAAAGAGCTTCCCCGCCGCCAGCAGCAGGTTGAGCACGATGCCCACCACCCCGGAGAGCAGCCCGTATTTCTCCCGGACCGCCGGCTCGCGCACCTGGTCCGCATGGGGGATAAAACGTCTTACCAGCCAGTCTGTCATACTGCCGCCTCCGGTTTTGGTTGAATGGGATTGCTCTATTATCCCACGGGAGCCCGCCGCCGTCAAGGGCGCCGCCCGTCCTTTTTCCCGGCCCGCCCGGGCCCTCCGGGCGCGCCTGCGGACCGGGCCGTGTTTTGGGGCCGGCAAAGGGCCCCAAACCTGGCTTTGATTCGGATTCCGCCCCCTGCGGGGCGTTTTTTGGCAGACAACGGCGGCAACCGGCGTTTTTTCCGTCGGCCTCCGCCGTCTCTCCCGGCTCAGTCCCAGCTGTGGTAGGCCCGCAGCAGCTCCCGGGTGCAGGGGTGGGCGGGGGCCTCCATAATCTGGTCCCGGCTGCCCAGCTCCACCAGCCGCCCGCGCTCCATCACGCCGATGGTATGGCTGATCCAGCCCAGAAGCTCAATATCGTGGGTGATATACAGATAGGTCAGGCCCAGCTCCCGCTGGAGATCCCGCAGCAGGCGCATCAGCGCGGCCTGGACCGACACGTCCAGCATGGAGGTGGGTTCGTCCAGAATCAGCACCTCCGGCTCCAGCAGGAGGGCCCGGCAGAGGGCCAGCCGCTGCCCCTCGCCGCCGCTGATCTGGTGGGGGTAGCGGGGGAGCAGGTACTCCGGCAGCCCCACCCGGGCCAGGGCGCGGCGGATGCGCTCCAGCCGCTCCTCCCGGCTGTCCCCCAGCCGGTGAATGGCCAGGGCCTCCAGCAGGCTGTCCCGCACCCGCATGGAGGGGTCCATGGAGGCCTCCGGGTTCTGGAAGATCATCTGGACCCGCCGGTGGTACGCCTTGGCCTGGGCCCGGTCCAGGCGGGCGATGTCGGTCCCTTCAAAGCGGATGGTCCCGGCGGTGGGCCGGATCAGCCGGGTGATCATCCGCGCCAGGGTGGTCTTGCCGCAGCCGCTGCTGCCCGCCAGGCCGAAGGTCCGCCCCCGCTCCAGGGAAAAGCTCACGCCGTCCACCGCCCGGACCGTGCGGGTGCGGAGCACCCCGCTGGAGAAGGTCCGGCAGACCTGCTCCAGGACCAGCACGTCAGGCATAGCGGAAGCACCTCACCTTCCCGCCGCCGGGCCGGTCGAAGTCCCCCGGCCGCGCCCGGCCGCAATGGGCCTCCGCCCGGCTGCACCGGGGGTAGAAGGGGCAGCCCCGGTGGTCCAGCCGTTCCGGATCCGGCGGCGGGATGGGGACCATGCCCCGGCCGGGCAGGGCGCCGGTCAGCCCGGCGGTATAGGGGTGCCTGGGATGGTCCAGCACATCCACGGCCCCGCCCTGCTCCACGATCTGGCCCATGTAGAGCACCCGGATGTCGTCGCACAGCCGCCGGGCCAGATAGAGGTCGTGGGTGACCAGGATCATGCTGGTGTGGTGCTCGGTGTAGATCTGCCGCAGCACCGTACACACCTGACTGCGGAGCACGGCGTCCAGGCCTTTGGTGGGCTCGTCGGCCACGACCCAGCCCGGCCGGCCGGCCAGCCCCAGGGCGGACACCAGCCGCTGGCACATGCCGCCGCTCATCTGAAAGGCGTACTGGCCCGCGATCTTCTCCGGGTCCGCAAAGCCGAACTGCCGCAGCAGACCGGCGGTCCGCTCCGCCGCCTCCCGGCGGCTCAGGCCGCCGTGGGCGGTGATCCCCTCGGCGATCTGGCGGCCGATCTTCATCACCGGGTCCAGGGAGGCCCCCGGGTTCTGGGGGATCAGGCCGATGGAGGCCCCCCGGAGCCTGCGCAGCTCCCGCAGGGGCATGGCGTACAGGTCCGCCTTGCCGAAGCGGCACTCCCCCGTGACGTGGGCGGTGTTGGGCAGCAGCCGCAGCAGGGACAGGCCCATCACGCTCTTGCCGCTGCCGCTCTCCCCGATGACCCCGGAGATGCGCCCCGCCCGGAAGGTGGTGGACAGATCGTCCACGGCGGCCACCGGGCCCTGGGCGGTCTCAAACCAGACCGAGAGCCCCCGGATTTCGATGTCGGGTACCATGGTCACAGCTCCTTCACCGCGTCCTGCTTCACATCCAGCCGGTCCCGGAGCAGATCCCCCAGCACGTGGATGGACAGGGTGAGCAGGATGATGCAGATCCCCGGCGCCCAGAGCAGGTGGGGGGCGCTGCGGAAGTAGCGGCGGGCGGTTCCGCTGATCATCTCCCCCCAGTCGGGGGTGGGGGGCTGGATGCCCAGGCTCAGGTAGCTCAGCCCCGCCACCGAGAGGATCACCCGGCCCACCCGGGTGGTGAACAGGATGATGAGATTGGTGCGGATATTGGGCATCACATGGCGCAGGATGATGCGCAGGTGGCCCGCCCCCAGGCCCCGCATCCCCTCGATATAGGGCTCCGCCTTGATCTTCAGCACCTCGCCCCGCACCAGGCGGGAGAAGCCCACCCAGGAGGTGAGGACCAGGGCCAGGATGATGCTGCGGGTGTTGGAGCCCAGCACCCCCACCAGAGCGATCATCACCACCATGCCGGGCAGGCCCTGAAAGATATTGGACACCCCGGTGATGGCGGCGTCCACGATGCCGCCGCAGTAGCCCGCAGCGATGCCGATCACCAGTCCCGCGCACATGGAGAGGCTGGTGGCCGCCGCGGCCAGCAGCAGGGAGGCCCGGCCGCCGTGGATCACCCGGCTGAGCACGTCCCGGCCCAGGGCGTCGGTCCCCAGAAGGTGGGCCCGGCCGGGGGGAGCCAGGCAGTTGGACATGTCAATGGCCAGGGGGTCGCAGGGGGCCAGCCAGGGGGCCAGCACGGTCATGCCGATCAGGGCCAGCAAAACGGCGCTCACCGCGGCCAGCTTGAGGTTCTGCCTGTTGCGCAGGGTCATGACTCTCCCCCCTGAATGCGTATTTTCGGGTTGACCGCCAGATAGAGCAGGTCGATGGCCAGCGTGATGAGCACAAAGGTGGCGCCGGTGACCAGCACATAGCCCTGGATCACCGGGTAATCCCGGTTCTGGATGGCCGAGAGCACGTAGCTGCCCAGCCCGGGGATGGCGAAGATGTTCTCAATGATGGTGCTCCCCCCCAGGATGCCCCCGAAATAGTTGCCGATCAGGGTGATGATGGGCACCAGGGAGTTGCGGAAGGCGTGGCCCAGCATGACGGCCTTCTGGGACAGGCCCTTGGCGTTGGCCGCGACGATGTACTGCTCCCCCAGCTGGGCCAGGATATTGCCCCGGGTGAAGCGGGAGGTGGATCCCACATTGGCGGCCGACAGGGCCACGGCGGGGAGCACCAGGGAGGCCAGGCCCCGGTCCAGGCCGCTGGTGGGCAGCAGGTGGAGCTGCTCGGCAAACACGGTGATGAGGAAGAGGGCCAGCCAGAAGCCGGGCACCGAGAGCAGCAGGGTGGACAGGGCCTTGAGCACCGTATCCACCCAGGTGCCGTGAAAGGCCGCCATCAGCACGCCGCCCCCCACGCCGAAGACCACCGCCGCGGCCAGGGCGGCCAGGGAGACCTCCAGGGTAATGGGCAGCCGGGTCATCAGCTCCCGGGCGATGTCCCGGTTCCCCACGTAGGACCGGCCCAGGTCCCCCCGCAGGGCCCGCCCCACCCAGTCCAGGTACTGCGCCGGCAGGGGCCGGTCCAGCCCCAGCTGCGCACGCATCTCCGCCCGGTCCTCCTCGGTGGGGAACTCCACGCCGATGCGGAACAGGGCCTCGTCCACCGGGTCGCCGGGGGCGATGCGCCCCAGGAGAAAGGCGGCCAGGGAGATGCCCAGCAGCACCGGGATGAGCATCAGCAGCCTGCGGCCGGTATATGTTAGGATTGCCATGGCGCCCCGCCTCCTTTCCTCCGGACCGTTTGGATCGCGGACAGGCCCCCGCATCCCGCAGGGGCCTGTATGGCCGCAGCTACTGCGCCCAGCACACCTGGGTATAGCCGGTCAGGCCGTATACGTCGGCCTGATAGCCGGTGATGGCGCTGGAAGAGGCCACCACCTCCTGGGAGTAGAGCACCGGGAGATTGGGGAAGTCCTCCGCAGAGATGGCCTGGAGCTCGGCGTAGATCTCGCCCAGACGACGGGCGTCCAGGCAGACGGCCGCCTCCTCAATGAGGGCGTCCACATGGTCGTTGTGGTAGCCCAGGCCGTAGTTCAGGTTGGTACTGCCCTCGGTGTGCATAAAGTTCCGGAACAGAGAGAAGGGATTGGCGGAGGGCAGGCCCTGAATTTTCAGGCACATGTTGTAATTGCCGGCCTTCATCTCGTCCTTGCAGGGGCCCCAGTCCATCAGGCGGATCTGGACCTTGATGTTGGTTCCCTCAATGTTCTCCAGCAGGGCCTGGATATACTCGGCCTCCTCCTGATAGGGGTAGCGGTTGACATCCCCGTTGGGCAGCAGGAAAAGCAGCTCCACCGGCTGGTCTCCCACCGCCTGGCGGATGAGCGCCGCGCCCTGCTCGGGATCATAGCGCACCGGCTGCTCCGCATAGAAAGCGGAGGTGTAGCTCAGAAAGCCTCCGGCGGCCAATCCGTATCCGTTGTAAAAGCGGTCGATGATGGTCTGCCGGTCCAGCAGGAGGGACAGGCCCTCCCGCATCCGCAGGTCGTCGAAGGGGAACGCGCCTCCGTTGACGTTGAGGAAGTGGGTGATGCCCGAGTCCCCTACCGAGACGCGGTAGGCGCTGTCACCCTCCAGCTCGGCGGCCTGGGCGGGGGAGATCGCCCCCAGGTCGCACAGGCCCTGGACCTCCCCGGCCCGGAGGGCGGCGTAGCGGGTCTCGGTATCAGGAATGACCTTAAAGCGGAATGTCTGGGCGATGCCGGGGGTCCCCCAGTAGGCGTCGTTGCGCTCAATGACGCAGTACTGGCCCAGTACATTCTCCTTCACCATATAGGGACCCGTGCCGATGGGGAAGCCGGCAAAGGATCCGTCCCCGGCGAAGCAGGACGGCTCGAACATGGCGGAGCCATAGTTGACCATAGTGTAGTCCAGCAGAGGCTGGCCCTCCGCCAGGGTGAGGACCACGGTAAAGTCGTCCGTCTTCTCGCAGGAGAGGAGGCCGGGATAGATGGTGTCGATGTTCAGGCCGTAGAAAGAGGAGTCAAAGGGCCCCTTCTTCATCCGCTCGAAGTTGGCCAGTACGATGTCCGCGTCAAAGGGGGCGCCGTTGGAGAAGGTCACGCCCTCCCGCAGGTGGAAGGTCCACACGGTGGCGTCCTCATTGTGTTCCCAGCGCTCGGCCAGGGCGGGGGCGGGCGTTCCGTCCTCGTTTTTGGTGACGAGGGGCTCCCACACCCCCAGGGACATGGAGGCATAGTAGGCGTCCTGCTCCCCAGGGCACTGGTCTCGGGAGGCGGCAAAGGCGATCTCCCGGGTCTGATCCGGCTGGGCCTGGGGAGTCTGGGCGGCGGCGGGGTCCGTGCCGGATACCGGCGGAGGCGTGGAGGCGGCGTCCCCACCGCAGCCGCTCAGGGCCAGGGAGAGTGCGCAGGCAGCGGACAGCAGTAGGGTTCCAAGGCGTTTGTTCATGTTCGGTTGCTCCTTTCTAAATAGGTTCTGTGCCAGAACTGCTTGACCGAATGAATCCATGCACAAATGCACAGGAAGGCCCCCCATCATGTGGGGAGCCTTCCCTCCGGACGCCGCATCAGTCTGGATCTGCCCGAACCGCACAGTGTTTCCCCACCGAAAGCATGTGCATACACCGCAGGGCGGTTGGTCTCCTGGCTTGGACTCCTCCTCATGCCCGCCTTCCCATCCGGTACGCCGGACAGTGACATCCTGGGCACTCGTCATCCTTACAGTAGAGAGGGCTGCTACGGATTTTCACCGTATTCCCAATCAAAGCAAAAGCTGCCGCCTGCTGATTCATTTGTCGGATTGATTATAACAAAGAGCCCCCCGTCTGTCAATATGCCCGGAGCCCTGCCGGAGCATGGGCTCGGCCGCTTTTTACCGCTTGTCCACCCGCAGGACCAGGGCGGTGCGGTCGTCGGTGGCCCCGCCGTGGGTCTCGCTCTCCTCGATGAGGGCCCGGGCCAGATCCTTGGGGCTCTCGCCGGAGAAATCCCGCAGGCGCTCCCGGACCCACAGGTCGGAGCCGTCCCCCGCCACTCCGTCGCTGATCAGGAGCACGCAGTCCCCCGGTCCCAGCTCCAGCCGGGCCTCATCGGGGGCGCCGGGCTCTCCGGACAGCCCGGCCGGCAGGGCGCTGCCGGTGATCCGGGTGACTTGGTTCCCCTTTTTGATGTAGGTCGGGGCCGCGCCGTATTTATAGACCCCGGCCGCGCCGGTGAACAGGTCCACCCGGAGCAGATCGATGGTGGTAAAGCCCCCCGTCTCCTCGTCCCGGAGGCCCAGAGCGGCGGCCACGGTCTGAAGGGCCCGGGCCGGGGCCACCCCCGCCCGCAGGAACTGCTCCAGCAGCCGGACAGCCAGGGCGCTCTCCTCCCCCGCCGCCGCCCCACTGCCCATACCGTCGCACAGGAGCACGTAGAGGGACCCGTCGTCGTGCTTGAACCAGGCCCCCGTGTCTCCGGAGACCGTCTCGCCGTCTCTCTTCCGGGCGGCCACCCCGGCCACCGCCATCAGGGGCTCCCGCTGCACCAGGGTCAGGCGGCCGCCCCCCGCCTCCCCGGCCAGGCGGAGGGGCACCCCAGCCGCCGCCGAGAGCCGCTCCACCGCCGCCTCGTCCTTGAGGCGGGCGGTCCCGCTGCCGGTCAGCTCCACCCGCAGACGGCCCGCCTCGTCGTAGTAGGCGGCGGCGTCCCCCTCCACCCCCTGGGCGGTCAGGTGGCGGCGCAGCCGCTTCTCCCGCACCGGGTCGGGGGAGAGCTCGGCCCCCAGGCCGGCGGCCGCCTCGGCGAGGGTGTCGGCCAGGGCGCCGTACTGGCGGCAGACCGCCGAGCGGCTCTCCCGCAGGCGGGCGCGGTACTGGCGGCGGTAGAGGAGCCCGGCCAGCTCCTCATTGCAGGCGGCCAGAAAGGCCGGAAACTTCATGCACTTGCCGGAAAACCAGGTTGGGAAGTCCGCCCCCTCTCCCCGGCCCCGCTCCAGCATGGCGGGCAGGGCGTCGTTGAGGGCGGTGTAGGTGGCCACATAGTCCCGCTGCCAGCAGGCCGACTGGAGGGGGCACCGGCGGCACACCCGGCCCGCCGCCCGGTCAAAGACGGTGGCCGCATCGTTGTCGTTGGGCCCCGGCCCGGCGAAGGCGGTGCGCAGGCTGTCGCTCACCCCCCGGAAGGCCGACGCCGTGGCGGCCAGCCGCCCCCGGACATAGGCCTGGGCCCGCCGGCGGGTCTCCCGCCGGGGCTCCCCGGACAGGGCGGTGCCTGCCCGCCGCAGCGCCCGCTCCGGAATCACCAGGAAGACCACCGAGGCGATGAAGACCTCATAGAGGGCGAAGACCCGGGGGGCGTTTCCCCAGGTCCAGAGCACCGCCAGGGCGTTGGCGATCACATAGGCCGCCGCCGCCGCCAGCCGCCCCGACCGGCGGAAGATCCCCGCCATCACCCCGGCGAAGGCGTAGGACATAGCGTAGAAGGGGGGGGCCCCGGCGGACAGGTCCATCCCCACTCCGGCGGCCACCCCCACGGCGGCCCCCGGGCCCATCCCCGCCTGGAAGGCCACCGCCATCACCACGGCCGCCGCCGCCGCCCGGCCCACCGACAGCTCCTCAAACACCGTCAGCTTGGACAGGGTGATGAGGAGGGTGCCCCCCAGGATCAGCAGGCTGACGGCCTGCCGCCGGGTGAGACCCTCCTCCTCCCGCTTGTCTGTCCAGGGGGTGAAGGCCACCCGGTAGAAGTAGGCCGAGGCCCCTGCCAGCAGGATCTCGGTGCCGAAGAAGATCAGGTCTCCCGGGGTCCAGCCCCGGTCGGATAAGTACACAAAGCCGGTGACGGCGTCCATGCAGGCTGCGGCCACGGGCATAAACCACCCCTTCCGGTAGGCCTTCAGGTCGAAGAAGGCGAAGGAGATGGAGAACGCCAGGATGGAGGCCGCCACATACCGCAGCCCCGCCGCAAAGCCCTGAAAGGCCAGATAGCCGAAGCAGGCCCCCGCCAGGGCGCAGAATCCATCCAGACCTGAGCCGGAGGCCGCGACCAGCCCCACGCCGAAGGGGGCGTACCCTCCAAAGATCCCGGCCCCCGCCAGCAGGGCCCCCAGCAGCAGCCGGATGGCGCACTCGGCAAAGCGCACCAGCACCGGGGCCCGGATCACCAGCCTGCCCGTCTGCTGCATCTCCTCTCCCGCCCGGGCCGCGCGGGCTCTGAGCTTCTCTTTCGCTGCCATTGCCACGTCTCCTTTGTACGCCCGGGGCGTGCTTGTCCACCCGGGAGTTTTGGAGCCAGTATACTCCAAATTATGGAAAAAATTAGTCGGAAGAGCGGAAGCAGCCGGAAGAATTACCGGTCAATCTCTCCCGGAATCTGGTAAGACACCGGAAAACCCACAGGACTACTTGTATTTTTCTCCGGACCGTGTTATAATAGCGCAAATCCTGGAGTCTCCCTGCGGCCGCAGGCCGTCCGGCGGAGCTCCCAGAAACGCAAAGGAGCAGCAAGGTATGTTGGAAATCAAGGGGCTCTCCTACCAGGTGGAGGGCGAAGTGGATATTCTGCGCGACATCGATCTCACCATCGCGGATCACCAGCTGGTGGTGGTCACGGGGCCCAACGGCGGCGGGAAGACCACGCTGGCCAAGGCCATTATGGGGCTGGTCCCCCCCACGTCAGGCTCCATCTGCTGGAACGGGACCGACATCACCCACATGGACATCACCAACCGGGCCCGGCTGGGGGTGAGCTACGGCTTTCAGCAGCCCCCCCGGTTCAAGGGCCTGCGGGTCAAGGACCTGTTGGCTCTGGCCGCCGGGAGCGGCAGCCTCTCTCACGAGGAGGGGTGCCAGTACCTGACCCGGGTGGGCCTGTGCGCCAACGACTACATCGACCGGGAGGTGGACGCCTCCCTCTCGGGCGGCGAGGTCAAGCGCATTGAGATCGCCACCATCCTGGCCCGAAGGGCGGGGCTCATGATCTTTGACGAGCCGGAGGCCGGCATCGACCTGTGGTCCTTCGCCCGGCTCACCGAGACCTTCCGGGCCATCCACGCCAAGCGGGAGGCCACCCTCCTCATCATCTCTCACCAGGAGCGGATCATCGACCTGGCCGACGAGATTGTCATGGTGCAGGGGGGCCGGGTGGTCAAGCACGGACCCAAGGACGAGATTCTGCCCCAGATCATGGCCAACACGGTCTCCGGGTGCAGCTATATGCGGGAGGAGGCCAAGTAAATGGAACAGAATGATTGGAAGCTCCTGAAGGAGATTGCAGAGCTGGAGAAGACCCCCCAGGGGGCCTACAACATCCGCCGGAACGGTGCGCTGGACTCCCGGTCCTCCACCGCCAACATTGAGATCGTCACCAAGACCGAGCCCGGCAAGTCGGGCATCGACATCCACATCAAGCCGGGCACCAAGGGGGAGTCCGTCCACATTCCGGTGATCATCACCCAGACCGGGCTGAGCGAGATGGTCTACAACGACTTCTTCATCGGCGCGGACTGTGACGTGGACATCATCGCCGGGTGCGGCATCCACAACTCGGGCTGTGAGACCGCCCAGCACGACGGCCTGCACACCTTCCACGTGGGCAAGAACGCCAAGGTCCGTTACGTGGAGCGCCACTACGGCGAGGGGGAGGGGACCGGCAAGCGCATCATGAACCCCCAGACCGAGGTCTATCTGGACGAGGGGGCCTCCATCGAGCTGGAGACCACCCAGATCCGGGGTGTGGACTCCACCAAGCGGGAGACCAAGGTGGTGGTGGGCGCCAACGCCGAGGTGGTCATCACCGAGAAGCTCCTCACCCACGGGGACCAGGTGGCAGAGAGCGACATGGACGTGATTCTGGACGGCCCGGGGGCCTCCGGCCGGGTGATCTCCCGCTCGGTGGCCCAGGACAGCTCCACCCAGGTCTTCTATCCCCGCATGACGGGCAACGCGGACTGCTTCGGCCATGTCCAGTGCGACTCCATCATCATGGGTGGGGCGAAGATCAAGTCCATCCCCGCCATTGTGGCTAACCACGTAGACGCCCAGCTGGTCCACGAGGCCGCCATCGGCCGCATCGCCGGGGACCAGATCCTCAAGCTGATGACCCTGGGCCTCACCGAGGAGGAAGCGGAGGAGAAGATTCTTGATGGATTCCTACAGTGAGTTTCTCTATGACCGGGTGAACCTGCACAGCGGCTTCGCCGTCCACAACGGGATGAAGATCACCCACATCTCGAAGGACCGGGTGGTGGGCGAGATGCCCATCACGCCGGAGAGCCTGAATCCTCTGGGGCTGGTCCACGGGGGGTGTCTGGCCGCCCTGGCCGACAGCGTGGCGGGCACCGCCGTCTATGTCCACGGCCGGGTCTGCGTCACTCTGAACTGCTCCTTCAACTATCTGCGCCCCGCCTCGGGCACGCTGATCCGCTGCGTGGGCACTGTGCAGAAGCTGGGCTCCACCATCGCCGTGTGCGACGTGGTCCTCACCGACGACCAGGATCAGGCGGTGGCCAGCGGCTGCTTCACCTTCTTCCGCAAGGAGGAGTACGCGCCGGGCTTTCCGCCCCCGGCGCCCGAGAGCGAGCGCGCCCAGGCCCCTGTATAAAAACCATGCGCCCCTGCCGCAGCAGGGGCGCATTCTTATTTTCCGGCCGAAAAAGCGATCTATCCGGCCCGGCGGCTTAGGGCGGGCCCGGCCTCGGACCGGGCGGCAGGGACGGCAAGCCGATCCGCCCCGGTAAACAGGCCGGTCAGCCGGAACAGCTCCGCGGCGGCGCAGAGCTTGTCCATGGTGCTCACCACCAGGGCCTCCCAGCAGTGGTAGGCGCGGGTGGGCGTCAGCGGGAACATGTGGGAGCGGATGATGTCGGCCTCCCGCCAGTCCAGCAAAAAGCGGTCCATGGCGTTGCGCAGGGCGGCCGCCGGGTGGGTAAAGAGGTGGCGGAGGCTGGCCCGGACCGGGCGGTCCCGCCAGTTGTAGAGGTAGAGATCGTGGAGCAGGCCGCCCCGGGCGGCGGCCCGGGCGTCCAGCCCCAGCGCCCGGCAGATTCGGAAGCTGGTATAGGACACCAGCACGCAGTGGTGGAAGCAGCTCACGCCCGGGGCGTGCTGGGGCAACCGGCGCATGGACTGCACCGCGGAATCGGCCAGCAGATCGGCCACGCAGGCGGCATAGGCCGCCCTGGGATTTCGTCTCATCATAGCTTGGATACTCCTTGGAACGGTTTCAGCTGTCCCTTAGTATAGCGGATGAAACGAAAAAAACCATGTGGTAAAATCTTAAAAACAGTTAAAGATTTTCTGAATGCGGGCTTGAACAATGGGACCATGCCCAACGGCGAAGGATTTTTCGGCCGGAACGCTGTGCGCCGGGGCTATTACAGCCTCTCAGAAAGCCGGCCTATGGCGCCGCCAAAAAGTCCTCTGCCGCCCGGACGGCCTCCTCCACCGGGTCCCCGTCCATATCCAGCCAGAGGACCGGGTCCTTTTTGAACCACTGGACCTGCCGCTTGGCAAAGCGCTTGATGGCCCGGCCCAGCTCGTCCACCAGGGCAGCCCTGTCCGGGAGCCGTCCGGTGAGAAAGCGGTAGATCCAGCGGTACTCCAGCCCCAGGCTCTCCAGAAACGCGCCGGGCACCCGGTTGGCCAGGAGCCCGGCCACCTCATCGATCATGCCCGCATCCAGCCGGGCCTGGAGGCGGAGGTCAATCCGCCGGCAGAGGACCTCCCGGGGGTAGGCGCACCCCAGCTGGAGCACCTCATACCGGGGGGCCCGCTCCGCGTCGGTGTAGGCTCCGGCCTCCGCCTTCTCCACCGCCCGGACCAGCCGCTGCCGGTTGCTCCGCTCGCTCTCGCTGAGGCTCAGGCCGGTCAGGGCCTGAAGCCGGGCGTAGAGGGCGGGGGCGTCCAGGGCCTCCAGCCGGTCCCGCAGGGCGGGGTTGGGGGGAGCGTCCCGGAACACGTAGCCCCCGGCCACCGCCCGGACATAGAGCCCCGTTCCCCCCACCAGCAGGGGGACCTTCCCCCGGGCCAGGATGCCGTCGACGGCGTCGTAGGCCCCCCGCTGGAACTGGGCCGCCGAATAGGGCACGCCCGGGTCGATGATATCCAGCATGTGATGGGGGATCCCCGCCATCTCCTCCGGGGTGATCTTCCCGGTGCCCAGGTCCAGGCCCCGGTAGACCTGCCGGGAGTCGGCCGAGACGATCTCGCCCCCGATGCGCCCGGCCAGCGCCACCCCCAGTCCGCTCTTGCCGCAGGCTGTGGGGCCCAGAACCACGATCAGCTTGGACATGGATCTCCCTCCCTCAGGTTTGTCTCTTCGTTCCGGTCATGCGGCCCTACTTGCCCACACAGAAGCGTTCAAAGATCCGCCGGGTCACGTCCTCCCGGATGCTCCGGCCGGTGAGCTCTCCCAGAGCGGCCAGGGCCTCCTCCACGTCGGTGAGCACGGCGTCGGGGGTGAGCCCGGCGGCCAGGGCCTCCCCGGCCCGCTCCAAGGCCCTCTGGGCCCGGCCCGCCGCCTCGGCCTGCCGGGCGTTGGCCAGCAGCTCCCCGGTTTCCCACTCCGGTCCGGTGGGGAAGAGTGCGGCCACCGCCCGCTCCAGGCCCGCCAGCCCCTGGCCCGTCTTCGCACTGACCGAAATCCGGGGACAGCACTCCAGCTCCTCCGTGATCGTCAGGACGGGGGGCAGATCGGCCTTGCTGAGCACCAAAATCGTGGGGGCCAGGGCGGCCGCCTTCCGCACCAGCTCCAGGTCCTCCGGCCCGGCGGGACGCGACTGGTCCAGCACCATCAAAATCAGCCGCGCGCCCTCCAGGGCGGCCCGGCTGCGGGCCACGCCCAGCCGCTCCACCGGGTCCCCGGTCTCCCGCAGGCCCGCCGTGTCCACCAGCCGCAGCAGCACTCCGCCCACTACGGCCTTCTCCTCCACCGTGTCCCGGGTGGTCCCCGGGATGTCGGAGACAATGGCCCGGTCGTACCCCAGCAGGGCGTTCAGCAGCGAGGATTTCCCCGCGTTGGGGCGGCCCGCAATGGCGCAGGGTACCCCCCGGGCGATCCACTTCCCCCGGTCGTAGGTGTCCAGCAGCGTTCCCAGCTCTCCCCCCGCCCGCTCCAGCGCGGCGCGGATGGTCCCGGCCTCAAAGGGGTCGATCTCCTCGTCGGGGTAGTCCAGCACCGCGTGGAAGTGGGCCAGCAGATCGGTGAGGCCGTCGTAAATCCCCGCGATCCGGCGGCTCAAGGCCCCGGAGAGCTGCCCGGCGGCCTGCCGGACGGCGGCGGGGGTCCCGGCGTCAATGAGATCGGCCACCGCCTCGGCCTGGGCCAGGTCCAGGCGGCCGTTGAGAAAGGCCCGGCGGGTGAACTCCCCTGGTCCCGCCTGGCGCGCCCCCTGGGCGAAGAGGGCCTCCAGCCCCAGGCCCAACACCGCGGGGGAGCCGTGGCAGTGGATCTCGGCGGTGTCCTCGCCGGTGTAGCTCTCCGGCCCCCGGGAGACGGTGGCCAGGGCCAGATCGATGGGGGTCCCCGCCCGGTCCCGCAGGGTGCCGTAGACCAGTCTCCGGCTCTCGTAGTCCGCCAGCGGACGCCCGCTCCGGGGGGTAAAGACCGCCCCGGCCGCCGCGATGGCCTCCGGCCCGGACAGGCGGAGAATCCCGATGGCCCCCGGCTGGAGCGGGGTGGCAATGGCTGCAATGGTGTCCATACGGCGCTCCTTTCCAGCTTACAAAAAGATTGTGCATTCCGCCGCACATTTTTATCTTGACAGTACGTTATGTCAACTGATTGTGGATAGGGAGACCTTTTCCACCGGAATCCACACGCTGTGGAAAAGGGTGTGGACAATGTGGAAAACCCTGCGGCATAGCCGGTTGGGCCGCCGTATCCCCTGCCCCGCCCCGCTGTATGGCGAGTGAATATCAGGCGTCAAACCGGTTTCTCACCCATACCGGAACCAGCCGCCCCGCCGGACCGGCGGGGCGGCTGGTTCAACTGCCTGCTAGGCCTTGTTTGAACATCGGCGGAATGCCCGGCGGCGAGAGATGGTTCCGCCAGACAAGGCAAAGATTCGCAGGAATACTTGGTGTATTCCAAGCATGATTCACGCCATATGGCGGAAAAAGATCCGCTGTTTGGGTATTTGGGCATGTTTCAAACAAGGACTAGGCCTGGTTCAGCCGTCCGCTGATCACCCGGGCCACCTTGACGCCGGAGGCCCCCGCCTGGGCCAGGCCCCGGGTGATGCCCGCGCCGTCGCCGATGGCGAAGAAGTTGGGCAGGGCGGTCTCCAGCTCGCCGGACAGGGCCAGGCGGGAGGAGTAGAACTTGACCTCCGCCCCGTAGAGGAGGGTGTCATAGTTGGCGGTACCGGGGGCCACCTTGTCCAGGGCGTAGATCATCTCGATGATGTCGTCCAGCTGGCGCTTGGGCAGGGCCAGGGACAGATCGCCGGGGACGGCGGCGGTGAGCGTGGGCCGGGTGAAGGACTTGCCCAGCCGGTGCTCGTTGGTGCGCACGCCCTTCACCAGGTCCCCGAACCGCTGGACCAGCACGCCCCCCGCCAGCATGTTGGACAGGGAGGCAATGTGCTTGCCGTAGCGGTAGGGCTCGTTGAAGGGGGATGTAAAGCGGTTGGATACCAGCAGGGCGAAGTTGGTGTTCTCGCTCTGGAGGGCGGGGTCGGCATAGGAGTGGCCGTTGACGGTGTTGATGCCCTCCACGTTCTCGGCCACCACGTGCCCATAGGGGTTCATGCAGAAGGTGCGCACCTGGTCGCCGTACTGCTTGGTGCGGTAGACCAGCTTGGACTCGTAGACCACGCCGGTGATGTGCTCGAAAACCTTGGCGGGGAGCTCCACCCGCACGCCGATGTCCACCTGGTTGTTGATGAGCTGGATGCCCAGGTCCTTGCACTGGTTGGCGAACCACTCGGCCCCGGAGCGGCCGGGGGCGGCGATGAGCCACTTGCACTCCACGGTGTCCCCGGCGCCGGTGGTGAGGCGGTAGCCCTCCTCCCCCAGGCGCTCGATGGCGGTCACGGGGGTGTGGAACCGGAATTCCACCTGCTGCCGGACGGATTCATAGATACTTTTGAGGATGTTCAGGTTGTTTTCGGTGCCCAGATGCTTGCAGCGGGCCTGGAGGAGGTGGAGGTCGTGCTCCAGGGCGCGCTTTTCCAGGGCGCGGGCGGCCGGGGTGCCGGTGGAAAAGACCTTGTCGGTGGCTCCGTGCTTCATATTGATGGAGTCCACGTAGTCGATGAGGTCCAGGACCTCCTCCCGGGGCATGAAGTCGGTGAGCCAGCCGCCAAAGGCGGTGGTGAAGTTGTACTTGCCGTCGGAGAAGGCCCCGGCTCCGCCGAAGCCGCACATGGTATCGCAGATTTTGCAGTGGATGCACTCCTTGACCCGGCCCGCCACAATGGGGCAGCTCCGGCCATAGATGTCCGAGCCCTGGTCCAAGGTGATCACCCGGAGCCCCGGCTGGAGGCGCGTCAGCTCATAGCCCGCAAAAATGCCGGCCTCGCCGCTGCCAATGATTGCTGCGTCATATCGTGTGTTCATCTGCCCGCTCCCGCTTCTTTCATTTTTTCGGTCTGAAAACCGCTGTTATTATATCATAGCTGTCAAGAGGGATGGGCTTGCAGGGGGCTTCCGGCCCCGAGGGGCGC
>CANSQX010000019.1 GCA_947649225.1 uncultured Flavonifractor sp.
TACAGGAAAGTCCGCTTTTCTGTCAAAAAGTTCTCATTTATAACTGCCGGGATCATTCATAGCGTTCGGCCCGGTAGCGGAAGGTGGACAAAGGCATTCCGCACTCCCTGGCCGCCGCCGTGCCGGTGATTGCCCCGGCCTTCCAGCGCTGGTAGGCGCTGTGGTAGCGCTCCGGCAGCGGCCGGGGCGGGCGGCCCAGCCGCACCCCGCGGGCCTTGGCCGCTGCGATGCCCTCCGCCTGCCGCTGGCGGATGTTGCTGCGCTCGTTCTCCGCCACGAAGGACAGCACCTGAAGGACAATGTCGCTGAGGAAGGTCCCCATCAGATCCTTCCCCCGCCGGGTGTCCAGCAGGGGCATGTCCAGGACCACGATGTCGACCCCCTTCTCCTTGGTCAGCAGCCGCCACTGGCTTTGGATCTCCTCATAGTTGCGCCCCAGCCGGTCGATGCTTTTGATGTAGAGCAGGTCGGACGGGCGGAGCCGCCTGACCAGGCGCTTGTATTGGGGCCGGTCGAAGTCCTTGCCGGACTGCTTATCCACAAAAATGTGGGTCTCCGGAACGGCCAGCTCCCGCAGTGCGATCAGCTGCCTGTCCTCGTTCTGCTCCCGCGTGCTGACGCGGACGTAGCCGTATGTGTGATTAGAAATAGGTATCAACCTCCTTCCGGCAGATGTCCCGATCATACCATACCCTGGACGGTCAGACATCTCTTCCAGAAAAAAGGAGAAAAAAGTCCCCCCAGCCCGAGCCGGACGCTCTGGGTTGGGGGGATGCTTCTGTCTGATGCCTGGGGGAAGAGAACGGGCGCCGGCTTTCAAACAGGCACTAGGCGGCCGGGAGGCTGCTGGCCGTGACCGGGCCCTGGGGGAGGAAGCTTCCGGTCTCGTCCAGGTCCATGCACCCGGCGGACACCGCCCAGCGGACGGCCTCCAGCGCCCAGGGGCTCACGGCGTCCTGGTCGGCGAAGGAGAGGCCCTCCGGGGCGGCCGGGCCGCCCGCCAGACGGTGCAGCAACACCGCCAGGGCTTCCCGGGTCAGGGGGGCTCCGGTCTCCGGGTCCCCGCTGCCGGTCCCCTGGATCACCCCGGCGGCCCGGGCCTGCTCCAGGGCGTCCGCCGCCCCGCCGTACAGCAGAGCGAGAGCCTCGCCCCGAGTCAGCGGGGCCTCTGCCGGGGCCCGGTTGACGGTGAGGACGGTCCCGAACAGGTCTCGGGCCCCCTCGACGGCCGCCGCGCCGCCGAAGGTGGAGCGGGCCCCGGACCGGGCCAGCCGGGTGAGCGCCGCCCCGATCGCTTTGACATCGGCGGGGGTGACGGCCTTCATCTCCCGCAGCTCCTCCACCCTGTCCCCGGTGGATTTGCCCATCAGGTGGTAGAGCATGGCGTTGGCCGCGCCGGTGAGGTTCCCCCGGGGCCGGGCCGCACCGGAGTAGGCGCTCATGATATAGCCGTCCACGTCGCTCTGGGTCAGCTTCAGGGCGGAGACCGCCGCGCCGGTCTGCTCAAACGCCTGATAGGCCTCCCGCAGGGAGGGGTCCCGGAAGGTGGTCAGCATGAGCCCGTCCTCGCTGAATACGGCGTCGGCTCCGTAGGCCCCCACCACGTGGCGCATCTGGGGGGTGAGGTACTGGTCGCTGACCAGTCCGGCCAGGACGGTGAGCTTGCCCGAGGGCTCCAGCCCCAGCTCCTCCAGAGAGGCGGCTACCAGATTGTATTGGACGGCGGCGTCCACCACCACGGCCTCGCTCCGGCCGGGCAGGGGGAGATCGGAGCGATCCGCCGGGGTTCCACCGGTCTCGGGCAGGGCGTTCCAGAAGGCCCGGATAGCCTTGGACTGGGCGGCCATGCTGTCCCTGCTGCCCGCATACAGGGAGACGGCGTTGGTGCGGGTGGTGAGGGCGGCCTGGATCTCCGCCAGCTTGGCGGAGACCGCCTGGGGATCGGCCGCCAGCTGGTCCTGGACCCCGCACAGGAATTCGTAGTAGGGCAGACCGGCCATCGCGTCATAGGCGGCATACTTGTCCGGAGCCAGCAGGGCCAGCGTCCGGGTACTCTGCACATCGCCGGGGTAGGCGCTGAGCCTGGCCTTCCAGCTCTGGCAGAGCTGGGCCGTCAGACTGCGCAGGGCGTCCGTGTCGCTCAGGTCGGTGCGGAACAGGACCTCCCCCGCCAGATCCAGCCCGGCCTGGTACTCCTCCTCCATGGCGATCCACTGGACCATGATCGTGGGGTCGCTGTGGCGGGCGTCCCGGGGCAGCGTGGAGGGCGCGGCGGAGAAATTGTGCAGGTAACGGGCCTCCAGGGCGGCGATCTCCCCGGCGGTGTGGGCGTCGGTGTCCAGCTTGCCCAGCAGGGAGGCGTACAGGGCGGCCCACGGGAGATCTCCGGTGGGCAGGGACGCGAGGCTCAGCTCCAGGGCGGTGAGCTGGAGGCCGGTGGCCGGGGTCTCGGCGGTGAGGTAGCGCACCCCGCCCTCCGTCCGGTCGGTGATGGGGTAGTCCACCAGCTCCTCGGGCAGGTCCTGCACCTCCAGAACCTTCAGGCGGTCCACCAGCTCCCTGGGGGCCTCCTGGGCCGACCAGGCGGCGAAGTCCTTCGTCTCCTGCACCAGGGCGGCGATCTCAGCCTCGGTCATGGCGGCCTTTTTCTCCGCCAGCTCCTGGGCCAGGGCGGCCTCCTGCTCCTCCTTGAGGCCGGGCACCGGGACCGTCACCGCCGTGCCCCGGTGGGGGTTTTGGATCAGGTAGCGGCGGGCCAGGTCCTCCAGATAGCCGGAGCCGGCCTGGCTGCGCAGCTCCTCCAGAGTTTTGGTGTAGAAGTTCAGATAGTCCAGAGTTCCCTCGGCGGCCCAGCGCTTGGCGATCATGGAGGCCAGGCTGGGGCCGATCTGGCTGGACTCGGTGAGGGAGCGCAGGAAAAACTGGGCGGCCGAGACCGCGCCCAGCACCTGGTCCTCGCCGGCCCCCTCCCGGACGAAGCGGGCGATGCCCCGATCCACGGCGGCCTGGAAGGCCGCTGCGTCCCCCTCGTCCACGCCGGAGGCGGTGAAGGCCAGGGCGGCCTGGGAGAAATTCAGGTCGATGGCGGAGGAGAGGGAGGCCCCGGGCAGGGCGGCCTCCACCTCCTCCTTGACCGGGGAGCCGTCGGACGCCAGCAGGTCGGTCAGCAGGTTCAGCCCGCACAGGTCCTTCCGGCTGGCCCCGTTGGCCACAAAGCCGTAGCCGATCACCGCCCCCTTGGCGGTGCCGCTGCCCGCCTCCACCGGGAATTCGAACCGGCCGGAGACCGGGGCGGTCAGGGGTGCGATGGACCCGTCGGGGACGGCGGTGTCCCGGCGGTCGTAGTGGGAGAAATACCCCTCGTCCATGGCGGCCAGGAAGCGGTCCAGGTCCAGCTCGCCGTAGAGCACCACCAGGGCGTTGGAGGGGTGGTAGTAGGTGCGGTGGAACTCCAGCAGCTCCTCATAGGTCAGGGTGGGAATCACGGCCGGGTCGCCCCCCGAGTTGCTGCCGATGATGCTGCCGGGGTAGAGGGTCCTTTGCAGGTTGTATCCGGCGGCCCGGGAGATATCAATGGCCCCCTTCATCTCATTGTACACGGTGCCGGTGATGGTGATGGGGGCGTCCGCACTCTGGAGGTCGTAGCGCCAGCCCTCCCGCTGGAAGAGGCGGGGCTCGGTGTACACCAGGGGGTGAAACACTCCGTCCAGGTAGAGGTCCATCAGGGCAAAGAGCTGGTCCTCCGACAGGGAGGACACGGGGAAGGTGGTGAAGGTCTCGTCGGTCATGGCGTTGACGAAGGTGTTGTAGGTCTGGTAGGCGGCGGGGAAAAAGATGTTCTGGGCGGGGTAGTGCTCCGAGCCAGACACCGTGATGTGCTCGAAGATGTGGGGAATGCCCTTGTCGTCCACGGCGGGGGTGTGAAAGCTGATGTCAAAGGTCCGGTTTCCGTCCTCGCGGGCGATATAGTACACGGTGGCCCCGGACTTCTCGTGCTCCAGGGTGACGGTGGGGCAGTCCAGCACCGACAGCGTACCCCGATCGGTGACACGAAAGCCGTGGAGCGTCTGGCCCCTTTGGGGCAGGCCGTCCGGTTCGGCGGCCAGGGCCGCCGGCGTCAGCGAAACGGCCAGCGCGAGGGCCAAAAGCAGGGAGAGCAGTCTTTGTTTCATGGCAGAGCTTCCTTTCTTTCATAAATAGTATGGTGCTATTGTACCAAGACTATCTGAAAGATTTACATGGGATCTTTCTTAAAAATGGATTAAAATTTGGAAGATCCTTTGAAAAGCCTGCCCGCAGCCGGAGGCCGGTCTTGAGGGGCCCGCTTGCCCTTCGGGGCGGAAGCAGGGAAAAGGAAGCAAATGCGCACCGAAAGCCGGAACCGGAGGCTGACAATGCGCATGGAGCGTATTTTATGAAGCTGCGTAGACTGCGTACAAAGCGGCCCCCTGGCGCCGGATTGACAGGAATATGAATGACAGCCCCAGGAGCGAAACGCTCCTGGGGCTGTCTGGTCTGTATGGGCAGGCCCGCTCAGGCCAGGCCGGGGATGAGGCAGAGCAGGGCGCAGACGATGGTGGCGGCGAAGGTGTACACCACGGTCATGAGGAACATGGGCTTGTAGGACTCCTTGTGGGTGCAGTGGGTGAGGCCCAGGCCCAGGACGATCAGGCCGTTGAAGGGCAGGGTCTCGAAGGTGGAGGCGGCCACTACGCCCACGCGGTAAATGGCCTGGGCGCTGAAGGGCAGCACCGCAGAGGCGGCGTCCGCCGCCATCCCGATGGCGGGCCCGGCCAGAATGCCGATCACGATGGGGAAGGCGACCATCAGGGCCACAGGGGGTGCGCTGGTGATGGCCACGATGACGCAGACCACCAGGATCGTGAGCAGCAGGGGGTGGACGTTGATCCCGGCCAGCATCCCGACCACCATGCCGAAGGCGGCGGTGCCGGTGATGACGCCGGCCAGACCGGCGGGGGTGGAGACCGTCATCAGGGCGTTGGGGAAGCTGTTGGCGCCGCCGTTGACGGTGTCCAGAATACGCTGGCCGATGTTCATGGGCTGGCCGGCGCGGTTCTTCTTCGGGGGGATGTAGCGGAACATGGTGACAATCGCCACGATGATGCCCAGCGCCAGGGCGAGGAAGATATCCAGATGAATGATGCTGTAGCAGACGAAAACCACGACCAGGGGCAGGATCGCCAGGATGAAGTGGGGGAGCTTGCGGTCGGGGGCGTCCATCTTCTCCACGGTGCCGTAGTCAAAATGCTCGCCCTGATCCTTGGCCTTGTTGATCATGTGGATCAGGGTGGCGCAGCCGCAGACGGCCACAATGGCGGTGGCGACCAGGCCGGGCACCAGGGCGGCGGTGTTTTGGGTGGCGGCGCCCAGCTGGCCCGCGATGCCGTAGGCGCCCTGCTCCCCAAACTGATCGGCCTGCATCCCCATGGCGGCGGAGGCCATGACGTTATAGATCTGGGGCGCGCCGGGGGCGATCATAAAGCCGCAGTTCAGGCAGAACATACCAGGCACAAAGCGGCGGGGAATATCGCACATCTCCGCCATGACCATGCAGATGGGGAACATGGTAAAGGTGAGGACGTAGCCGTCGATGCCGCCCATGGTACACAGACCGGCCACAACCAGCAGCACGATCATGGCGGCCCGGACCTGGGCCTTGCCCTTGCGCTTGATGACGAACGCATTGGTCAGCACGTGGGCGATGGAGGCCGCCGCGCCGGTGTCGGTGTACAGCTTGCCCAGAATAGCGCCCAGGAAGATGATGGAGAACATGGTGCTGATCATGTTGACAATCCCGGGGATATACCCGGCGGCTGCGCCGTCCGCGCCGGTAAAGCCGGTGATGGCCTCCACAATGTTGACGCCGTTGGTGACAGCCACAATGACGGCACAGACCGCCGCCGCCCAGAAGGAGGAGCAGCCCTTATACACCAGGAACAGGAACAGGACCAATGCGACGATGATTCCGATCAAACCCAACACTTGCATAGATTTCCCTTCTCCCTTCTATATACGAAATCTTTTCTTCTCTCTTTCTGTGCCCCAGGTGCGGTCCGGGCACGGCGGCGTCATCCCTCCCGTCTGCTTCTGGTTTGGAGAACACAAGACGAATGCGTCAGATCCACCAAAGAAGCTTGTTGTTTATTATACCGCCTTGTGCAAACTATGTAAATCACTTGAAAGGAGTGGATTCACAACCATCGGGATGTGGCAAACTGCTCAGTCCAGGCCGGGAAACGTCATCTCCTTATACCGGGCCATGGCGGGCATGACCTCCTCCCGGTGGGACAGGTAGTGCCGGCGGGTGGCCACGATCTCATCCAGGTGCTTGTCGCGGCACTCGTTCTGGTTGCGGTCGAAGTCCAGGCCGTCGGGGGCGACGGCAAAGCGGATCTTCCCGGTGGTCTCGTCCTTCACCAGGTCGCCGCCCGCGCCGCAGACCGGACACTCATAGGGATAGTAGACCCCGTTCCAGTGGGGCTCGCCCCTGGCGATGAGGCTGGAGTGGCAGTTGGGGCACAGGCCCATGTCGGGCTCGCCCAGCCAGGTGCGCGCCTCCGGCGGGGTGGAGACCGCCTTGACCATGTTCTCGCCCAGCTTCCGGGCCCGCTCCAGCTGCTCGGGGTGGACCAGCACGTTGCCGGGCAGGCCGTTGCGGATGGCCATGAACTGGTCCACCACCCGGATGGACTGGGTGAACATGGTGGCCCCGATGGTCTCCAGGGCCAGGCCCTGCCAGTCGTGGCAGGAGCCGCCGTTGGCAATCACACCGGCCACCAGGTGGGGGTCCTTCTTCACCACGCCGATCTTCAGCAGGAAGGCCAGCTCATAGGCGATAAACCGCTGGGTGAACATGGTATACAGGGCGGAGGGCATCAGATCGTAGGTGGGCACGCTGACAATGATGCCGTCCTGCTGGTGCATCTTCCGGATGATCCGGTCCACATCGTCCTTCTCCTTCAGGACGCAGACGGGCTGCTTGCCCTGGCCCATGCTCATGGTGCAGCCCTCGCAGCCGGTGCAGGGCAGGATTTTATAGTCGAACAGGTTGATGAGGGAGCACTCGGCCCCCTGGGCCCGGGCGGCGGACAGGGCCTCCTTGGCCAGGATCTCGCTGTTGCCGTTGCGGCGGCCGGCCACGATTGCCATGATCTTCATATCAGTTCCCCTTTTCGTCTCAAAATAGACGCCCAGGGGGCGTTTCCTCGCGCCCCTGGGCGCTGCTGTGTCCGTAAGCGCCCCGCCCCTGTCACCGGGCGGCGGATGTGGTCCCCGCACCGGAGCCGGAGGCAGGCCGGGCGCTTTTTCGTACCGCTGCGCACAAAAATGCGTCCCCAAGCGCCGGCTTCCGTCACCGGGCGGCGAATGCCGTCTTCGCGCCGGAGCCGGAAGCAGACTGAAGTTCTTTTCGGTTCCTTTTCTTTCAAGAAAAGGAACTCAAGAAAAAGAATTACTCTTCGACCAGGGCGAAGTCTACGGCGTTCTCGCCGGCGATGCGGCCGGAGTTGACGCAGAAGCCCATGGTGTTGCCGGGCAGGGTGAAGGTGTAGCTGTCGCCGTAGATGTTGCAGGCGTCGGTGCCCACAGCATACAGGCCGGGGATCACCTGGTAGTCCTGGGTCATGACCTCCATCTTGTGGTTGATGAGGATGCCGCCCAGGGTGCCGTAGGCCCCGGCGGTCTGACGGCAGCAGTAGAGCTTGCCGGTCCCGATGGGCTGCATATACTGGCGGTCCTTCTCGAAGATGTCGTCGTGGCCGCGGGCGCACATCTCATTGTACTCCTTGATGGTGGCGGCCAGGCCCTCGGGGTCGATGCCGGCGTTCTTGGCCAGCTCCTCCACCGTCATGCCCTCGGCCACCGGCTCGTACCCGGCGGCGACGTCCCGGTTCCACTGCTCCTCGAAGTGGTCGTACAGGTCGTGGGGGTGGACATGGCTCACCAGATCGGGGCCGTCCTTCTTGTAGTGCTTCAGAAGGGCGTCGTCAAAGATGGCGAAGGCCACCCGGCCGGGCAGCATGGTGATGGCGTTGCCGGTGAAGGTGGTGTTGGCGATCTGGTCCTCGGGCATGAAGCGCTCGCCCAGGCGGTTGACCCACAGGCAGGGCTGGCGGAACGCGCCCTCCACAAAGAAGTGGTTCATGTTGTCGGGGAGCTGGTACATGAGCTCCATGGTGCAGGGGGTGTGGCCCGCTCCGGCGGCCCAGGCCATCTTGATGCCGTCGCCCTCCATGCCGGGAATGGCAAAGTTGAAGATGTCCTTGCCGAAGTCATAGCCGCACTGCTCCTTGATCATCTGGGGGTTGCAGCCAAAGCCGCCGGTGGCGATGATCACCGCGCCGCCGGTGCATTCAATCTCCTCGCCGTCCTTGTCCACGGCCCGGACGCCGATGGCTTCGCCGTCCTCCATCATGATCTCCTTCACCGGGGTCTCCAGCATAAACTGGACGCCCAGCTCATTGGCCCGATCGGTCATGGCCTTGACCATGGCGCCCGCGGCCCGGGGCCCGGGGATGCCGCCCCCTTCGGGCTGTACCACGTGCCAGGTGAACTCGCCGTCGGAGTAGGCCCGGGTGGACTCGGGGGCGCTGAAGGCCCGCTGTACCCCGGCGAATTTGACGCCCATGTCCATGAGCCAGTCGATGGTGCTGCCCGACTTGTAGTAGTAGTCGCGCACCAGCCGGGCGTCCACCTTGTAGTGGGTGAAGAACATGTGCTTGCGGAAGGCCTCGCCGGGGGTGATGGTGATCATGTGCTCCTTCTGGATGCGGGAGCCCACGCCCAGGGGGCCCATGGCCATGTTGGCGGCCCCGCCGGTGGTGTTGGCCTTCTCGAAGGCGATGACGGAAGCCCCCTTCTCGGCGGCGGCGATGGCGGCGGCCAGACCGGAGAGCCCGGCGGCTACGATGATGATGTCGGCGTCCATTTGCTTCATAGTGACAAACTTCCTTTCTCCGAGTTCCACTCAAAATTCGCCGGATGCCTTCTCCGGCGCGTTTTACCCTCCTGAGAGAATGCAAGCCGCGTGCCAAGCACGTCAAACCGGCCAAAGAGCCGGAAAACGGGGCATGCGCCCCCAAGCAGCCCCCGGTGCGCACGAGGCGGATGTCTCAAAATCATACAGATAAGAAAAACCGTCTCGAAATGAGACGGTTTAAGCATGACAGAGTCTGCGTACGCTGGGACTGAGACGGAGGGGGGAGAGAAAATTTTCTCTCCCTTCTTTTTGGTATGCTGCGCAGGACAGATACGGCTAGAGCTGATGCCTTTCCAGCTTTTTGTAGAGGGTGGCCCGGCCGATGCCCAGCTGCTTGGCGGCCAGGGTGACGTTGTGGCCGCTGGCCGCCAGGGCGGCGGCGATGGCCTCACGCTCCAGCTCCTCCAGGGAGCGGACGGGGACGGGGACGGAGAGGGAGGCCGCCCCCGCTGCCGGAAGAGCGCCGCCCGGCCCCAACGCCCGGTTGTAGTTCTCCTGCCCGGCGGAGAGCTCGGTCAGCACCCGGTCGCCGGTGATCGACTGCCCGCCGCACAGGGCGCTGAGGCGGTAGACCAGATTCTTCAGCTGGCGCACGTTCCCCGGCCAGGGGTAGCGCTTCAGATAGTCCATGGCCTGCCGGGTGAAGCGGAGAGCGTCTGTCTTATCCCTGGAAAAGTGCTCGATCAGCAGGGGGATGTCCTCGGGCCGCTTGCGCAGAGGGATGAGGAAGACCTCGATCACCGCCAGCCGGTAGTAGAGATCGGCCCGGAACTGGCCCTCCTCAATGAGGGCGGGCAGGTGCTTGTTGGTGGCGGCAATTACCCCGGCCCGGAAGGGGATCACCTTGCTCCCTCCCACCCGCTCGAACTCCCGGGACTCCAGGGCTCGGAGGATCTTGCCCTGGAGCAGCAGGCTCATGTCCCCGATCTCGTCCAGGAGCACGTCCCCCTCGGCGGCCTGCTCGAACTTGCCCACCTTCCGCTGATCCGCCCCGGTGAAGGAGCCCTTCTCGTGGCCGAAGAGCTCCGACTCCAGCAGGTTTTCCGGGATGGCAGTGCAGTTGATGGCCACATAGGGGGCGAAGCGGTCGGGATGCCGGGCGGCGTGGATGCCGCTGGCGATGATCTCCTTGCCGGTGCCCGTCTCCCCGATGAGGAGCACCGGGTAGTCGCAGGCGGCGGCCTGGCGGCAGCGGTCCAGCATCTCCTTCACCAGGGGGCTCTCCCCGATGAAGTCGGAGAAGGTATAGCTCCGGTCCACCAGAGAGACCTGGTGGTACTCCCCGTTGTCCAGGGTCCAGCGATCGCGGGGAAACCGGGCCTCGATCTCCTCCATGGCGGACCGGTTCTGGAAGTAGACATAGCTGAGGGTGCCGATGACGGTCCCGTGATCCACCAGCGGGTAGATATTGGTAAAGCCCCGGTGGCCCATGAGCTCCAGCGGCAGGTTTTCCACAGATTTGCCGGAGGACAGCACCTGGGCAAAGGGGGAGAACCTGTCCAGCCGGGTGACCGGCTGGCCGATCAGCCGGCCGCAGTTGGGAAGCACCCTGCGGTTGCCCTTGCTGAGAAAGAGAATATTGCCCTGCCCGTCCAGCAGAAGCGCCATATCGAATACATTGTCCAGCACGTGGTCCAGTACGCCTCCCCGGGTGTGGAGGGTTTGCCTGCTCATGGGAATCTGGGGCATGGGACCGGCCTCCTTTTGTGAGATTGGCACGCGGTTTGCATGTCTATTCAGAGTGAAAACAAACAAAGCGAGGGATGACATATGGGAACCATTCGACTGACCATTGACGGGACGGAGGTGACCGCCGCAGAGGGACAGAGCGTCCTGGAGGCGGCGCTGGCGGCGGACCTCTACATCCCCCACCTGTGCTCCCACCCCGACCTGACCCCCGAGAGCGGCTGCAAGCTCTGCGTGGTGGAGGTGGACGGGGACGCCGGGCAGCCCGTGACCGCCTGCAATACCCCCGTGCGGGAGGGAATGCGGGTGGTCACCCAATCCGAGGGGCTCAACAAGCTCCGCCGCACCGCCATGGAGCTCATGCTGGCGGGCCACCCCGGCGACTGCACCAGCTGCCGCAGCTACTTGAACTGTGAGCTCCAGGCCATGATGCAGTACCTGTCCGTGTCCCACACCCGGATGCGGGACGTCCACCGCACCGCCACCCGCCTGACCTCCGACAACCCCCTCATCGACCGGGAGATGGAGCGGTGCATCCAGTGCGGCCGCTGCGTCCGGGCCTGCCGGGATTTAAGGGGCGTGGGCATCCTGGACTACCGGAAAAAGGACGGCGAGGTCTACATCGGCACCCCGGACGACCTGCCCCTGAGCCAGGCGGACTGCCGCTTCTGCGGGGCCTGTGTGGAGGTCTGCCCCACCGGGGCCCTCCAGGACCGGGAGGGGGTCTTCCGGAAGGACCTGCCCCGGGAGCAGGCCCTGATCCCCTGCTCCGCCGAGTGCCCCGCCCACATCAATATCCCCGATTACCTGCGTATGATCGCCGAGGGCAGGTACGCCGAGGCGGTGGCGGTGATCCGGGAGAAGGTGCCCTTCCCCCACACCCTGGGCCGGGTGTGTACCCACTACTGTGAAAAGGGCTGCAAGCGGAGCGGGCTCAACAGCGCCGTGGCCATCCGGGACCTGAAGCGCTTTGCCGTGGAGCACGACGAAACCCAGCTCTGGCGGGAGCGGAGCGTCCGCCGGCCCGCCACCGGGAAGCGGGTGGCCGTCGTCGGCGCGGGGCCCTGTGGGCTCACCGCCGCCTATTATCTGGCCAAGAAGGGCCACGCCGTGGACCTGCTGGAGCGGCTCCCGGTGGCCGGGGGCATGATGACCACCGGCATTCCCTCCTACCGCCTCCCCCGGGCGGAGGTTCAGGCGGAGATCGACGTGATTCTGGAGGCCGGGGTGAACCTGAAAACCGGCGTGGATGTGAAGAACGCCGCCGGTCTGCTGAGGGAGGGCTATGACAGCGTGGTGGTGGCCGTGGGGGCCGCCGCCGGCAAGATCCTGCCCCTGGAGGGGAGCGTCCCCGGCCGGTGCATGACCGCCGTGGAGCTGCTGCGGGAGGTCTCCCTGGGGGAGGACACCCCCCTGGTGGGCCCCGGGAGGCAGGTCCTGGTGCTGGGCGGCGGCAACGTGGCCTTTGACGCGGCCCGGGTGTCCGCCCGGCTGGGGGCCTCGGTCACCGTCACCTGTCTGGAGGCCCGGGAGCAGATGCCGGCCGACGAGGAGGAGATCGAGCAGGCCCAGGAGGAGGGCGTGACCGTCCTGCCCGGCCGGACCAACCTGCGGTTTGTGAATGAGAACGGGAAAATCACCGGCCTGGAGACCGCCCGGATCACCGGCTTTCGCTTTGAGGCGGGCAAGCTGATCGTGGACCGGGTCCCCGGCTCTGAGGAGACCCTGGACGCCGACACGGTGATCTTCGCCGCCGGGCAGAGGACCGATCTCACCGAGGCCTTCGGCCTGCCCCTGAACCGCTTCGGCTATCCCGAGCTGGAGACCGGGCATCTCACCCAAATTTCCGGCGTCTACGCGGCGGGGGACGCCGTGACCGGCACCAAGACGGTGATCGACGCCATCCAGGGCGGCCGGGAGGCGGCCGCCGAGGTGGACGCCTTCCTGGGCGGCGACGGGGACATCGGCGAGCACTTGGTGGACCTGCCCCCGGCCAGCCCGGAGATCGGGAAGATAGAGGGCTTTGCCTGCCGGGAGCGGGCCCGGAGTGCGGTGCTGCCCCCGGATCAGCGGCGGGACTCCTTCGCCGTGGTGGACGGCGGCTATACCGAGGAGCAGGCCCGGGCCGAGGCCGCCCGCTGCCTGAAATGCCCGCTGCGCACGCAGATTCAAACGGTCAAGCTCTGGACCGCCTACGCCAACAAGTGAGGGGGAAAACGCCATGATCAAAAGCTGTGAGAGAACCGCCGGCGCTCTGCCCGGCGTGGAGGAGATCCGCAGTCTGGCCGGGGGGCTCTGTCCGGTGGACTGGGCCCGGTCGGTGACCGAGGCCGCCCGGGAGGACCTGTGCGGCCGGGGAACCATGTGCCGGGACGGGATTACCCAGCTCTGGCGCATTGTGGACGACATCAGCCGCGGCAAGGGCCGAAGCGGGGATCTGGACCTGCTGGAGGACCTGTGCGGCGTGATCGAGACGGCGGGGGACTGCGAGCTGTCGGTCCGCTGCGCCCAGCTGGTCCGGGCCAGCGTGGAGTGCCACGGCGAGGTGTGGAACGCCCACATCACCCGCAAAAAGTGCGACGCCCTGGCCTGCCGGGGCTGCTACACCGTCCATGTGGACGCCGCCAAGTGTACCGGCTGCGGGGCCTGCGCCCCCGTCTGCCCGGAGGGCTGTATCGCCGGGGGCGAGGGGCTGATCCACGTGGTGGACAGCGAGAGCTGCACCCGCTGCGGGGCCTGCTTTGCCGCCTGCCCGGCGGAGGCGGTGATCAAGGCCGGGGCAGTGAAGCCCCGCTGCCCGGAGGAGCCCGTGCCCGTGGGGTCCTTCGGCGGGGGCGGGGCGGTCCGCCGCCGCCGGAGAGGCCGCGGAGAATAGGAGATCCGGCGCCTCCGGCTCCCGGTTGGGGGCCGGAGGCGCTTTGCCGTCTGCCGCCCTTGCAAGCACAGCGCTATTATACTATAATATTGATCAGAAAACAGCCTGATCGGCAAAAAAACGGCGGCCGCTGCGCCGGGACTCTGTGGGGGGAGAGACCATGAATCTGCTGCGTATCCGGTACTTTGTGGAGACGGCCAGGCGGGGCAGCCTGACGGCGGCGGCCCAGGCCCTCTACACCTCCCAGCCCAACCTGAGCCGCCAGATCGCCCAGCTGGAGCAGGAGCTGGGCTTCCCCCTCTTCCGGCGGGCGGGGCGGAGCCTCACCCTGACCCGGGCGGGGCGGCGCCTCTACGAGGAGCTCTCCGATCTGCCTGGGCGGGTGGACCGGGCGGTGACCGGGGCCCGGGCCCTCAGCCGGGAGGAGCGGGGGAGCCTCTCCATCGGCGTGCTGGAGGGCCAGGACGCGGGGGCCATCCTCACCGGGCGGCTCCAGGCCCTGCGGGCGCGCTGGCCGGACCTGGAGTGGGATCTGGAGCGGGGCAACTTCAGCCGGCTGCGCCGGGGACTGGACAGCGGGCAGTACGACCTCATCGTCACCCTGGCCTTCGAGCTGGAGGAGGCCAGGGGCCTGTGCCGGGCGACCCTGCTCCGGCAGGAGGGGGCCATCTTCATCAGCCGCAGCAACCCCCTGGCCGCCAAGCCTGACCTGAACCTGGGCGATCTCCGGGCGGAGCCCTTCATTGTGATCGCCCAGGAGGAGTCCCCCGGGGGGTACGCCCTGCTCTTCGCCCAGTGCGCCCAGTGGGGCTATACCCCCCGGGTGGTCCGGCAGGCCACCAGCACCGAGAACACCCTTATTCTGGTGGAGACCGGCGTGGGAGTGGCCCTGCTGGACACCAACCTCTGCCTGGGGCGGAGCGATCTGGTGCGCTGCGTCCCCCTGCCGGGGAGCCCGGCCTCCGACGTGGTGGCCATCTGGCGGCAGGACACCGGAAACCCCATGGTCCGCCCGCTGGCCGCCGCGCTGAGTCAGGACGGGGAAGGAGAGAGCGGCGATGTCCAATCTGTTTGACTATCTGAGCTGGCGGGGGGATCTCACCCTGGCCCAGGACCCCTTTCACGAGGTGGATAACCTGGTGCTGTCCACCCTGGCCTACGTGCCCCTGGACGGGGCTGCCCCCGGCCCCGGGGAGCCCGCCGTCTCCCTGGAGGAGGCGGCCGGACGGTTCTTCACCGGCGGGGCCCACGAGCTCCGGGACAGGAAGGATGCCGCCCTGCTGGCGGCCGCGGCCGGGACGGCCCGCTTCGGCCCCATGCTGGTGACCGGGTATGTCAGCCGCCTGGACCGGGAGGCGCAGGAGCAGTTCTCTGCCGTCACCGTTCTGACGGGGGACGGGGCGGCCTTCGTGGCCTACCGGGGGACGGACAACAGCCTGGTGGGCTGGAAGGAGGACTTCAACATGGGCTTCCGGACCCCGGTGCCCGCCCAGACCGAGGCGGAGGCCTACCTCCGGCGCATGGCCGGGCTCCTGCCGGGGATGTCCCTCCGGGTGGGGGGCCACTCCAAGGGAGGCAATCTGGCGGTATACGCCGCCGCCCACTGCGGGGACGCCGTGCGCCCCCGGCTGCTGGCGGTCTACAACAACGACGGTCCCGGCTTTGCGGGGCCGGTGCTGGCCGGCGCCGGATACCGGGCCGTGCGGGAGCGGGTGCGCACCTTTGTGCCCCAGTCCTCGGTGGTGGGGATGCTGCTGGACCATGAGGAGGACTACGAGGTCCTCCACTCCACCCAGCGCGGCATCTTTCAGCACGACCCCTACTCCTGGGAGATGACCGGCCCCCGCTTCGTGCGGGCGGAGGGGGTGGACGGCAGCAGCCGGATGATGGACCGCACCCTCCGCGGCTGGATCTACTCCATGGACGAGGCCCAGCGGGAGCGGTTTGTGGACGCCCTCTATGAGCTGCTGGAGGCCTCCGACGCGGAGACCCTGCCCGAGCTGGCCGCAGGCGGGCTGACCGGCGCGGGGCGGGTGCTCCGGAAGCTGCGGGACATGGACCCGGATGACCGGGCCCTGGTCCAGAGGGCCCTGGTGCAGCTGCTGCGCTCGGCCCGGGACAGCATCCCGGCGGTATGGTTCCCCGGCCTGCCCCGCCGGAGAGACAAGGAGGCCGGACCGGCGCTGCGGGGCGCAAAAAGCGGCCCCAATCCGGCGGCAGAGCCGCCGGACTGAGGCCGGAGCCGGTTATTCCGCGAACATGGGCGTGGACAGATAGCGGTCCCCGGTGTCGGGGAGGAGGGCCACGATGGTCTTGCCCCGGTTTTCCGGGCGGCGGGCCAGCTGGACGGCGGCCCACACCGCCGCGCCCGAGGAGATGCCCACCAGAAGGCCCTCGGTCCGCCCCAGCTGCCGTCCGGCGTCAAAGGCGTCTCCGTCGGCCACAGGGATCACCTCGTCATAGACGCGGGTGTCCAGCACGGCCGGGACAAAGCCCGCGCCGATGCCCTGGAGCTGGTGGGGCCCCGCCGGGCCGCCGCTCAGCACCGGGGAGGCCGCCGGTTCCACCGCCACCACCCGGATGTTCGGGTTCTGCTCCTTCAGATAGGAGCCCACACCGGTGATGGTGCCGCCGGTGCCCACGCCGGCCACGAAGAGGTCCACTGCGCCGCCGGTAGCGGTCCAGATCTCCGGCCCGGTGGTGGCCCGGTGGGCCTGGGCGTTGGCGGGGTTCTCAAACTGGCCGGGAAGGAAGCTGCCGGGGATCGACCGGGCCAGCTCCTCCGCCCTGGCGATGGCCCCCTTCATACCCAGCGCGCCGTCGGTCAGCACCAGCTCCGCGCCGTAGGCCCGCAGCAGCTGGCGGCGCTCCATACTCATGGTGTCCGGCATGACGATGATCGCCCGGTAGCCCCGGACTGCCGCCATCAGCGCCAGCCCGATGCCCGTATTGCCCGAGGTGGGCTCGATGATGACCGCGCCCGGCTTCAGCAGCCCCCGGGCCTCCGCATCGTCCAGCATGGCCCTGGCCACCCGGTCCTTGACCGATCCGGCGGGGTTCAGATACTCCAGCTTGGCCAGAATGCGGGCGTGGAGGTCCAGCGCCGCCTCCGTGCGCGTCAGCTCCAGCAGAGGCGTGCTGCCGATCAGCTGCTCTGCGGATGTGAAAATATGGTTCATCTCCGGTTCCTCCCGTCGCCGCTGCGGTCCTCCGGAACAACTCGCCGCGGCAGAATGGCCGGGGGCGGGCGTGCTGGCCCCAGGATGATAACCCCCAGTATTCATAGTGTATAACAAGGTTTTTCGGATGTCAAGGAGGAAGATCGGCGCGGCGGCGTTCTTGCCGTGCGGCCTGCTTTGTGGTAGAATACGACCTGACCCCCCCATCTCATCCGAACAGAGCGCGCTGCGCAGCGAGGTGCATAGAAATGAAAATTCAGGAATCTGCGGAAAACTATCTGGAGACCATTCTGATGCTCAAGGAGCAAAAGGGCGCGGTGCGCTCCATCGACATTGCCCGGCATCTGGAGTTCTCCAAGCCCAGCATCAGCCGGGCCATGAGCCTGCTGCGGGAAAACGGCTATGTTACCATGGATAAGGAGGGCTACATTGCGCTCACCGGCAGCGGCATGGAGATCGCCCAGCGGATCTACGAGCGGCACCAGCTGCTGACCCGGTGGCTTACCGCCCTGGGGGTCTCGCCCGAGGTGGCCGCCGCAGACGCCTGCCGCCTGGAGCACGACATCAGCGCGGAGACCTTCGAACGCCTGAAGGACCATATCCGGGCCCACGGCGGCGGGGAATAGCCGGGGGCTGGATCGGGAAAAAGACGCAGAATACAGAAGAAAAGTGCTTGAATGCTCCCCATCGAGAAATTTTTTTGGAATTTCGCAAAAACTACTTGACGGTAGACACGGGATATGGTATTCTGAGTCCAGAATCAGTAATGATTATCAATAGCAAATTAGGAATCGCTTTTATTATGAATTGTCAGGAGGAAAATTTCTATGAAAAAGTTTGTCTGCTCGGTCTGCGGTTATGTCCACGAGGGCGAGTCTGCCCCCGACTTCTGCCCCGTCTGCAAGGCCCCCAAGGAGAAGTTCATGCTCCAGGGCGGCGACCGGACCTGGGCGGCCGAGCACGTGGTGGGCGTGGCCCAGGGCGTGCCCGAGGACATCATCGCCGACCTGCGCGCCAATTTTGAGGGCGAGTGCTCCGAGGTGGGGATGTATCTGGCTATGGCCCGCGTGGCCCACCGCGAGGGCTATCCTGAGATCGGCCTGTACTGGGAGAAGGCCGCCTATGAGGAGGCCGAGCACGCCGCCAAGTTCGCCGAGCTGCTGGGCGAGGTGGTGACCAACTCCACCAAGAAGAACCTGGAGATGCGCGTGGACGCCGAGAACGGCGCCACCGCCGGCAAGACCGACCTGGCCAAGCGCGCCAAGGCCGCCAATCTGGACGCCATCCACGACACCGTCCACGAGATGGCCCGTGACGAGGCCCGGCATGGTAAGGCATTTAAGGGGCTTTTGGAGCGGTATTTTGGCTGATATTTAGATAAACGTAGATACGGCTAAATACAAATAAATACGCCCGATAATCAGCACATCAAGTTCATTTTACTGAATTTCAGACACTTGTTCACGAAACACGGATAGCGAAAAATCGCTATCCGTGTTTTGCTGTATTTATCTCAATTTATTTCTTTGGTGGGAAAAGCGTGGGAAATTTCTACTGCGTAGAGCGATTTTTGCCCAAAATGAATTTTTTCCCACAAAAAGCTCTGAACACACTGGGCTGCAAGGAGTTCGAGGTTTTTATTTATATTTATATGTGGGAAAAAACTTGCATCGGCTTCTCTGTTGTGGTATGATGCTTATCAACACGATGTAAGGGGGATCAATAATGAAAGGAAGTGTACGACTTAAAGGGAAGACTTGGTCATACCGTATTGATTTAGGGAAGATTGATGGAAAGAGAAAGCAAATAGAAAAGAGCGGCTATAAAACTGAGCGTGAAGCGCTTAAGGCGATGAATGATGTTATTCACCACTACAATCATACTGGTGAGTACGTTGAAAACCAAAAATTTACTTTCCAAGAAAATTATGAACAGTTTATGGCCGAGGAAGCTCCGGCTACAAGGGCCTACGCTACAATCAAAAAGTATGAATCTCTTTATAGGTCTCATTTGAAAGATGAATTTGGCCCAAGCTATTTATTTCAAATCTCCTCCAATAGAATTCAAAAATTTCTAAATGAGAAGTCTCTAACATATAGTCAGGAATATTTGAAATCTATTTACAAAGCTCTAAATGTTTTATTTGCGTATGCATTTAAAAATAAGCGTATGAAGAAAAATCCTATGGATGACGTTGATCCACCTCCAGACCCAAGGCATCAAAAAGAATATCACTTTTTGACTGAGGAAGAGCGCATACGCATCCAAGAACGAATTGCAACCACAAATGTTCAAACCGCTTACTATATCGCTATCAATACTGGTGTTCGTGTCAGTGAGTGCTTTGCACTTCGGTGGTCTGATATAGACTTTGAGCACAGACGGGTCTATATTAATAAACAGCTTAGGTTTGAAGACAAGAAATGGTGTTTTACTCCCTTGAAAACACCTAGTTCATATCGGAGTATTGAGGTTACACAAACATTTTTAGACTATTTAAAGGCATTGAAATTGAAGCAAGATGAAGGCCGACGCTGTTACGGCGATGCCTACAAAGATGAAAATGTTGTTTGGGATCGGCGAGAGAAAAATCAAGATGAAAAAATAATTGTCTCTGATTTCATTAATATCAAACAGAATGGCGCTATGCTTACATCTGACAGCGAAAAATTTATGGCAAGAATCATTAAAAAGGACTGTGGTATTCCATTCAAATTCCATAATCTTAGGCACACATACGCAACGATATTGGCCGAAAATGGGGCGCATCCCAAATACGTTCAAGCACAGTTGGGACACTCCAAGTTTGAATTTACGCTTCGATATTACACCCATGTTACAGATAAAATGGGACAGCAAGCAATGGCTGTCCTTGAATCTGAAGTTAGGGTCCCCTTCACAATCACAGATCCTGACGGAGAAAGGCGTGGGAAAATGCGGGAAGGAATTCTCGTTCCGAGCATGAACGGGAATACAGTCAATGTGAGATTTGGGAGCGAGGAATACTACGGCGAGTTATCTGATGGTGAAAACATGGATGTTTGGTTAGATGATCATTGGATAAGAACAAAACTGGAGAGTAATCGCTCTGGGTGGACTTTGGTCGGAATTAAAACAGATTTAATCTTTGGACTAAAGGTACGAATTTAACCCATAAAATCAACTATATAGATTCGTATATGCATTGAATTACACCGCCGAAAAACACTCTAACACAACTAGTTTATATTCAAAAATTGTAATTAACGATGCCCCTCCTGATAAGCCAGAGACTTGGCTTGATGGCATGGGGCATCGCAATTGTTTGAAAGGAGTATCAGAATGAACATGAAAGAAGGGATACTAATTCCCGATATGCAAAGCGGCCGTGCCGATATTCGCTTCAACAGCGACGACTGCTATGGCGGACTCCACTGCGGTGCCACAATGGATATTTTACTGGACGGCCAGTGGATTCCAACCCGCATCGAGATGGGTAAACGTGGCTGGTATTTGGATGGTGTCCAGATTGAAACGCTGTGGGGGCAGAAGGTGCGCATCCCTTGGTAGTTAGACTGCAGCAAGTTCTAAATCCGGCTGCAGTGCAGTCAGCTTTGCGGAGGCCATTCCGGTATCATGGAGCCATGACGCCGCCTCATCATCCGTCAGCAGAACTGGCATTCGGCCATGGACGTTGATGATTGAGCTGTTGGGAGCGGTGGTCGCTCCTCTCCCTGAAAGACATTCCAAAATCCTGCCAAATAGAGACTGTCTTTCCCCGGCAGCCGGAATCGGTACTTTGTCTTTTTGCGGTCCCATTCGTAGAATCCGGTTGTGGGAATAATACATCGCCGCTCCAGCAGCGACCGGCGGAACATCGGTTTATCCAGCGCCGTCTCACCCCTGGCGTTGATGATGACCCCCTTGCCCTTGAAACTGGGAAAGCCCCAAATCATCGGCTTGGGGGTCATTTTTGCTCTTCGGCCAGCAGGACCGGCGCGGCGTTGGTGGGAAAGATCTCCCCGGTATGGATACTGGCAGCCCCAAACCGGGACTGCACCTCGGCCACAATCTGGGCAATTTCTTTGGATTCATCAGGCGCTAAGCTGTATCTTCCGCACATGGGCTTGACTCCTTTCGTGGATGGAAATGGGGATGCCCTCATATACTGAGGGCATGAAACCAGTCATTTTGCACTCGGATATGAACAATTTTTATGCCAGCGTAGAGATTCTGTACGATCCAACGCTGAGAAATAAGCCGGTGGTGGTAGCTGGGGATGAAGAGGCCCGCCACGGCATTGTGCTGGCCAAAAACGAAATCGCAAAGCGGTTTGGCATCCATACCGGCCAAGTGCTATGGGAGGCCCGCCAGCAGTGTCCCGGATTGGTGTGCGTCCCTGCCCACTATGACCGCTACCTGTCCTTTTCTGCTCAGGCGAAGGACATCTATACCAGCTATACCGACCAGGTAGAACCCTTTGGCCTAGACGAATGCTGGCTGGATGTTACCGGCTCTGTGGGACTGTTCGGGGAGGGGCCGGTCATTGCCGACGAAATCCGCAACCGGATCCGGCGGGAACTGGGGCTGACGGTCTCAGTAGGCGTGTCCTTCAATAAAGTATTTGCCAAACTGGGTTCGGATATGAAAAAACCGGACGCGACCACGGTCATCACCCCGGAAAACTTCCGGGAGACCGCATGGCGGCTACCGGTGAGCGATCTGCTCTATGTGGGACCGGCCACCACGCGAAAGCTGAATCAATATGGGATAACCACTATTGGTGAGCTGGCCCAGGCCAATACGGAGCTGCTGTACTGGCTGTTGGGCAAAAACGGAATCATGCTCCACCAATTTGCCAATGGGAGGGATCATTCCGGCGTTCGGCAGTATTATGCCGTGCCTCCCATGAAAAGCATCGGGAACTCCACCACCGCGCCCCGGGACTTGGTTAGTGAGGATGATGTAAAGATTACGCTCATGGCCCTTTGTGAGAGTGTGGGAGCCCGCCTGCGGGAGCAGAGCTGCCTGTGTTCTACCGTATCGGTGGGCATCCGGGACAATCGCCTGTTGTCTTATGACCGGCAAGCCAGACTGTCCCGCCCAACCGCCAATACACTGGATATCTGGGAGGCAGCGATGGAGCTGTTCCGTCGGCACCATATTGACAGAGAACCAGTGCGCAGTCTGGCGGTCAAAGCCAGCGGACTAATGCCCGCAGATGGAGTTGTACAGCTATCCTTATTTCCAGAAGAGCAAAAAGCCCAGCGCCGGGCCGATATTGACCGGACGCTGGACAAAATTCGCGACAAATATGGCTACAGCAGTATCCACCGGGCGATTATGCTGGTAGACCCAGATTTGGACTTGGATGCCAAAGGAGAGCACATAATCCACCCGATTGGCTTTCTGGGAACACTCAATGGGTAGCTGATTTGGTTTCATAGCTCCGATTCAGCAGAAATCCTAGTTCCAAGTCAGTGGTATTCAGTTTGCATGTACGGTCATTTTTAGCCCCAAGTCCACTGCGTTTTTAGATCACAGCTTCGTTCGATAGTTTCTACAGCACGATTCACTCTTTCCACATATCTTCTGATTTCCGTTTCTCAAACTCCTTTATTTCTTCTAAAGAGGCCGGACGAATACTTTCCTTTCCGCAGTCCGGGCATTGATCCACAGGAGATATCCTGGAAAACAGGAAGTGGCAGTTATCACACGCATATACCATTTTTTTCGCCTCGCTTTCGTGTTTATCTAGTTTAGCACGTAGCGGGGCTTTTTTCAATCTAAAACAACAGGAGGCAGCTAAATGAAATGTCTGCTGAAACATTGGTGGGTCAAGCTCTCCTAGTCACCAAAGACAGATAGGAAACTGCACCAACATCAGTTTAATAGTCTGTATTCAATCGCCAGATTGATGTAGTATGGGAATCTTGTTGTAAATAAATCCTTAATCATTTACAAACCGGCACTGCCAATCTAGATGATGGCAGTGCCGGTTTGTGAGTGAGAGAAATGAACCATCTTGTAGCTTAGTTAATGGTCGCGCAATGAAACTTATGCCCTGATGTCTAAACTTGTTGTCCCATCGTGCTGAGATTGTTGTGCAGCGGCAAGCTCAGCTTTTGCTGCGTTGTATGCTTCACGGTAGATTTGATTCGACTCATATTGAAACCGCGTTTCATCCGCAGTTGGAACGGAATTCCAAAATCCATTATCACTGTGGAAGCCTGCAATCATTTCGCCGTTTTCATTGTAGATTTCTGCCGTAGTTTTGAGTGGCCCCTTAAATACATTGGCAGTATAGGGTAAGCCAAACAAATTCAGAATATTTTTCCCGGATTTCCATGCGCGAGTGACACTGTTAAGTGCCATGGAAACCTGAGAAGTGGCCTTGGCACGATCTGGTGAAATGTGTTTCGCCATCTGGGAATCTCTCATTGCTGCAAAACCACTCTCGACCATATTCTTACCACTTGCTGCTGCTTGCCTCGCACACGACTTAATCTTCTCAATGTATTCGTCAGACATAGCTCCGCTGACTTTTCCACTGAGTGGTTTAAATAAGCCTTCCTCGCTGGCCTTTACTTTTGGGGGCGTAATGCTGTTGATAGCTCTGTAAGAGCCTGAGATGTTGTTGATAGCCATAACTTGTTACACCTTAATTATACGAAATGGTCATATCAAGGCTCTTATAGATGACATTCCCAAAGCGGAGTAGATCATTCATATAGTCTCCGGTTGGCTTTGTCAAATTGGTACCGTACATCTGCAAGGTCCATGTTCCCCTTGCATCGACTCCCTTGAACGCAGTAGTTGTCATTTTGTTGGACCAACTAATAGTCGCAGTAGTCCCATCAGGTGCAGTGATTTTCAGGAGAGAAGGAAGAACTGCACCCAAAAAATTTTTGTTGCCGGAGTTAATCGTGGGAGTGCCAGGGACAATTGTGATAGTATCGACTACGGCGTCCGACGGCACGGTGGAGAATCGAACATTGACAACTTGTGACCAGCCACTGGCACCAGGATCAAGCGCCAGCCCCAAATTAGAAGAAGGAGACTGAGTGGAAGTGCCGCTTGCGGCAAAAGCGGTTGTGATCAACATGGAAAATACCATTAAAGTAGCCAAGGTCAAAGACATAAAACGTTTTTTCATGGTGATGCTTCCTTTCTATTAAAATGTATCTGCGGTAGTATTTGTGTTGCCTTTATGGTCTCACACATTTAATGTAAAGAACAGTATGACAACACAGTGTGTGCTTGTTCATTCCCCTCATTATATATAACGAAAACAGAAGCCTATTTTGGACACTTTAATCAACAAATATTTTTCGCACTCTTGTGCCAGTTAAGCCTAGTACATAGTGTAATTTTTTAATCTGTATCAAAAAGGAGACTGGCAGGATGAAATGTCTGCTGAAGTATCAGTGGGTCAAGCTCCCCCGTAATCAAATGCCAATAGGCAAAGGAGTTATGGGTGCATGGGCACGACTGACCTCCAGGGCCGCCTTCCGAAATGGACAGGCCCGCTACTATAAATACATCAATCAAGTCACCATCGGCTCCTGGGCAGGCGGTATCGTGGGGCTCAAAAGCATCCTAGGCATTAAAAATCGGAACAGGGCCCTGGAAACGATGGACAGACTGGCCCAATTGGGCTACATAGATTATGAACTGGATCCCAAAACAAAGAAACTAACCTATCACATCAAAGACTGGGTCGTACAGTGCTCTGGAGAGCCCTGCATGGGCGCTGAGGCCGTTTACGCCACCCAGGGGTATGGTTTCCTATGCCTGCCCAGAAACGTCACACAGCGCCTTGCTGAGGCGCATTATCACTTTGATGAGTCGGACGCATGGCTGGATCTCTGGTGCCACACTGTATGGCAGGAGCCCGGCAATGCGTTTTCTCATATGGCGCCAGCGGTTCAATTTGGCAAATATGGCGCCGTTTTAACTCTGGAGACCCTTGGCCACCGTTGGGGATGGGAAAAGACGAAGGTCTGGCGCTTTTTCAAAAAACATGCGGATGCCTTCCCGCTGCAAAAGCTGCCAGGTTCTTTCGGCTGCCTGATCTTCAACGCGGCCTATCCCACAGGAGCCTCGTTCTCTTTGCCAGAGTCCGCCCAAGTCAAACGTATTTTGGAGGAAATACGCATTTGGAGCAGAAATACGCACATCAAGAGCGACTGCGACCATGAGCGTGTGAACCGCTGGATTGCCTGGTACAGCCGCAAGGTCATACCGCAAATTCCACCGGCGCAGACCGTCCCTGCAGCAGAGCACCAGCGTGTTGCAGTTTCGGCCCCCCTTATTACGCGCGCGTATTTTTCTCCGTGTAGGCATTGTAAGAGTTTCAAAGAGGACTGCCAGGGTATAGAGGGAACTTCCCGAGTTAAATTTGGTCTTTTGCCCAGGGCCGGTCCAAAAACTGGCCCACCAACTGATATAGGAGGCATCGAATATGGAACATTTGAAGAAAGCCCGCTTTGGTGAGCAGGCTGGAAAAGATACATCCGTACAGGCGGAACAGATACTCTCTCTGCTGGAACGCCGAGGTATTGTGGAGGATCAAAGCATTTTGAGCCAAAAGGCGCGGGCGGCGGAGCAGGATCTGCGCCGTAACATGTACCACAATACCCAAATGATGCTCAGGCATTACCGTGATATTGTATGGGCGTTGGAGTGTTTTCCACAGCAGGTTGCTGAGGAGCTGGATCGTCCACTGCAAGACCTGGATAAGCTGCTCAGTGCAGTAGATACGCAGATAGCGATGGGCAATGCAAAACTGGAGCATCGGATGCTCGGCATCCAGAAATCCAGGCTGCTGTTGGATCGTATCAACGATGCCTTGACTGTACTGCGCCACAAACCGGGCAATGGAGAGATGATGTATAACATCATTTTTCAAACGTTTCTCACACCGGACAAGCTTACCCATAATGAGATTTTGTTCCGGTTAGGCATATCGGACAGACACTATTACCGGCTGCGCCAGCAGGCTGTGAACATCCTATCGATCCGGCTTTGGACAGCACCGGCCGGGTGCTTGGATGCTTGGTTGGAATTGCTCACTTTGCTGGAGGGAGACTGATGGCAGGGTCTATGGCAGAAAAATGGCAGAAAATTGGCAGAGTTACCGCCGATGACATGGCGATGAAAATGTGCTATCCTGTTATTGTCCAAAACTGGGCGATGGCAGTAGGCCGCTCCGAGTGCGAATGCAGCAGTTCGCATTAGGGGCGGTTTTTTCTGCCAAATTTTTTATGAAAGGAGAATCCCAATATGGCGCAAAATCGTAAGAAGCCGCAGGAACATCTGTCTCCTCGGCTTCAACGCTGGTTCCAAGGGGCGGCAAGTACCTGTTACATGATGGTTCTGTTTGCACAGCCAGCGGCAGCAGCTTCTGGTGATACAATCTGGTCCCGCTTTTCCACGATTATGGCGGACGTTTACGGTGAGCTGGTTGGAATCAGCACCATCGTAGCTGTAACCGCTGCGTCTGTCGCACTGCTTGTGCGAATGATCTCGCGCAACGAGCGTGCTGTGTCCGAGGCCACCAGTTGGCTTAAACGGATCATTGTGACCTGGATTGTGCTGAACACCTTGGGTTTCGCGGTCGCGTACCTGCAGCCGTTGATTCAGGGCGGACAGTACACGCCCTAAGAAAGAAGGAGGACATCAACATGAAGAGAGCTTTTACATCTCTCATAGCAATGGTACTGCTCATTACCGCATTGGCTCTTCCGGCCTCGGCAGCCGATTGGTCTGATCCGGACGCGCTGCTTCCGGTAGACATCATTCTCAATCAGGAGGCACTTGAGATTCGGAAAGTTTACGACCTCTCGCCCACTACGGACCCATCAACCCTCCCCCGTGAGGCATTTGACCGGGACGGTTGCCGATATGAGTGCTCCGATATCCTCCGGGAGGTGGTTATCGGATCGGAAACGCAGAAGGTGACCCAAACCGAAACTGTGGAAAGTGCCAACAAGGACATGGAAACCATCCTGGGCCTGCTGCCCCAGGAGAAGACAGTCACCACAGAAGATGGATTTGAAGGGACGCTGTATCTCAACTTGGACTCTATCAACACGGAGCCGTCTGGATACGGTAGCAAAACCAGTCCTATTACAGTCACCCGGCGGTATCCGAACTTGGCCAGCGCCGATACAAATCACCTGCCCAAAACCATCACAGAGGGTGGAAAAACGCTGAATCTTCAGGGTGTAGACTGGCAGACCGATAATACCTACAATTCCAACGACTATGAAATTGGGGATCGCTTTACTGCAGTTTGCACTTATGGCGGGTCTAAAACTGTCAGCTATGTCAAGGGCTACACCACAACCGCCGACTATATCGGTGAGGCCTACCGCACAGGAGTGACAGTAATTCGGTATACTGTCATTTTTACCGGAAACCCTATCCCAACAGCAGAACCGGACGTAGTCCCTGATCCAGTCGAGGAAAAGCAGGGTGGTTCGGAAGCATTGATCCTTATCTCCGCCGTTCTGGCCGCGCTTTGTGCGGGTGCAGGCGGCGCTTATTTTTGGATGAAACGAAAGGAGTGCATATCCAATGAAGAAACTGTTGACAACAGCGACGTTTACCCTGGTGCTGATGATGGCGATGCTGGCGGCCCCGGCTCAGGCGCTGGAGTATGACGTAGAGGAACCTGATGAGGGCATGTTTGCCCCATCGTCTTCTGTGGAGGAAGTGATCGTGGTTGGTGCCGGCCCTACGGAGCAGAGCAATATTGACCGCAGCAAAAACGCTTCTCTTGCCCCGCCCTCCTTTGGGAGTCCGGACTCCTATCAGCCGGGAACTGGCGAGGTTCTGATTCCGCACGTTTCTTATGGCAATTATGAAAACAGTACTTCTACTGGGATCAGTAATTCTGGCGGAAACACCCTTGTGGGCGGCCCTGCCGGTAATGCCGGCAATCTCTTTGTTCCACCTGCCGAGCTTGGCGGATCTTCCACCTCCGATGTGACCGTCTCTACCACAGGCGATAACAAATTCACGCTTCCGGACGGCCTTTTCTATTCGGATGGCAGTCTTGGCCGGTTAAAAATCCCCAAGCTTGATCTGAATGTCAAGGTCTATGAGGATGAAAGCCTGGAAAATCTTGCAAAGGGTGCCGGGCACTTCAAATCTACCTCCTGCTGGGATGGAAACGTTGGAATCGCTGGCCATAACCGGGGAGTCACCAATCACTTTGGGAAAATCCACACTCTGGCGAAGGGCGACCAGATCGTCTACACCACACAACTCGGCACCAGAACCTATGAGGTGTTCTACGTTGGCCAGATCAGCGAGACAGATTTTTCACGTTTGGATCGGACAAGCGAGAACATCATCACACTGATCACCTGCGTTCGGGATGTTCGGGACATGCGCTGGTGTGTCCAGGCTCGCGAAATTTCCTAATGATCTGTTGCAAATATCCCATATATGTGGTGTAATATGATTAGACTAAATATAAGGGGGTATTTGCATGAAACGGATCACAATCATTGGCCTATGCTTCATCATTTCCCTATCCATGTCCATCCCCGCATTTGCGGCTGAACAACCGGCAGAGATTGAGGCGGCCGGAGCATTTCTGCGGGAGCATGGCATCTACCAGGGCGACAGTTCTGGCGACCTGATGCTGGACAAGGGGCTGACCCGAGCTGAGATGGCCGCAGTACTCACCCGGCTCCATGGAGAAGGTGAAGTCAATCCCGACCATTACGCCTGGGCCTGTTACTTTACTGATGTACCCGCCTGGGCCAAGCCCTATGTGGGCTACTGTGTCGCTAATCTGCTGGTATCCGGTTATGACGCATCCCATTACGGCCCCAATGACATGGTCACTCCGGCCATGGCCTGTACGGTGGTGCTCCGATGCTGCGGCTATAAGGACAGTGAAGGCAGTACATGGACCTATAACACCGCCGGTCAGTATGCCGTGAGCCTGGGCCTGATCAGTCAGTCTACCGCTCAAGCGTCTATCATCACCCGCGGTGAGATGGCGGTGTTGATTAGCAGGGCCTGGAAGCCAGAGGAAGAAACGCCGGTCACTCCAACGCCTGAACGCCCGCCCGAGGACAGCGGCACGTCTCAGCCCTACACCATCACCGCAGACCACTGGAGCCGGGAGGACTTTTCCCAACAGGCGAACCCGAATGTGTTCGCCGGCGTTTACAACCGTGCGCTCTATAACACGATCCGGCAGACCCTGGTGGATGGCACCAGCGAAACCGCTCCAGCCTATACCATGGTAGCTAAGGGCGATAAATACAGCGCAGTAAAAAATCTGCTCGGTCGTATGGAGGGAATTTTGCGGTACGAGCATCATGTTCCACAGAATTTCACTGACTACTGGCAGTATCTGGACTACTTTGCAGTGTCCGCCAAGATGCCGGAAAACTATCAGGCACCTTTGGACTTCATCCAACCCGCTGTCAGCCACGTGAACACCCTTGCCACCGACCGGGAGAAGGTAGAATATCTCAATGATTACCTTTGTTCCCTGTTGGCATATGAAGAGGGGGCGTCTTCTGGGATTACCCAGACGTTTGCTCCCCATACCGGAGAGCTGAAAGCGGCCTGCGGTTCTTACGCAAGAGCAATGAAGTTCTTGTGTGCCGCAGTGGATATCCCTTGTTTTACTATCAGCAGTGATATCCATGTCTGGAATCTCGTGTATGTGGAGGGCAGATGGCTGCACGTAGATGTGTCTGCCAACGACCTTTCCGGCAGGAATGGCGTCCTGCTCACCGAAACCTATCAGACCGGGAAAGATCAGGCACCAGATGCCACTACTTTCCTTAAAGAACTGCTTGTTCCCGGTTCAACAAAGTAAATACCAGTCCATAAAAAATGGCAGGCCGAAACAACGGCCTGCTATTTTTGTTCCCTACAT
>CANSQX010000020.1 GCA_947649225.1 uncultured Flavonifractor sp.
GTAGAGGACGGCATTGTCCATCACGTCCTGCTCTATCCTGCCGAAAAACAGGTTCAGGATGAGCCTGTGCCCGGCTATGACCAGAAGGGAGACCGCTATGGTAATCAGGGCATTGACCCAGAGGAGCTGCTTCGCGGAGCGGCAGGCCTCCTCCCCGTGGAAGATATACAGGCTGCCCGGGGTCCCCCCGGCCAGGTCCTGCTTCAGCTGCCGGTAAGCGGCATCGTCCGCTTTACGTTTGGGCGGCATGGCAATTCCTCCATTCTCAATCAGAAGCGGTCCGGACAGTCACAGTGACCGTTCCCATCCAGTCGGTACGGTAGATCTCACAGCCCGCCGCGCTCAGCCGCTCCAGGGTCTCGGGCGCGGGGTGGCCGTAGCGGTTGTCCCCTACAGAGATCACTGCGTACTCCGGCCTGACCGCCAGCAGCAGTTCCTCCGACGTGGCGTGCTTGGAGCCGTGGTGCCCGGCGATCAGCAGCTCGATGTCGGGCAGATCCCCGTATTTCAGCAGGCGGCGCTCCACCACCTGGTTCATGTCGCCGGTGATCAGCAGGTCGAAGTCCCCGGCGGTGCAGAGGACCGAGAGGCCCTCCTCGTTGGCCCCGCCGTCTCCCAAGGGCGCGTACAAGGTCAGCTCCGCCTCCCCCAGGGCGGCCGTCCCGTTCTCCCCGAGGAGGATCACCGGAATGTCCCGCGCCCCGGCCAGGGCCAGAATCTCCGCCCGGAGCCCCTCCTCCGGATCCGTGTCCGGCAGGAGGATGGCCCCCACCTCCAACCGGTCCAGCAGCTGGGGCACCCCGCCCGCGTGGTCGGCGTGGCAGTGGGTGAGGATCAGCAGATCCAGCCTCGTGCGGCCCAGGGCCTGAACCGCGTCGGCCGCCGTGTCCCCGGCGTCCTGGAGCCCGTTTCCGCCGCAGTCCACCAGCGCCAGGGCGTCCCCGGAGCGAAGCAGGATACTCTGCCCCTGTCCCACGTCCAGCACCGACACCGTGAGGGTCCCGGCGCTCCCCTCGGCCCCTCTGGCCGCCAGGGCCGCGCAGAGGGCAACCACACAGAGGCAGATGGGGAGCAGGGGCCGGAGCCGCCCCTTTTTCCGCCCCAGCACCCACAGGAGCAGGAGCGCATAGACCATCCCCAGCCAGATGACCGGGTAGAGGCTGTCCGTCGGGATCGCCGCAAAGGGGACGTCCGACATGTGCCGGGACATTGCCAACACATACCGCAACAGCAGGCTCACCAGCCCGGCCAGCAATTTGGCCCCGGCCGGGAAGATCAGACCCAGCAGGGCCGCCGCCAGCCCGCCCAGAAAGCCGTCCGATACGGCCCAGAGGGTGAGCAGATTGACCAGCGGCGATACCAGGGACACCGACCCGAAATAGCAGGCCGTGAGGGGCGTGGTAAAGACCAGCGCCCCCAGAGTGGTGGCCAGGGAGTCGGTGAAACCGGCGGCCGCCCTGCGGCCCCAGCGTCTGAGCGCCCCGCCGGACGGCTTCGGGAGCCTGTCCCGCCACCGGCGGCTCAGGGGCCGGGTGACCAGGTAGATCCCCGCCACCGAGGCAAAGGAGAGTTGGAGGCTGACGCTGGCCGCCGCGAAGGGATTGGCAGCCAGCAGAAGCATCAGCGCGGCCGAGAGGGCGGTGGGGGCGTCGTTCTCCCGGCCCACCAGGGGCGCGGCCAACAGAAAACACTGGAGAAACACCGCCCGCAGCACCGAGGGCGTATTCCCCGCCACCGCCGCAAAGAAAAAGAGCAGCACGGCGCACACGATGGCGGCCAGCCGCCGCCTGCGCTGGAGCACCGTGGTGACGAGCCCCGCCAGAAAGGACACGTGGAGCCCGGATACCGCCACAATGTGGGCGGTTCCGGTGCGGCGGAAGGCGGTTTTCAGCCCGCCGTCCAGTCCCGCCGTGTCCCCAGTCAGGAGGGCGGCGGCGAAGGGCCCGGTATCCGCCGGAAAGACGGCCGCCACGCTGTCCCCGATGGCCCGGGCGGCCCAGACCGGCCACGTCCGGACCGGCGGCCGCTCCGGCCGCTCCGCCGTCAGGGGCGTCTCCTCGCTCTCCCGCACGGTGCCCAGGAGAAAGACGCCCTTGGAGGTATAGTAGGTAATGGTCCGCCCATAGCGGACATTAGAGAGGCGGAACGAGGCCGTGCCCGCCAGCTTGTCTCCCGGCGCCAGCCCGGCGTGCCGCCCGTCCGCGTAGAGGACCGTCTTCACCGCCGGGCCGCCGGTGTCCAGCCGGACCAGGACCGAAATGCCGTAATCGGTCTCCCGGGGCCAGTCGGCCACGGTGGCCGTAAAGGGGACGGTCTGGCCGTTCAGCGCCTGGGCCGGGGCGAAAAAGAGACGGGAATACCCGGATGTCCACAGCAGGCCCGCTGCCAGCCCGAAGGCGATCAGGGCGAGCCGTACCCTGCAGCGGCCCCGCAGAGCCAGTGCCGCCGCGCTCCCCGCAGCGGCGCACACCAACCCGGCCGCCAGCCAAATTCCCTCCGGCAGCAGATAGACCGCCAGAAACACCGCCGCCCCAAAGGGCAGCGCAACGGTACACAGCTTACGCATGGGGCGGCGCGGGGTCGTCGGTGCGCCCCACCAGATAGTCCAGCGAGGTGTTGTAAAAATCAGCCAGCTTGATGGCCGCCCACAGGGGCAGCTCCCGCTGGCCCTGCTCGTAGCGGCGGTAGACGCTGCGCTGCATGTTCAGCAGGTCGGCAACCGCCTGCTGGGTCTGGTCGCTGTCCTCCCGCAGGTCCCGGATGCGGTGAAAGTACATATCCGTCCCCCCCATCCTCTAGATGATACCAAACGGCTTCATTTTTTTGGTATTATGAACCCATACGGTCTCATTTTCCCCACCGGTCCATTTTAGCACTCTCATATGTAGAGTGCTAAGTTTACACTTTAGACATATTTAGATGTATATTTGTTCATAACTGTAGCCTATACTGTGAGGCAGAAAAACAGACAAGGGGTTCCGAGCTGGTGCTCCACCCCCGCGAAAAGAGGATGAACGCCATGATTTTCAAATAGCTTTGGCAGAAAGACAGCGAGATTGCTAACACCCGTTCCCTTCCATACTGTGAATCAAAAAGGAGATTTTTATTATGTTTGGTATGCTTCCGTTCGAGCGCAGCAACGACAACACCTTCGACGTGTTTGACAACTTTGCCCGCGACTTTTTCAACCACAGCAACACCACCCTGCCCGCCTTCCGCACGGATATCCGGGATGCAGGCGACCGATTCGTTCTGGAGGCCGAGCTCCCCGGCTTCGAAAAGGAGGACATCACACTGGACCTGAAGGACGGCATTCTCACCATCACGGCCCAGCACAGCGCGGACAGCGCGCAGAAGGGCGACAGGGGCAGCTATATCCGCCGGGAGCGCCGGTACGGCTCCTTCAGCCGCTCCTTCGACGTAACCGGCATCGACGAGGGCGGGATCACCGCCGCCTATAAGAACGGCGTGCTGGAGCTGACCCTCCCCAAGGCAGTACCTGTAGTCCCCGCAGCCAAGCGCATCACCATCGAGTAATTCTTTTTCTTGAAAGAAAAAGAATCAAAAAGAACTTCCATTTCGCTCTTCAGCCGCTGCAAGTCCAAAATTTCCGCCCGGTCACGGCAGTGGGCTTCTACAACAGAAGAATCCCAGCAAGAAACGGAAAAGCATCAAAAAGAACTTTTATCCCGCCCTTCCAGCCTCTGCAAGTCCAAAATTTCCGCCCGGTCACGGCACTACGCTTCTACAACAGAAGAATTCTAGCAGGATCAGGCAAGGGAGCCGGTCAGCCTGGGCTGACCGGCTCCTCCTGCTCCCCGCCCCGGCGGGCAGAGCCTCCGGCCAGCGGTATTCCTCCCTGCGTGCCCGCACTAAGATCGCAGGCCTGCACGATCGAATTTGCAGGCACCGGCAATCAAGCGTCACCCATCAACGCGGGCGGCTCCGCCGCAGCAGCCCGGCTTGCGGAAGCCCGGACACGCGAGGCGTCCCCGCCTTTTCTTCCCCCCCCTTTCTTTTCTCGAAAAGAAAGGGGGCGCCCGCCGCGCAGGCGCGTCCACGGGGGTGGAACCCCCTCTGTCCCTGGCAGCCCGGGACCCCAGAAAGGATGTGACATCACATGAATATGAACAAGCTGACCCAGAAATCCATTGAGGCCGTCCAGGCGGCCCAGAGCCTGGCCACCGAGCACGGCAACCAGCAGATCGAGCAGGCCCACCTGCTGCTGGCGCTCCTGACCGCCGAGGAGGGACTGGTCCCCCAGCTTCTAGCCCACATGGGCATCACGGTCCCCAGCCTGGCCGCAGCCGTCAAGGCCGAGGTGGAGAAGCTGCCCCGGGTGTCCGGCGGCGGCCGGGAACAGGGCAAGATCTACGTGTCTCAGGACGTGGACAAGGCGCTGAATACCGCCGAGTCCACCGCCGCCAATATGAAGGACGAATACGTCTCGGTGGAGCATCTGCTGCTGGCCCTGGCGGAGGTCCCCGACCGGGCGCTCAAGGAGCTCTTCCGCACCTATCAGATCACCCGGGAGGGCATTCTCCAGGCCCTCACCGCCGTCCGGGGCAGCCAGCGGGTGACCTCGGACAACCCGGAGGAGACCTACGACGCCCTGAAAAAGTACGGCTCCGACCTGGTGGAGCGGGCCCGCCAGAACAAGCTGGACCCGGTCATCGGCCGGGACGATGAGATCCGCAACATCGTGCGCATTCTGAGCCGGAAATCCAAAAACAACCCGGTCCTCATCGGCGAGCCGGGCGTGGGCAAGACCGCCATCGCCGAGGGCCTGGCCCAGCGGATCGTCAAGGGCGACGTGCCCGGCTCCCTGAAGGACAAGACCATCTTCGCCCTGGACATGGGGGCTCTCATCGCCGGGGCCAAGTACCGGGGCGAGTTTGAGGAGCGGCTCAAGGCCGTCCTCAACGAGGTCAAGAAGGCCGAGGGCCGGATCATCCTCTTCATCGACGAGCTCCACACCATCGTGGGGGCGGGCAAGACCGAGGGGAGCATGGACGCGGGCAACCTCTTAAAGCCCATGCTGGCCCGGGGCGAGCTCCACTGCATCGGGGCCACCACCCTCAACGAGTACCGCCAGTATATCGAGAAGGACGCCGCCCTGGAGCGCCGCTTCCAGCCCGTCATGGTCCAGGAGCCCTCCGCCGAGGACGCCGTCGCCATTCTCCGGGGTCTGAAGGAGCGCTACGAGGTCTTCCACGGCGTCAAAATCACCGATGGGGCCATCATCGCCGCCGCTTCCCTGTCCGACCGCTATATCACCGACCGTTTTCTGCCCGACAAGGCCATCGACCTGGTGGACGAGGCCTGCGCCACCATCCGCACCGAGATCGACTCCCTGCCCACCGAGCTGGACGTGATCCAGCGCAAGATCATCCAGCATGAGATCGAGGAGGCCGCCCTGAAAAAGGAAACCGACCCCCTCTCCCAGACCCATCTGGCCGAGATCCAGAAGGAGCTCTCCAACATGCGGGAGGAGCTCAGCGCCAAAAAGGCCCAGTGGGAGAACGAAAAGAACGCCATCGGCAAGGTCCAGAGGCTCCGAGAGGACCTGGAGGCCGCCAGCGCCGCCCTGGAGGAGGCCCAGCGCCAGTACAACCTGGAAAAGGCCGCCGAGCTCCAGTACGGCCGGATCCCCGAGCTCCGCCGCGCGCTGGAGGAGGAGGAGCGAATTGCCAGCGAGGGAAAGGCCCGCTCCCTGCTCCGGGACAAGGTGACCGAGGAGGAGATCGCCCGCATCATCGAGCGGTGGACCGGCATCCCCGTGGCCCGGCTCATGGAGGGGGAGCGGGAGAAGCTGCTCCACCTGGAGGACATCCTCCACCAGCGGGTGGTGGGCCAGGACGAGGCCGTGCGTCTGGTGTCCGAGGCCATTCTCCGCAGCCGCGCAGGCATCGCCGACCCGGACAAGCCCATCGGCTCTTTCCTGTTCCTGGGCCCCACCGGCGTGGGCAAGACCGAGCTGGCCAAGACCCTGGCCGAGACCCTCTTTGACAGCGAGCGCAGCCTCATCCGCATCGACATGAGCGAGTATATGGAGAAATTCTCGGTCTCCCGGCTCATCGGGGCCCCGCCGGGCTACGTGGGCTACGAGGAGGGCGGCCAGCTCACGGAGGCCGTGCGGCGCAAGCCCTACGCGGTGGTCCTCTTCGACGAGGTGGAGAAGGCCCACCCGGATGTGTTCAACATCCTGCTCCAGGTACTGGACGACGGCCGGATCACCGACAGCCAGGGCCGCACCGTGGACTTCAAGAACACCATCCTCATTCTGACCTCCAACCTGGGCTCCCAGTTCCTGCTGGACGGCATCGGCCCCGACGGGGCGATCGCGGAGGAGGCCCGGGCCCAGGTGGATGAGCTCTTGAAGCGCTCCTTCCGGCCCGAGTTCCTGAACCGGCTGGACGAGATCGTCTGTTACAAGCCCCTGACCAAGGAGAACATCACCCATATCATCGACCTGCTCATCGCCGATCTGAACCGCCGCCTGGCCGGCAAGCAGCTGACGGTGACGCTCACCGGGACGGCCAAGGCCCACATCATTGACGCGGCCTATGACCCGGTCTACGGCGCCCGGCCCCTGCGCCGGTACGTGCAGCACACGGTGGAGACTCTGATCGGCCGCAAAATCATCGCCGGCGAGGTGGAGAACGGCGACACCCTCACGGTCGACACCGATGGCGAAGGGCTGACAATATCCGCCCGCACCGTCCTCCGCGGCGAGGTGGTGGCGGACGGGTAGCCTGCTGGCGAAATAGCCCCGGATGGTACCTGAACGGCCATCCGGGGCTGTTTTTGTATCACTCTGTCCCGGAATAGCGGGACAAAAACTGCCGGGTCCGCTCCTCCCGGGGGTTTTCTATCACCTGGGCGGGGGTCCCCTGCTCCACAATCACGCCGCTGTCCATGAAAATAACCTGATCGGCCACGTCCCGGGCAAAGGCCATCTCGTGGGTGACGATCACCATGGTGGTGTGCCGCTCGGCCAGACTGCGGATGACCTTCAGCACCTCGCCGGTGAGCTCCGGGTCCAGGGCGGAGGTGGGCTCGTCAAAGCACAGGATATCCGGCCGCAGGGCCAGGGCCCGGGCGATGGCCACCCGCTGCTGCTGTCCCCCCGAGAGCTGGTGGGGATAGTGCCCCGCCCGGTCGGCCAGCCCCATCTGGTCCAGCAGGCCCTTCCCCTCCTCTTCAATGGCGGAGAGGATTTTTTTCCGGTTCGCCTTGAAGTCCGGCCGCTCCTGGGCCAGCAGCTCGCTGGCCAGGGTCACGTTCTTCAGGGCGGTGTACTGGGGGAACAAATTAAAAGATTGGAACACCAGCCCGAAGTGGAGGCGCTTTTTGCGCACCTCGGCCTCCCGCTGGGTGGCGGGGTCGGCGGCGTCAAAGAGGGTTTTTCCACGCACGGAAATGCTCCCGCCATTGGGGGTCTCCAGAAAGTTGAGACACCGCAGCAGGGTGGTCTTGCCCGAGCCGGAGGATCCGATGATGGCCAGGGCCTGCCCCTCCTCCAGGGTGAAGCTGATATCCTTGAGCACCTCGGTGGCGCCGAAATGCTTCTCAATGCTGCGTACTTCCAGAATCGACATGCCAGCGCCTCCCTCACTTAAAATAGTCCAGCTTCTTCTCGAACCAGCCGAAGAGCAGGGTCAGAATGCCGTTGACCACCAGATAGAAGACGGCCGTATAGAACAGGGGCCAGATCAGTCCCTTGGACCTGACAAAAGACTCCCCCATCCAGATAAGCTCGTACACCGCGATGACGCGGACCAGAGCGGTGTCCTTGACCAGCGTGATGAATTCATTGGACATGGGGGGCACGATGCGCTTGATCACCTGGAGCAGCGTGACCTTGAAGAAGATCTGCCCCTTGGTCATGCCCAGCACCTGCCCGGCCTCATACTGTCCCCGGGGCACCGACTGGATGCCCCCCCGGAAGATCTCGGAGAAATAGCAGGCGTAGTTGATCACAAAGGACACCAGCGCCGCTGTAAACCGGGGCAGCAGGGGCAGCTTGAACAGCAAGCCGGGGGCGTAAAAAATAATCAGAATCTGGATCATCAGCGGTGTGCCCCGGATGATCCACACCACCGTGCGGGTAAGGCCCCGCAGCGGGGTCAGGCGGGACATGGAGCCGAAGCTGATCACCAGCCCCAGGGGCAGAGCGAACACCAGCGTGAGCACGAAGAGCTCCATGGTGGCGGCCAGGCCCTCCAGCAGCGTGAGGGTGACGGACATAAGCATGGCGGATACCTCTCTCTTTGTCACGAGAAAAGCAGAGAACACCCCAATGCTCTCTGCCTTTTCCCGGTTTCTGAAAGCAAGCGCTTACTTCTCGATGATGGACTCCTGGACGCCGTAGGTGGTGGCCACCTCCATAACGGTACCCGCGTCATAGGCTTCCTTCCAGAAGGTGTTAAAGGCGTCCACCAGGTCGGAGCCCCGCCGGAAGCCCACGCCGTACTCCTCGCTGTTGAGCTGGACGGTATAGGTCAGGTCGGGGTAGCTGGTGCCCTCGCCGATCATGGCCCCCGCCATCAGCAGGTCGATGACGCAGGCGTCAGAGGCCCCGGAGGCCACCTCCATCAGCGCGTTGGCCTGGGTCTGCATGGCGGTGTAGGGGATCTCCAGCGCGTCCAGCTGCTCGGCCCCGGCGGAGCCGCTCTCCACGGCAAAGGACAGCCCGGACAGGCTCTCCGCCGTCTGGTAGTCCGCCGCCTTGCCGGCGGGGAGGACCACCACCTGGCCGTTGAGGCAGTAGGGCTCGGAGGTGCCCATTGAGGAGGTGACCTCCGCAGTGAGGGTCATGCCGTTCCACACCGCGTCAATGCCCTTGGTCTCCAGCTCCATAATCTTGTTGTCCCAGTTGATCTCGATGAACTCGGCCTCCACGCCCAGGCTCTCTGCAAACAGCTTGGCCATGTCAGCGTCAAAGCCGATCCACTCGCCGTTGTCGTCGGGATAATCCATGGGGTTAAAGTTGGTGATGCCCACCACCAGGGTTCCCTTCCCCTGGACATAGGCCAGATCGCTCTCGGCCGGGGCGCCGTCTGCGGGCGGGGTCTGCTGATCCCCGGCGGGGGCGGGAGCGGGGGTGGCGGCCGCGCCGGGCTGGGCGCCGCCGGAGCAGGCGGCCAGGGAGAGGCCCAGGGCCGCAGCCAGGGCCAGAGCAAACAGCTTCTTCTTCACAGTATGTATCCTCCAATTAAAACGGTTTTGCGGACGGGATCCGCGCTTTCGTATATTACCACAATAAAGCGCTAATGGGAAGAGGTTTTTGCAAAAAATTTTCAAGTCCCTGGCCTGCCCGGACCCGGCCGTCTGAAATTCCGGTGTTTTTTGGAAAAAACACCGGCCAGGCGGGCGTTTTCCCACTCAGCCGGTCCGTTTTTCCTGTGGCGCTGCGGCCGCTAAAGGAGCGCCTGCGCCCGCTCCAGGTCCTCGGGACAGTTGACGTTCATCAGCAGACGGTCCAGAGGGACGCCGTCCAGCTCCTCCTCCCGGACCTCCCGGGCCCGGACCCGTTCGAACAGGGCCCGGAAGGATCGGCGGCCCTCCTCCAGGCAGGCGGCCAGCGGGACCTGACAGGCCCGGGTATACAGGGCGAACAGGGGCTCGGGCCGTCCGTCCGCCCGGCGGATGTAGCACAGGTCCTCCTCCCCCCGCAGCTCCGCCAGCCGCCGGGCCAGCCCGGGCGTGCCGAAGGGCAGATCCACCGCAGTGAGGAAGACCAGATCGGCGTCCGTCTGGGCAAAGGCGGCCTCCAGCCCCGCCATGGGGCCGTGGCCGGGGTGGAGATCCACCAGCTCAGGGGCTCCGGCCGTGTTGAACCGCCCGGCCTGGTTCACCGACACATATACCCCGTCAAAGGCCGGTCCAAAGCGGCGGACCAGCCGCGCGATCAGGGTCTCCCCCTCCAGGATCAGCGCGCCCTTGTCCCGGCCCATGCGGCGGGACATGCCCCCGGTCAGAATGACCGCGATTGTCTTCATGTTCCATTCCTCCTGTGCGTGTTCCATCCGTTTCGAGCCTCCGGCGCGGGCGCCGGCCCGTCCCGGCGGTCTGTCACACAGTGTAGCAGAAAACTTGCCGGGGCGCAACGCCCGGTTCCGGGCGCAGAAAGCCCGGAACCGCTGGACAAACCGGTTTGGACATGTTATGCTTGCGTTACCGGCTTGATTGTTCACGAGAGGAGGGACCTGTTCATGACCATCCTGCAAATCAAGTACTTCATCACCGTGGCAAAATCGCTGAGCTTTACCAAGGCCGCCGAGCAGCTGTTCATCTCCCAGCCCGCCCTGAGCCGCCATATCCGGAACATGGAGGAGGAGCTGAACATCCAGCTCTTTGTCCGCACCAACAGCGGCATCCGCCTGACTCCCGCCGGGAGCGCGCTGTATCTGGGGATGCAGAATCTATATGGAAACTATATCGGCCTTGTGGAAAAGGCGGAGAAGATTCAGCAGGGCCTGAGCGGCTTTCTGCGTATCGGCATTTTGGATGAGACCAACACCGCCGATTTTCTCCCCCAGGTCTACCAGGCCCTGACCCGGGATTACCCCAATGTGGACCTGCGGCTCCAGACCGGCTCGTTCCACTTTTTGACCTCGGAGCTCTACAGCGGCAAGCTGGATCTGGTGTTCAACCTCCAATTTGAGGTACAGCAGAAGGAGAGCATCGTCTATCAGTATGTGTCCCGCTCTAAGGATCACATCGTCATGAGCCGCTTCCACCCCCTGGCCCGCAAGGAGCACGTCACTCTGTCAGATGTGCGCAGCGAGCCCTTTGTCCTGATCTCGCCGGAGGACAATCCGGAGTCCGCCCCTCTGATCCTCGCCCTCTGCAAGGAGCACGGCTTCGTGCCTAAGGTCCACTATGCCCAGACCCTAGGGGAGCAGATCCTCTGGATCACGGCGGGCATGGGGGTGTCTATCCTGGACTCCCGGAGCAATTTAAAGCTGAACCCGGACCTCAAATTCTACGAGTTCGAGAGTAATTGGGACCCCTCGCTGGTAGTGGCCTGGAACCAGCACAATTATAATCCCTTGATCTCCGTGTTCGTCAAGGCCCTGAACGAGGTGATGGGCCTGACGGGCGAGGATCTCCACGGGCTCACGCTGGGGAACTGAGGCGTTTTATGGCCGGTTGTTCAGAGAAGCATCCCAATCTGTTCCCATTTTCCGTGGTCTGTGTTGCTCCAATCACCATCTCATTCTCATTCAGCCAAAGTGAAAGGGCTTGCCGCCCGCTCTTCGCAGGCGGCAAGCCCTTTCGCTTTTTGAGGACTCTTTACGTATCACAGGCGCGCCTTTGCCTCCGGCGTTTGGCGTACCAGCGTCCGAGCAGGACGGCGGCCACGGCCGCCAGGCTGATCCACTGGGAGGTGGACAGGGGGCCAAACACACCCCGGACCGCGTCCCCCCGAAAAAACTCCAGGGCAAAGCGCACCGGCGCGTAGGCCAGAATATAGGCCCCCAGGATGCGCCGGGGCTCCGGACACCGCCCGGCGTACCACAGCAGGAACGCGAAGATCACCAGCTCCGCACCGCACTCCCAGAGCTGAACGGGCAGGAGCGGCACGCCGTTGGGGGCGGCCAGGGCCTGGGAGAAGGCGATACCCACAGGCGGTCCGGCGGGGATGCCGTAGCAGCAGCCCACGCAGAAGCAGCCCAGCCGTCCGAAGGCATGGACCAGGGGCAGAACCGGAATGAGCACCGGAAAAAAGCTGGAAAACCGAAGCTTAAAATAGCGGGCCGCGCCCCAGGCCCCCAGAATCCCTCCCAGCAGCCCGCCGTAAAAGACCATCCCGCCGGACAGGTATTGGGCCAAAAAGGCTGTGGGCTCCTGCCAGAGGAGGGGCAGATCGGTGATCAGGGCGGGCAGCACGGTAAGCAAATAGAGGGCTTTTGCGCCGATCAGCGCCCCTACCCCGCCCAGCGCAAACAGGTAGGCCGCGTCATCCCGTGAGAGTCCGAAGCGCGGACAGCGCAGCAGGGCTAACAGCAGCCCCAGCAAAATGCCCGCAATGGCCAGCATCCCATAGGTGGGCAGCGTCCGTCCCAGCAGTGTGATCGTCGGAAGCATCCGGTTCCCCCTTTCTTCGGCCCGCGCTCACGGACCCAGACACAGAGAAATGCGGCGCCGCCTTCCGGCGGCGCCGCATTTCGACCGTTCAGTCTGCACGCTGTGTCTCTTAGTAGAACATTCCTATGCTGGCAATCGCCCCGGCCAGCACGACACAGGCCACCAGGACAATCGCGCCCACGATGACGCCAATCAAAGAGAGCACGAAGCCAGCTGTACGCATACCGCCGGTAAAGCCCTCTTGCTTGGCCTTGGAGGCCAGCACCAGACCCACGATGCCCAGAATCAGGGACACAATGGTGGTGTAGCCGAAGAACCAGCAGACCACAGCAATAATACCGCACACCAGACTGCCAGTTGCAGCGCCTTGGCCGGGCAGCTTTCCGTTCTCGTTCATTCCTGTCAACTCCTTCTCTTAGTTTTTGCATATACAGGCCCAAGCCGCATGGACAAGACGAATCACTCCGCTTTGTCTGGCAGGACCCAAACTCTCCCACACCAGGAGTATATGCCGCTGTTGCTGCGCGTCCTCACATAAACATTGCCGGTATGTAGCAGGCGATAAACGCCACCGCGCCGCTTACCAGTGAGATCAGCGAGAGAACAAAACCGGCGGTGCGCAGTCCGCCCACATAGCCCGCGTTTTTAGCCTTAGATGCCATCGCCAAACCGATGATGCCCAAAATAATTCCGGCGAAAAACAAGCCGACAATTCCCAGGATCAGGGATGCAACCGCCGCCCCCTGACCAGGCTGGGAGCCGTTGTTATTTTCCTGCAAGTCTTCTCCTCCTTCCTCCTAACTATCTGCCCAACAGCGCCAAATGGCGCAGGATCCGCCGGAAAACCGGCGGATCGGAAAAGGGACGTCCCTTTTCCAGCTCATCATCCAAAAGACGATATCGTAGCCATTATACGACAGTGAACCCATCCCGTCAAGTAAATAATTTCACATGTGGAATCTTCTTCTTGCCTCCTCCCGGAGGGAGGGCACCCGGCGGACAATGATCAGCGGGACGATCAGGGCTGCACAGATGGTCACCACGATGAGAGACCACTCAGGGGTCCAGCACTGGTAGAGCCAGCGGTCCACAAAGAGTTCGGCAAAAAAGGACACCGCCCCCGCCGCCCCGATGACGATTGTGATGCCCGACAGAATGGAGCGCTTGCCGTTCTGGAGCACCAGGCCCAGAAAGAGCACCACCGCCCCGCCGGTGAGGATGATAGGCAGGGCCAGTCCCAAAAACCAGCCCGTCCCACCCCGGACATCCCGGGAGATGAGGTAGACGTACAGGCCCACAGCAACGATGTCCAGCAACAGCCGGACCGGCAGCGGGATGCCCCGCAGCAGCAGCGGGGGCACCAGCCAGATCCACACCATGATGGCCGCGCCGATGACGAACACGGACCAGTGGAGCTCCGGCTTCAGAACCAGGTTCAGTACGCCGCAGCAGACTGCGGCCGAGGCCAGCATGGCCGACAGCAGAACGGCCAGAATCCGCTTGGAGACCGGGGGCACCTCCTTGCGCCGGGTGGGAAAGGGGGGCGGCGAGAAGGTGTCCACCGGCTGGCGGGGGTTCATCACCGGGGTCTGGCACAGGGGGCAGGCGTGGGCGGTGCCGTCCAGCTCCACGCCGCAGTTTACGCAGTAGGACATGGGGATCCTCCTTTCGGATCGCAACGCCGGTTGCTCTCCACCCTCACATGGATGCCCTCCCGCACCAGGAAGCGGAAGAACTCCCGCTCGGTGTCGCTCTCGCACAGGGTTCCGGCGAAGGTGATGTTCAAAATGTCCCCACAGCTGATGGAGGCGCAGTGGACCCGGGGGACCGTGGCCTGTCCCAGGATGATCTCCATCCGCTCGATGTGGGCGGCCATCTCGGGGGACACCTGGAAGACCCCCAGGTTGGTATAGGTTCCCGAGTAGGGCCGCACCCCCGTGGATTTGTAGACAAAGGAGACTCCCCGGTTCTTGAAAATACTGGGGATGATGGTGAAGAGCTTGTTGGACTGGTAGCGGACGTTGCCGGTGAAGACCGCCCGCAGCCGCTGCCGGTTGACGTTCAGGCGCAGGTAGTGGTGGACCTGGGCCACAATCTCGGGGAAGGAGTACTCCCCCAGGGCGGGATCGATGGAGGGCCGGGCAGTCAGAATGAAGTTGCGCACCGTCTCCGAGGGGAAAAAGCTCCGCAGGTCGATGGGGATGGCCAGGGCCACCGGCTTCTCGCGCCGGGGATTCTCCCGGTGCTGCTTGTCCAGGATGGTTTGAATGAGGACCGCCGTCAGATACTCGGTGACCGAGGCCCCGTAGGACTTGGCCTTCTCCTTGACCTGGGCCACCGAGACAAAGCCCATGGTGGTGTTGAGGGTGTAAAAGGGCTCCGGGGTGCCGGTGTTGGGATAGGCCGTCCGCTCCCGCCCGCCGTGGAGGGAGGTTTTGCCGATATACCGGGCGTAGGCGTCCTCCAGCTCCTCGGGCTCAGGGGGCGTGTCCACATCCCGGACGCCGCAGGTGTTTGGGATCTCGTGCCCCAGCTCCCGCAGGTAGACCGCCAGCAGGGTGCGGAAGAGCACCAGAGACCCGGCCCCGTCGGAGACGGCGTGGAAGACCTCCAGGGAGATACGCCGCTCGTAGTAAAAGAAGCGGATCAGCCACCCGCTGTCCTCCCGGTACCGGACCGGTTGACAGGGGTTAGACATGTCCTCCTTGACAAAGGGACCGGGGGCGTCATTGAACTCCAGGTAGTTCCAGAAATACCCCCGCCGCATCCGGACCCGGAAGCTGGGGAAACGGGGCATGGTCTTGTCCAGCGCCCGCTGAAGGGCCGCCGGGTCCACCGGCCGGTCCATCACCGCCGAAAAGCGGTACAGGGCTGAATACTCCTCTTTTTGGAGGGCGGTATACAGCACCCCCGCATTGTCCAGCTTGTACCAGTCCTTGTGGTCCTCCCGCTGCCTGGGCACAGCCCCGCCCCCTTTTCCTGTTTTTTTCTATCATACCACCTTCTGCACGGCAAGACAAGGGGAAGTCGGGCGGATCCGTCCCAGCGGCCCGGGCTTGGGGCATTTTTTGCAAAAACTCCAAAAGAGTCATTGACAGAATGCTCCTGATTGTGCTATCATCTGAATATAAAAGATAATAATTCTCGATATTATTAAAAAGTCCCATTCCCCGCATGGACCGCAAACTATTTTTGTGAGGAGGCAGCGTTCATGTTATTTCAGACAACCGAGGCCCACGAAGAACTGCGTGCAAAAATCCGCGCCTTTGCCGAGACCGAGGTCAAGCCCATCGCATTCATGCTGGATCAGGAGAGCAAGTTCCCCGCCGAGGCCGTGAAGAAGCTGGCGGAGATGGGGCTGATGGGTATCCCCTATCCCAAGGAGTATGGCGGAGCAGGGCTGGACGCCCTCAGCTATGCCATCGCCGTGGAGGAGCTCTCCCGGGTGGACGGCGGCACCGGCGTCATCCTGTCCGCCCATGTCTCCCTGGGCACCTGGCCCATCTTCGCCTTCGGCACCGAGGAGCAGAAGCAAAAGTACTTAGTGCCCCTGGCCAGGGGCGAGAAGATCGGCGCTTTCGGCCTCACCGAGCCCAACGCCGGCTCCGACGCTGGCGGCACTGAGACCACCGCCCAGGACAAGGGCGACCACTGGCTCCTCAACGGCGAAAAGATCTTCATCACCAACGGCGGCGTGGCGGACACCTACGTGGTCTTTGCCGTCACCACCCCCGATATCGGCACCCGCGGCATCTCGGCCTTTATTGTGGAGAAGGGCTGGGAGGGCTTTACCTTTGAACCCCACTATGATAAAATGGGCATCCGCTCCTCCGAGACCTGCCAGCTGAACTTTGACAATGTGAAGGTCCCCAAGGAGAACCTGCTGGGCAAGGAGGGCCAGGGCTTCAAGATCGCCATGGCTACCCTGGACGGCGGCCGCATCGGCATCGCCTCCCAGGCGCTGGGCATCGCCCAGGGGGCCTATGAGGCCGCCGTGGAGTACGCCAAGGAGCGGGTCCAGTTCGGCAAGCCCATCGGCTTCAACCAGGCCGTCGGCTTCAAGCTGGCCGACATGGCCACCAAGCTGCGCTGCGCCCGGTTCCTGGTCTACTCCGCCGCCGAGATGAAGGAGGCCCACGTGCCCTACGGCACCGAGTCCGCCATGGCCAAGATGTACGCCTCCGACATCGCCTTGGAGGTCACCAACGACGCCGTGCAGATCTTCGGCGGCACCGGCTTCCTCAAGGGCATGGACGTGGAGCGCATGTACCGGGACGCCAAAATCACCACGATTTACGAGGGCACCAACGAGGTCCAGCGGGTGGTCATCTCGGCGGCCATCATGGGTAAGCCGCCCAAGAGCGAAAGCGGATCCTCCAGCCGGCCTAAGAAGCCCGCCCCCATCACCGGCGTGCGTAAGAAGATGATCCTCCGGGAGGGCAGCGCCCAGGAGCGGGTGGCCCAGCTGGTGGAGTGCCTGAAGAAGGACGGCCACGACTTTACCGTGGGCATCCCCGCCGATACCCCCATCTCCAGGGCCGAGCGGGTGGTCTCCGCAGGCCAGGGCATCGGCGAGAAGAAGAACATGAAGCTCATTGAGAAGCTGGCCGCCGCCGCCGGGGCCGCAGTGGGCTCTTCCCGTCCGGTGGCCGAGACCCTGAAATACGTGCCCCTGGACCGCTATGTGGGCATGTCCGGCCAGAAGTTTACCGGCAACCTGTACATCGCCTGCGGCATTTCGGGCGCCATTCAGCACCTGAAGGGCATTAAGGATGCCTCCACCATTGTGGCTATCAATAAGAATGGAAACGCCCCCATCTTCAAAAACTGTGACTACGGCATTGTGGGAGATGTGAATGAGATTCTGCCCCTGCTGGCGGCGGCGCTGGACACCGGCGAGAAGCAGCCTGCGCCCCCCATGGTGAAGATGAAGCGTCCCCCCGCCCCCAAGCCCACCCCCATCGGAAAGACTTACATCTGCGGCGGCTGCGGCTACGCCTACGACCCCGACCTGGGCGACCCCGACGCCGAGGTGGCCCCCGGCACCCTCTTTGAGAAGCTGCCCGAGGACTGGGTCTGCCCCGAGTGTGCGGAGGACAAGACCGGCTTCATCGAAGCCTGACTGTATTGAGGAGGTATCACCATGTACTGTGTGCGTAATGTAACTGAGGATCTCTACTGGGTGGGCGCCAATGACCACCGGCTTACCCTCTTTGAAAATATCCATCCCATCCCCAAGGGGGTCTCCTATAACGCCTATCTGCTGATGGACGAGAAGACCGTCCTGGTGGACACGGTGGACTGGTCGGCCTGCCGCCAGTTCCTGGAGAATATCGACCATGTTCTGGCCGGGCGTCCTCTGGACTACCTGCTGATCAACCATATGGAGCCCGACCACGGGGCCTCTATTGAGGAGATTCTGCTCCGCTATCCCGGAGTCACCCTCATCTCCAATGCCAAGGCCTTTATGCTCATGCGCCAGTTTGGCTTCCAGATCGACGGCCATCCCCTGATCGAGGTCAAGGAGGGGGATACTCAGTGCTTCGGCAAGCACACCGTCACCTTCGTGGCCGCCCCCATGGTCCACTGGCCCGAGGCCATGGTCACGTTCGACACCACCAACGGCGTGCTCTTCTCCGCCGACGCCTTCGGCTCCTTCATTGCCCTGGACGGCAAGCTGTTCAACGACGAGGTGAATTTTGACCGGGACTGGATTGACGAGGCCCGCCGCTACCTCACCAACATCGTGGGCAAATACGGCCCCCACATCCAGCAGCTGTTGAAAAAGGCCGGCGGCATTCTGGATCAGATCAAGTTCATCTGTCCCCTCCACGGGCCCGTGTGGCGCTCCGACCTGGGGTATTTTATCGACAAATACGACAAGTGGAGCCGCTACGAGCCCGAGGAGAAGGGTGTGATGATCGCCTACGCCTCCATGTACGGCAACACCGAGGCCGCCGCCCAGGCTCTGGCTGCCAAACTCTGCGAGAAGGGCATGACCAATGTGGCGGTCTACGATGTGTCCAACACCCATGTCTCCTATCTGATCTCTGAGGCCTTCAAGTACAGCCACATCGTCCTGGCCAGCGTGACTTACAACCTGGGCATCTATCCCGTGATGCACAATTTCCTGATGGATATGAAGGCTCTGAACCTCCAGAAGCGGACCTTCGCCATCATCGAGAACGGCTCCTGGGCCTGCAAGTCGGGCGACCTGATGCAGAAGTTCATCGATGAAGAGATGAAGAACATGACCGTGCTCAATGAGCGTCTCTCCCTGGCCTCCTCCCTGAGCGCCGCCAAGGACGGCGAGCTGGAGAATCTGGCCAACGCTCTTCTGGAGTCCGTCAACGCCTCCTGAGCAGGGGGAAACGGCTCCGGCGGAACAAGGACAGCGGACGGCAGCGCATGCTGCCGTCCGCTTTAGCTCGCCGCAAAAATGACTTGCAGAGTTCACGCCCGCAGGCCCACAGATAAATTCTGCGGGCCTGCGGCTTTGTTTCAGGGAGAGAGACGGTCAAAATCAGAAATGGATGACAGCGCTGGCCAGGGGCCAGATGAGGCACATACAGCCCAGGAAGGTGAGGAGCATGTAGAGAATGCCGTACTTGTAAGTATTTTTCACCGTAATATGGCCCGGGCCGAAGAAGAGGGGGGCGGGGACGGCGGCCGAGGGGGTCAGGATGCCGATGCAGGAGGCCAGCCCTACCACAATCACGAATGCCATGACGTTGATGCCCGAGTCGGCAAGGAGAGAGAGGGCGATGGAGTAAAACAGGAACATGGTGACGGTGTTGGACAGGAAATTGGTCATAATCAGGGCGCCCAGAACCAGAATAGCCATGACGGCGAAGGTGGGCAGCGACGAGGTGACGGGAAGCAGGAGGTTCCGGATCCAGTCGCTGATGCCCACGTCGGGCAGGTTGACGGCGGCCCCCAGGACGGTGACGGTGGCGGTGAAGATCAGCAGGCCAATGGGGATATCCTTCACCAGCGCTGGGAATTTGACAATGGGCTTGTTCTCCACCCGGACGATACAGAGGATTGCGATGGCTACAATGGGCGGGATGCAGGTGCCGCACCGGGTGAAAAAGGCGGCCAGGCCGGGGGCGAAGCCGTTGCCAAACTGAGGGAAGAGCCAGGCGGCGACCACCAGGATAAAGAGCACGGTAGCCAGCTTGCCGTCCCGGCCCAGGGGCGGGGCGCTGCGCTTGACCTCCTCCAGGTTATAGTTGGCGAACTTGCTGGTATCGGGCCTCCAGAAGAACCGGACCACAAGCATCAGGAATACGAACATCATGATTTCGAAGGGGATGCCCACGCTGAGCCACTGGCCGTAGCTGATAGTGAGGCCGGTGCGGCCCTCCACTGCGGCGATGAGCAGCAGGGGCAGCACATGGGAGATGGGCGAGGCCGCCGAGATGATGGCGTTGCCCCAGAACACGCCGGTCATCAGAACGGTATACAGGGGCTCGCCCTTCTCCACCTTCAGGTTTTTACACAGGGCCTGGGTGAGGGCGATGTAGATCACGGTGAGCGAGGTGGCCTCCATGAAGGTCCCCAGCAGGAAGAAGGAGAAAAAGTACATGCCGATGAAAGCGTAGGGGTGCCCCTGGACGAATTTCCTGGTAATGAACCAGACGGCCACCTTGTTGATCACGCCGGTCTGGGTGAGCACGGCGTTAAGGGCCATGCAGACGATGATGGTGATGACGATGAAGTTGCCGAAGGAGCCGGCCCACACCTCGTTGGCCGTCATGACCCCGGACATCACCAGGGCGGCCAGGGCCGCCAGACTGACCCAGTCCGTATTCACGGCAATCCACAGGTAGAGTACCGGCACCAGGATGGCCAGCACGGCCACGCCCTTTTCCGTCAGGCCGTTGGAGGCGGGGATGCACAGGTAGAACACCAGAAACAGGATGATGGCGACAATGTAATGAATGTAGGCTTTGATAGACGATTTCGGTTTCAAGACAACATACCTCCCAGTTGATCATGCCCTGCCGGACGCCCGGAGGGCGGGAGCGCCCGTTACTCCCCCCGGTTATAACGGTCGATCTCGTCGGTCAGAATCTCATAGACATGGGGGTGCAGGCTGCGGCCCCGGCCGTAGGTGATGCTAGGGATGAAGTGCCCGCCGGGGCCGTAGGTCTCGCAGGCCCGGCGCGCCTCGGCGCGGATCTCCGCCTCGCCGGCGTCCGGGCGGTCGATACCGGAGTCGATGCCCCCCATGAGGACCATCCGGCCGTCCAGCTGCTTCTGGAGCTTCACGATGTCGTTGCTGGGCAGCACGCCCTGCCAGACATCCACCCCGATCTCGGCCATATCCTCCGCAATGGGCTCCAGGAAGGAGTCTGCGTGGTGGATGACGGTAATGCCCCGGCTCTTGAAGAAGCGGTACAGCCGGGCGTACTGGGGCTTAAAGAGGGTCCGCCAGGTGTCCGGGCTCATAAACATGGTGTCCTTGGAGCCCCAGTCGTCATGGGAGAGAATCACGTCGGGCCTGATGTGGTCTACCAGCAGCTGAGCCCACTCCAGCCGCCAGTCCATCAGAGCGGCGATCAGGTCCCCGGCGTCCTCCGGCTCCATCAGGAGGCTGCACATGGCGTCCTCCATGCCCATCAGGAAGTGGAGCTGCTCAAAGACGCCGTTGAGCAGCATCCCCATGACGGGGTGTGCGTCCCGGTCAATCTGGTCCACCGCCGCTCCGGCCGCCTCCCAGCCCTGGCCGCAGTGGGCCCTCAGGTCGGGGAATTTCACGTACTCCTGCCAGCGGGTGATGTCGGGCAGCACCTTGTTCTCCGGCGTCACGTGGGGCATGGGCCCGGGGGCGTCCTCCGGGAAGAGGAACACCGTCCCGAAGCGATCCACCGTGGTGCTCCCCCGCACCCGGTCCCCAAACAGATACTGATAGACCGGCTCGTCCGTAAAGAGCTCGGTGGGGCGGAACTGGTTGACCAGCCGGTCGGGCCTGCCGTCCCGCTTCAGGGTCTCCAGCCAATTTTGCTTTTCTGTCAGCACAATGCGACTCCTTCCTCCCCGCTCCCCCGCGCCGGAAGCGGATACTATGATGCAGATTGTACAATTTGTACTGGAGCTATGATAAGCCTTGTTGTGCCTTACTGTCAATATAAAATTGATTTTTATGTGTAAAAATTAATATTAATTTTTTATGCAAAAGATCAATTTTTACTTTTGTATATTTGACATTGAAATGCGCAATCTGATTTGGTATAATGACGAAAGAAGAGGAAAACCTGCCTGTCAGAGCAAAATATCGGGAAGAATGGAACGGTTATGTATCAAAAAGGGGAACTAAAACGCGAGAGTATTCTGGACAGCGCCAAGCGGCTGTTCTTTCAGAAGGGCTTTGAGGCCGCCACCATCAAGGAGATCGCGGAGGGGTGCGGCTCTCCTGTCGGCCTGGTCCACTACTATTTCAAGAAGAAGCAGGACATTGTGGCGGCCATCTATATGGACTTCCACAACTCCATCGACATGCTGATCTACCGCCAGGTTCCGGGGGTGATGGAGGACATTTTCCTCACCCACGCCCTCAATAACCGCATCTACTACCAGATCATTGCCGGCGTGCCGCAAAACGCCGCCCTCTATCTGGAGATGATGAAGAACGACTCCAACGCCCGGCTGGTGGCCAAGTACGCCTCCATGATCTACCATACTTACATCCAGCAGTACCGGATCAACTGGACGGAAGAGGAACTGCGGGCCTATGTGTCCTTCAATTTCGGGGCGCGCCGGGAGTTTTTCCTGGACTACCTGACCGGGGCCTATGGGGAAATGGACATCCAGGAGGGCGTCACCATGCTGCTGGGGCTCTTCCCCCGGCTGATGAAGCTGGATCACGCCTATGTGGACGGGGTGCTCCGGCACTCCCTGGAGCTTCTGCACCAGGTGGATTACCACGAACTGAAATTTTTGGTCTAAAGCGGACGGGGGCCTTAAATTTCCCCTATGTGTGAGGGGATTAGGCCTTGTCTGACAAGAAATGCCCGCGCTGCTGCGCATTCCGTCAATGTTCCGGCAAGGCCCAGACATGCGGGATGGCGGTTGTGTTCCTCGATTCGCAGTTCTACTGTCTCACGAAGCGCTGCCGCCCTGCGCCATATGCCATATATGTCGCAGCCCTGTTTTCCTTTTTCTCTTGGTGTCAAGCGGCCGTGAAAACCACATGGCTCCCATTGCGTTCTGGCGGGATTTGTGATATGCTAAGGGACAAAACAGTCCAAAAATTTCTGGATGTGAAGGAGGATCTGTCCGTATGGACGACCCATTATCACCTAAGCTTGCGCTGTTGGTTCTACTCCTGCTGGTTCATGCCCTGTGCACAGCGGCCGGGGCGGCGGCGGTCTCTCTCAACGAATCCAAGCTGGCCCGCCAGGCGGGAGAGGGGGACCGGACGGCCGCCCGGCTGCTTCGGCTGCTCCAGCGGTCCGATGGTCTCTTGTCCGCCGTTCAGCTGGCCGCCGCTCTGACCTGCTTCTTCAACGCCGCCCTGACTGCCCCGGCTCTGGCCCGGCAGTTGTCTGGCTGGCTTCTGACGGCCTGGGTGGGAGACGCCCTCACGCCCGGCGCCGTCCGGGGGCTGTCGCTGGCGGTATGCGTGTTGGCGCTCACCGCGCTGCACCTGGTGCTGGGTGAGCTGGCCCCCCGCCGGCTGGCCATGCAGCGGGCCGAGCGGACTGCCCGTGCGGCGGCGTGCCCCCTGATTGTCCTGACCCTGGCGCTCCGTCCTGCCGTCTGTCTGCTGGACCTGCTCACCGCCGGGATTCTGCGCCTGCTGCGGGCGGACCCCAGCGCCGGAGCGGACCAGGTCTCCGAGGAGGAGATCCGCATGATGGTGGATATCGGCGAAGAAAAGGGGGCCATTGAGGCGGGCGAGAAGGAGATGATCGAGAACATCTTCGAGTTCAACAACATGACCGCCGAGGACGTGATGGTCCACCGTACCGATATGGTGATGCTCTGGGCCGGGGACAGCGACGCGGAGATCGTCAAGACCATCGAGGAGTCTGGCCTCTCCCGCTTCCCGGTGTATGAGGCGGACGCCGACGACATCACCGGCGTGCTGAACACACGGGACTATCTGCTCAACGCCCGCCGGGCGGCTCCCAAGCCCCTGGCTGAGTTGCTGCGCCCTGCCTATTTCGTGCCCGAGTCGGTGCGGACCGACGTGCTCTTTCGGGATATGCAGAGCCGGAAAACCCATCTGGCCATCGTGGTGGACGAGTACGGCGGCACCTCCGGCCTGGTCACTATGGAGGACCTTCTGGAGGAGATTGTGGGCAATATCTACGACGAGTTCGATCCCCAGGATGAGCAGCAAATTGTCCCTCTGGGGGCTCACACCTGGCGGGTGGCCGGTTCCGCCGACCTGGAGGAGGTGGCGGCCGCCCTGTCGGTTTCCCTCCCCGAGGACGAGGAGGCGGACACCCTGGGCGGGCTGGTCTTCGCCCAGCTCCCGGTCATCCCGGCCGACGGCAGCCACCCGGAGGTGGAGGCCTGCGGCCTACATATCCGGGTGGAGGTCCTGGCCGACCGGCGGGTCGAGTGGGCCATCGTCACCTGCCTGCCCTCCGCCGGACCGGAGGAGAACTGAGCCTTTCCGGCCGCTGCGCTTTATTCGAAGAGGGCTCGGGGCCTGCGGCGGGCTCTGGACTGAAAGGGGTTTATGAAGAATCTATGCGCATGAGAAAGAAACCGAACCTGATCCCACGGATGGAGCGGTGCGCCGCCCTTCTGGAGCCGGAACCCGGGACGCGCCTGGGGCAGTGGCGCGCCCTGATGCCGGAGGCCTCCGCCCTCTGGCTGGAGCTGGGCTGCGGCAAAGGCCGCTTTACCGCCGGGACGGCCGCCTCCCACCCGGAGGTCCTCTACCTGGCCGTGGAACGGGTGCCCGACGCTATGATCATTGCCATGGAGCGGGCAGACGCCCTGGGCCTGTCCAATGTCCGGTTTGTGGACGGCGACGCGGCCCGGCTCACCGAGTACTTTTCCCCCGGCGAGGTGGACCGTCTGTACCTGAATTTCTGCGACCCCTGGCCCTCCAACCGCCACGCCAAGCGGCGGCTGACCCACCCGGATTTTCTAGCCCGCTACCGGGCGGTGCTGCGCCCCGGCGGGGAGATCCACTTTAAGACCGACAACCGGAATCTGTTTGAGTGGTCCCTCTTCCAGTTTCCCAAGGTGGGCTTCACCCTGCGGGAGGTAACCAGAAACCTCCATGCCAACGGCGTCACTGGCGTGATGACCGACTATGAGGAGAAATTTCACGGTATGGGGGTCCCCATCAACCGCTGTGTGGCCGTCCTGGACCCGGCTCCGCCGGAGGTACAGCAGGGCTGACAAGAGCAGCGCAGTCCGACCGATCTCTGCAATTCTTCGGACAATTTGGTCTGCGCCAATTTTGATCTTGACAACCAGAAAACCTTGTTATACACTATGAATACCGGGCTATCCGGCCGCTGGGCCGGACCGCCGGAATGATTCAGGCCCTGTCTCTGCTGTCCGGAGTATACGGCTGGTGGATACGGGCTCAGTAAAGTGAGGAAATGATGATGGCTTCCTATATCTGCGACACCTGTGGCTATGTCTACGACCCTGCGGTTGGCGATCCGGAGCATGGCATTGCGCCGGGCACATCCTTTGAGCAGCTGCCCGAGGACTGGACCTGCCCCCTCTGCGGCCTGGGCAAGGACGCGTTCAGCAAGCAGTAACCAGACGCAAAGCGCAAATCCCCCGCCAGAACAGGCGGGGGATTTTTGCAGGCCATTTTGTGGGGGTTGCAGCTAAAATCAGGTAGCAATCAGGCCCGCCGCTCTCAAAGAGGCCAGTAGTGCGTTTAAGGTGGCAACCACCTCAGGCAGCGTGGCGGTGGCGGCGAGATCGGCCACCGCAGGGCCGGGGGTAATGGCAGCGGCGGGGCCGGTGGGACCAACAGGACCAGCTGCACCAGTAGGACCAGCGGGACCCGCAGGGCCGGTTGCTCCAGCAGGTCCGGCAGCTCCATCAGCACCAGCAGGGCCAGTTGCGCCTGTGGGTCCGGTGGGGCCGGCAGGTCCAGCTGCACCGGTAGGACCAACAGGCCCCGCAGCGCCTGTAGGACCAGCGGGTCCGACAGGTCCGGTCGCGCCAGCAGGTCCGGCAGCTCCATCAGCACCAGCAGGGCCAGTTGTGCCAGTGGGTCCGGTTGCGCCAACAGCGCCGTCGCGCCCTGCGACACCCTGGGGACCGGCGGCACCCTGAGGGCCAGCGGGTCCAGTAGGGCCGGTTAGACCTGCCGCTCCAGTAGGGCCGGTAGGACCAGCGGGACCAGCGGGGCCGGTGGGTCCGGCAGGCCCGGCTGCGCCAGCCGCACCGTCACGCCCCGCAGGGCCTTGGGGACCGACGGCGCCCTGAGGCCCCACTGCGCCCTGGGGGCCAGCGGGGCCGGTAAGACCGGCAGGGCCGGTCGGGCCGGTGGGACCCGGGATGGGCACAATGGAGACCGAGCAGGGAGGAACCGGCTCCGGGGGACAGGGCGGAACCGGCGGACAGGGCGGCGGGGGCGGCACGCAGCCCGGCGCGGAGCAGGAAGGACCGCAGGGATTGAATTCTCTGCCGCGATAAATATTCATATGGCATGACCTCCATCCCCATAGTATGCGGCCCGGGGGCAAAGGGTGACGGCCAGTGTAAAAACACGGAGAACGGGGGCGAATATCATTAAGGCGCGGTGTACGTCCTGTTAAATAGATTAAAATTTATTCAATAAAAAACCTAGTGATACCAACACTTTCACGGATTTCGTGTTACTAACGTGTTACTAACCCGTTACTTTCCCTATAAGTATGTGCAAATCGCAAAATTGATAAAAAGTTAAAAAATTTACAAAAAGGGAGCCAACTAGATAATTCTTAGCTGGCCCCTTTTCCAAGGTTTTAATGCTTGACAACCGCATTGTACTAGGCGGACAGTTTTTCTGCTCCGCCTCCGCCGACGGCATCCTTGTCCTCCAGGAATGCCCTCGCCATATCAGCATCGAGAAAGCGCGCTTTGTTCCTTGAAAATCTGCGTAGAAATACACAATAAAACAAGGCAGATTTCGCAAGAAATCTGAACGCTATGCTTGATTCGGTAGGGGCAGAAACTGCCTGACCCGGTGTGACGGGTGACCAAAACTCTGATACTCCGACGTGCGTCCATAGTGCCTTATGGGATGTACGAAGCTCGGTAAAGAGCGGAGGCGATATCTGAGACGGTATCGCGCCGCAGGAGGCTATAAATCGGTCATGTCCAGTATGTTTTGTTGCAACCGACATAATCCTGAGTGTACGGCTCGTAAACGCTGGGGTGATGATACAGCCATCCTCTCCCATGTGGAATGCTGCCGCCGTTCAAACCTTTTCTCGTGGAAAACGGCAGAAAACCGGTATAGGTCGAATGTCTTTGACAGAATATCACACAAGTCAAAGATGGCAGCCGGGCTAAAGGGATGGGCTAAAACCGATATGTAAAAAGTGAATGGAGGTAAACTATCCATCAACCGGGCCTATGCAGCGGGAGCAGCTTTTTTAGGTTTACTCTCTGCTGCAACTGTTACGGCGGTTTTTCTATTTACCAGAAATCCGGCAATCGTGTGGCTGGGCCTGCTGTTTATCCTGCTGGTGTTCATCTGTGTAGCTCTTTTCGTGGCCTTTCTGCGTCGGAAGTTGGTGTCATTTCCGGACAGACTATGCGAAACAATAGACAATATGCTGGATGGGGCATCAGTCCCGCCGCAGGTCTATGAGGAAGAAAACCTGTTTTATAAAATCAACCACCGGCTTGTCCGCCTATATGAAGTCATGCGGGAAAATCGGGAAAGTGTAGCAAAGGAACGGGTCGATTTGCAGGAATTGATTTCTGACATCTCCCATCAGGTAAAAACGCCGATTGCAAATCTTCAAATGGTAAACGCCACTTTGCTTGAACAGCCTGTGACAGAAGAAAAGCGTCAGGAATTTTTGCAGACATCCACCAATCAGCTTGAAAAACTGGACTTTCTTATGCAGGCCATGATAAAGACATCCCGGCTGGAAACCGGCGTGATTGCCTTGGACAGAAAAGTGCAGCCGATTTATAACACCTTGGCGGCGGCGCTGGGCGGTATTTTGCTGAACGCTGAAAAGAAAAACATTCATGTCAACGTAGAATGTCCATCCGATATACTGCTGGCCCACGACAGAAAATGGACAAGTGAAGCCCTGTTCAACATTCTGGATAATGCGGTGAAGTACACCCCAACAGGCGGCGATATTCAAGTTTCCGTGCAAAGCTGGGAACTATATATGAAAATCGACATTATGGACAGCGGCAAAGGGATAGCGGAGAGCAGACAAGGCGTGATCTTCAAACGCTATTACCGAGAAGAAGAAGTACACGACATTGAGGGCATAGGCATAGGACTGTATCTGGCCCGTGAGATCGTCACCATGCAGGGCGGCTACATCAAGGTCACTTCAACGGTAGGGCATGGCTCTACATTTTCCATATTCCTGCCCCATGAATGAAAATTTCTTGAAATGTCACAGAATTGTGACATTTCAAAGGCGAAAAAACAGCGGCCCGTGACATTTCTGTGAGAATTGGCTGTTAGACTGACGGCATCACAGAAAGGATGGTGCAACCCATGAGCATTTTTGCAAACAACTGACCTCAAAAAATACTATGGTGCAGAGCCGAACATCACGAAGGCGCTGGACGGCGTAACCCTCGCTATCGAGCAGGGGGAATTTGTCGCTATCGTCGGAACCTCCGGCAGCGGCAAATCCACTCTGCTGAACATGATGGGCGGGTCTGGATGTGCCGACCTCCGGCAGCGTAAGAGTGAAAGGCAAGGAACTGGCAGAACTGAACGACGAGCAGCTTACCATTTTCCGCAGACGCAACATCGGCTTTATCTTCCAGAATTATAACCTTGTCCCTGTTCTGAACGTCTATGAAAACATTGTCCTGCCCGTGGAGTTGGACGGCGATATTGTAGACCGGAAATTCATGGATAAAGTCATGCGCCTGCTGGCTTTGGGGGATAAGCTGAACAATATGCCCAACAATCTGTCTGGCGGACAGCAGCAGCGTATCGCCATCGCCCGCGCTCTCGTTTCCAAGCCCGCCATCGTTTTGGCTGACGAGCCGACCGGCAACCTGGACAGCAAGACCAGCGCCGAGGTGCTGGGACTTATCAAAAATACCAGCGCAGCATTTCACCAGACAATAGTCATGATTACCCATAACAACGAAATTGCCCAGCTTACCGACCGCATTATCCGCATTGAGGACGGCAGGATTGTAGAATAAGGGGGCGATACCATGAATGATATTTTATTTGGAAATAGCAACAAAGCTGTCATTAAGAAAATTACAAAGCGAGAGTTACAAGCTGATAAAAAACGCAATTTCTTTATCGTGATGGCAATTCTGCTCACCGCCTTTATGTTGACCTCCGTTTTCAGTATTGGCATGAGTTATTATGACACTCTGGCTATGCGTGAAAAGCGTATGCAAGGCTCAACCTCTCAAATGGCGTTTGCCCACCCGACAGAGGAACAACTTTCCAAAGTCTATAAACTTGATTACATCAATGTGGTTGGTGTTGGTGCGTCCGTTGCAACCACAAGTGATGTTCCAGGGCTGCCAGAGCTGCCGATCTCTTATGTCAATCAAACACAATGGGAAGAAATGTTTTGCCCCACCTATACAAACATTATCGGCCATTACCCGGAAACAAAAAGTGAGATTATGCTTTCCCGATACATTCTTGATGCACTTGGTATAGAAGATGCGGAAGTCGGCATGAAAGTTCATCTTCCTGTTTCCGTTGATAATAAGACGATCACTATAGATTTTGTGCTGTCCTGCATCTATACCGAGTATAACCACAGTCGCCCAGGAAGCGATGTTGCAATTTACTGCTCAAAAGAATTTGCCGAGGAATACAATGCACTTCTAGCTAATAATCTTACAATAAATATCATTTTCAAAAACGATGATGTTTCCACCAACATTGATCGGCTAAAAGCAGACTTGCCTTTCTACGGCGATCAGCCATACGTTCAATCTCCCGCATTTAGCAATACAAACGGTATCTTCTCTTACAAAAACACAACAATTTAATGGGCTGTCAACCTTACGCAAAACATCGCTTCCGACAAAAATCGGAGCGGTGTTTTTGTATATCTTCTGGTCACCGTGACCAGAAGGGACCCGCCCATTTCCCCCGCTTCGTCCACGGAGGCTCTGCTGGATGTATCCCCCGTCGCCGCGCCACCCATAGCACAGCCGGGGCTGCCTGTCAAGGGCAA
>CANSQX010000021.1 GCA_947649225.1 uncultured Flavonifractor sp.
GTGGACGAGATTGACAAGATCGCCCGCAAGAGCGAGAACACCTCCATCACCCGGGACGTGTCCGGCGAGGGCGTGCAGCAGGCTCTGCTGAAAATCCTGGAGGGCACCGTGGCCAACGTTCCGCCCCAGGGCGGGCGCAAGCACCCTCATCAGGAGTTTATCCAGATCGACACCCGCAATATTCTCTTCATCTGCGGCGGCGCCTTTGACGGCATCGAGAAGATCATTGAGCAGCGGCTGGATAAGCGCTCCATCGGCTTCGGCGCGGAGCTCCAGAGCAAGAAGGAGCGGGATAATTCCGCCCTGCTGAAGGAGATCCAGCCCCATGATCTGTTGAAGTTCGGCATCATCCCCGAGCTGGTGGGGCGGTTGCCTGTGGTCACCGCCCTGCGGGCCCTGGACAAGGAGCAGCTTGTGCGGATCCTCACTGAGCCCAAGAACGCCCTGGTCAAGCAGTATCAGAAGCTGCTGGAGTACGACATGGTGGATCTGACCTTCCAGAGCGCCGCCCTGGAGGAGGCCGCCGACAAGGCCATCGAGCGCGGCATCGGGGCCCGGGGCCTCCGGGCCGTGCTGGAGGAGGTTATGACCCAGATCATGTATGACGTGCCCTCTGATCCCACCATCTCCAAGGTGACCATCACCGCCGAGAGCGTGCGGGACCACGCGATCCCCTCTATCGAGTACGACCCGAGCCGGAAGGAGCGCCCCCGTTTGGGCGGAGCCGATCTGCGGGCCGAGCAGGGGGGCGCGCATCCCCGCGGCAATGTCTCCTAACATAAAGTAAACAGGTGGGGCGGGGGTGCGGAGCCCTCGTCCCACTGTGTCCTGTTCCGGCGGCGGGCCGCCGCAGCACCTCTTTGAAAGGATGTGACGAACCATGGCAGACGAGACCGAGACTGTGCAGACCAGCGCCCTGCCGGTGCTGGCCCTGCGCGGACTGACCATATTCCCCAACATGCTGCTCCACTTCGACGTGGGACGCGAGTCCTCCATCAAGGCGCTGGATGAGGCCATGGGCTCCGGGCAGCCGATTTTCCTGGTGGCCCAGCGGGATCTATCGGTGGAGGACCCCCAGCTGGAGGACCTCTACGCCATTGGAACCATCTCCAATGTGCGGCAGATTCTCCGCCTGCCCGGCGATAATGTGCGGGTGATGGTGGAGGGCACCGCCCGGGGCCGGCTGCACAGTCTGACCCAGTCCAGCCCCTATCTGCTGGGCCAGGTGGAGGAGATTGTCCCTGACACCTCGGTCAGGGCCTCCGCCCGGACCGAGGCTCTGATGCGCCGCACCTATGATCTCTTCGAGACCTACATTGACCTGGCCCCCAAGATGACCCCAGACGTGCTGATCAGCGTTCTGGCCAGCGAGGACCCCGGTTATATCGCCGACTACATCGCCCAGAACCTGCCTATGCGCACCGGGGATAAGCAGGATATCCTGGAGGAGCTGCGGCCGGTGCGCCGTCTGGAGCGGCTCTATCAGACGCTCCGCCGGGAGGTGGAGATTCTGGAGCTGGAGCACGACATGCAGAGCAAGGTCCGGGAGCAGCTCACCAGCAGCCAGCGGGATTATTTCCTCCGGGAGCAGCTCAAGGTGATCCAGCGGGAGCTGGGGGAGGACAGCCAGGGGGAGAGCGAGAGCGCCGAGTACCGGCGGAGAATTGCTCAGGCCAAGCTCCCTGAGGAGGCGGAGCAGAAGCTGATCAAGGAGCTCTCCCGGCTGGAGAAGCAGCCCTTCGGCTCTGCCGAGGCTACGGTGATCCGCAACTATCTGGACACCTGCCTGGAGCTCCCCTGGGGGAAGCGCACCCGAGAGCGGGTGGACGTGGCGGCCGCCCGCCGGGTGCTGGACGCCGACCACTATGGGCTCCAGAAGGTGAAGGAGCGCATTCTGGAGTTTTTGGCGGTCAAGCAGCTGGCCCCAGACCTCAAGGGACAGATCATCTGCCTGGTGGGTCCGCCGGGGGTGGGCAAAACCTCCATCGCTATGAGCATCGCCCGGGCCCTCCACCGGAAGCTGGCCCGCATCTCCTTGGGCGGCGTCCACGACGAGGCCGAGATCCGGGGCCACCGGAAGACCTATGTGGGGGCCATGCCCGGGCGTATTCTGGCCGCCGTCAAGCAGGCGGGGAGCGCCAACCCTCTGCTGCTGCTGGATGAGATCGACAAGCTGGGGACCGATCACCGGGGCGACCCGGCCTCGGCCCTGTTGGAGGTTTTGGACGCCGAGCAGAACAGCACCTTCCGGGATCACTACCTGGAGCTGCCCTTCGATCTGTCCGACGTGCTCTTTATCACTACCGCCAATACAACCTCCACGATTCCCCGGCCCCTGTTGGACCGGATGGAGGTCATCGAGCTGACCTCCTACACCGATGAGGAGAAGCTGCAAATCTCCAAGCGCCATCTGCTCCCTCGGGAGCTCAAGCGCCACGGACTCAAGCGGACCCAGCTCAAGCTGACCGACGACGCCATCCGGGAGATCATCACGGGCTATACCCGGGAGTCGGGGGTGCGCATCCTGGAGCGGCGGCTGGCGGCGGTGTGCCGAAAGGCCGCTATGCGTGTGGTCTCAGATGGTGTAAAGTCTATCCGTTTGACAGGAGACAACCTGGAGGAGTTCCTGGGGGTGCGCCGTTATCACCCGGAGCGCCTGCCCAAATCGGAGCAGGTGGGGGTGGTCAACGGCCTGGCCTGGACCAGCGTGGGGGGCGAAATCCTGGAGGTGGAGGTCAACGTGGTCCCCGGTACCGGCAAGGTGGAGCTCACCGGCAACCTGGGGGACGTGATGAAGGAGTCGGCCCGGGCGGCCCTCTCCTATATCCGCAGCCGGGCCCAACAGCTGGGCATTCCTGAGGATTTTTATCAGAAGCAGGATCTCCACGTCCATTTCCCAGAGGGTGCGGTGCCCAAGGACGGCCCCTCGGCGGGTATCGCCATCACTACCGCCATGGTCTCTGCCCTCACCGGCGCGCCGGTACGGCGGGAACTGGCCATGACCGGCGAGATCTCTATCCGGGGCCGGGTGCTGCCCATCGGCGGTCTGAAGGAGAAAACCATGGCGGCCCTGCGCAACGGCATCAAGACGGTCATCCTGCCCGCCGCTAATGAGAAGGATCTGGAGGAGATTGACCAGACCGTCCGGGCGGCCCTGCGCTTTGTGACGGTAGAGCAGGTGGACGCGGTGCTGGCCGAGGCCCTGGCGTTGGAGCTGGATCAGGCCCAGCCCGATCTGGCCCAGCCTGCGGCGGAGGCCCCCGTCCGGCGGGCGCCGGCCACCCTGAAGCAGTGAGGAGGGGCGCTGTGGCCCTGAATGTAAATAAGGCGGAGTTTATCCGCTCTGCGGCCCGCCCGGCGGACTTTCCCCGGGACGGGCTGCCCCAGATCGCCTTTGCAGGCCGGTCCAACGTGGGCAAGTCTTCGGTGATCAACCGGCTGCTCAACCGGAAGAATTTCGCCCGGGTGGGGGCCGCGCCGGGGAAAACCACCCATATCAACTATTTTCTCATTGACGAGGCCTTCTATCTGGTGGATTTGCCCGGCTACGGCTACGCCAAGGTCTCCAAGGCGGAGCGGGACCGCTGGGGAAAGCTGATGGAGCTGTGGTTTGCCGACAACGGGCTGATGACCCTGAGCATTCTGGTGGTGGACGCCCGCCACAAGCCCACGGCCGACGACTGCACCATGGCGGAGTGGCTTAAGGCCAGCGGGCGGCCTTTTGTGGTGGCGGCCAACAAGCTGGACAAGCTGAAAAAGAGCGAGCTGGAGCCCAATTTGGCCCGGATCCGGGCTACCCTGGAGCTGGATAAATCTGCAAAGCTAATTCCCTTTTCAGCTGAGAAGGGAGAGGGACGGCAGGCGCTGCTGGCCCTGATTGCGGCACATGCGGGGGTATCGCTATGAAATATGTGAAGCTGGAGCGGGCGGGACAGCCCATATGGGGGGTCCTGGAGGGGGATGTGGTGCGCACCCTGGCTGAGCCCCCCTTTGACCGCATCTGTTATGACGGAGGGTCACTGTTACTGTCTGCCCTGGAGGCCGGTGAGGACGGTCTCCGCCTGCTGGCCCCTTGTGAGGCCACCAAGATCATCTGCGTGGGGAAGAACTACTACGACCACGCTATGGAGATGGGGGAAGGGGTCCCCGACCGGCCCATCCTCTTTCTGAAGGGGCCCAACACGGTGAACCGGCCCGGGGGGGAGGTCCACGCCCCCGCCTTTGTGGAGCGGCTGGACTACGAGGGGGAGTTGGCCCTGGTGATTTCCCGCCGGGCAAAGGATGTAAAGGAGGAAGACTTTGCAGATTATATCCTGGGCTACACCTGCCTCAACGACGTGACGGCCCGGGATGTGCAGAAGTCGGACGGCCAGTGGACCCGGGGCAAGTCCATGGATGGCTTCGCCCCCATAGGCCCCATTCTGACCGACGAGGTGGACGGCGCCAACCTGCACCTGGAGACCCGCCTCAACGGCGCTGTGGTCCAGAGCTCCAGCACGACGCTGTTCATGACCAAGATTCCGGCCCTGCTGGCCTTTATTACGGCCTCCATGACCCTGGAGCCCGGGGATGTGGTCACCACAGGCACCCCCGCCGGCATCGGCCCCATGAAGCCCGGCGACGTGGTGGAGGTGGAGATCGAGGGCATCGGAGTCCTGCGCAGCCGGATCGTGTGATGGAGCGGCGGCCCCTGGGAAGATGGGGGCCGCTTGCCCTTGTATTTGGGCGTAAAATTTGCTATAATGCGGGTATTGGACATCACACGGGCTTGGGACCGGGGAGGGGGGGACGGACGTGGGCTCCATTCAGAATTTTGTCAACAAGATGGACTGGTGGGGGCTGCTGGGGCTGGTGGTCAGCGCTGCGGCCACCCTGCTTTGCTTCACGATCCATGAGCTCTGTCACGGCGCGGTGGCCTACCGCCTGGGGGACCCTACGGCCAAGCTCAGCGGGCGGCTCACCCTGAACCCCATCCGGCACATAGACCCGGCGGGTCTGGTGATGATGCTGGTGGCCGGGGTGGGCTGGGCCAAGCCGGTGCCGGTGGATATGCGCAATTTTAAGAATCCCAAGCGGGGGATGGCCCTCACCGCTCTGGCGGGTCCGGCCTCCAATTTTATCATCGCCTTTCTGGCCCTGGCGGTGGCCTCGCTGATCGCCCGCTTTGCCCCAATCCAGCCGGTCTGGCTGGTGATCCTCTGCTTTCTGAGCAACGCGGCCCTGCTCAGTGTGGGCATGGGGCTCTTCAACCTCATCCCCTTGTCCCCGCTGGACGGGTCCAAAATCCTCTTTGCTCTCCTGCCGGACCGGATCTATTACACCATCCTCCGGTATGAGCGGTTTCTGATGCTCGCGGTCATCCTTCTGACCTTTCTGGGCGTCTTCCGGCGGCCCCTGTCCTTCCTGATTCTGGGGGTGCTCCAGGCCTTCTGCGCCGTCACTGGGTTCCCCTTGGAGGCGGTACTGGTCTACCAGGACGTGTCCTACATTATGTATCTGTTTGGGGTGAGCTAAATCGAGACGCCGATCTTTCACCTGGAGAAGGTGGTCAAGGCCCGGGAGGAGGCTATGGAGGACTTCAACGGCCCTCTGGACCTGATCCTCAGCCTGCTGAGCAAGAACCGGATGGAGATCAAGGACATTCAGATCTCCCTTATCCTGGATCAATATATGGCGTGGATGGACCGGCGCAAGGAGATGGATCTGGAGGTCGCCAGCGAATTTGTATCCATGGCGGCCCATCTGGTGTACCTGAAGACCCGGATGCTCCTGTCGGTGGGGGACGAGGAGGTCATGAGCGAGATGGAACAGCTCATTGCCTCCCTGGAGGAGCACCAGCGGCACGAGAATTTTGCCAAGGTCAAGGCGGTGGTCCCCCTTTTGGCAGACCGCTATGCCGTGGGCCGGGATTACATTGCCAAAGCGCCTGAGCAGCTGCCGGTGGACCGGGCCTACCGCTATGTCCACCAGCCTGGAGACCTGCGGCGGGCCATGATGGCCCTGCTGGAGCGGGCGGATCAGCGCCTGCCGCCGCCCATGGCGGCCTTTGAGGGTATCGTGGGCCGGGAGCCCTATCCGGTGAGCGACAAGGCCGCCGAGATTCTCCAGCGGCTGGTGCGCTTCGGCGTGACGCGGTTTCGGGCCCTGTTCCAGGGCAACCGCAGCCGCTCGGAGATTGTGGCCACCTTTATCGCGGTGCTGGAGCTGTGCCGGGCCCGGCGCCTGTGCCTGGCGGGCACGGAGTCCGAGTGTACCGTGACCGGCACCGGCGAGGGCGGGACGGACGGCGTGGACTTCTCCACCGATATTTACTAGAGCCTGTTGAAAAGCCAGGAATCAGCGCGCCCAAGCGGCGGGCTTGCTCCGGCGTTTCAAGCAGACTCTTACGCGGCCCGGCCGCGCCAGAAAGCGCCGGAGCGAGGGGGGAACCCATTGGAACTAAAGGAGATTGAATCGGCCATTGAGGGCATCCTCTTTGCCGCCGGGGAGCCGGTGGGGGTGGAGCGGCTGTGTCTGGCGCTGGAGATCGACCGGGCCACTGCCGACACCGTCTGCCAGCGGCTGTCCGACTACTACAGTTACGAGCGCCGGGGCCTGCGCCTGCTGCGGCTGGAAAACAGCTACCAGCTCTGCTCGGCCCCCTCTTGTGCGGACGCTATCCGCCGGGCCTTTGAGAGCCGCAGGCCCCCCCGGCTGTCCCAGCCCGCCTTGGAGGTACTGGCCGTCATCGCCTACTATCAGCCCGCTACCCGGGCCTATGTGGACCAGATCCGGGGGGTGGACAGCGCATATACTGTGGGGCTTCTGCTGGACCGGGAGCTCATTGAGGAGTGCGGCCGCCTGGCGGTGCCCGGTCGGCCCATCCAATACCGCACCACACAGAATTTCCTGCGCTCCTTCGGGCTTTCCAGCCTGGAGGACCTGCCCGAGCTGCCCAACGCCTCCCCGGAGGACGGCCAGTTCACCCTGGCCATGCAGGCCGGCCTGGCCCGCTTGCAGGAGATGGAGGCGGGACCGCCCGGCCAGGAGACGGCGGCTGTCCCGGCTGCTGCGGAGGAGGGGGTGGAGCCGCTGTGAGATTGCTGGTCGTCCTCCTGATCCTGGCGGCCGTGCTGGCCGGGCTGACGGTGCTGCTGACCGTGGCTCCGCTGCGGGTCTTTGTGGAGTATGAGGCGGCGGGGCTGCTGCTCCAGCTCCGGCTGGGCCCCTTCAAAATCCCTATCGTGCGCCGGGAGACCCCGGAGCAGAAGGCCGCACGGGCCCGAAAAAAGGCCAAAAAGGCCGAAAAAAGGGTCAAAAAGAAGCAGACCAAGAAGCAAAAGCCCAAGCCGCCCAAGGATCCGGAAAAGCAGAAGGCTCAGCGCCGCCTGCTGGCCGGTCTGGGCAGGCAGGCTTTGGAGGAGCTCACCCGCAAGCGGATTCCCCTGGACCGGCTCTGGCTGGATGTGACCTTTGGCGGGGAGGACCCGGCCAAGACGGCCCTGCTCTTTGGGGGCGTTCACTCGGCGCTGGGGCTGGTCTGGCCCGCCGCCGAACAGTTTGTGGAGGTCCGGGACCGGCGCATCCGCTCTGCCGTGGATTTTACGCTGTCCGCCACTCGGGTGGACTATTTCTGCCTGATTGTTCCCCTGCCGCTGTCCCGGGGGCTGTCCCTCGGGTTCCGCCTGCTGGGCTGGCTGATTCGGACCCGGCGGGCCGGAAGAGCGGAGAAAAGGGCAACGCAGAAAGCCGCCCCGGCCGGAGCGGCCCGGTGAGCGGCGCTCCGAAGCATTTGGATGAATTTGTAGGAAAAACAACAGAAAGAGGCGGTTTGACCATGGAAAATGAGAAAAAGCATCCTGTTGGCGACCTGATGTCCACCACCATGCAGAGGCTGCGGGAGATGGTGGATGTCAACACCGTCATGGGCACGCCCATCCAGGCCGAGGGGGTTACGCTGATCCCTGTCTCCACTGTGAGTATCGGCTTTGCCTCGGGCGGCAGCGACTTTGCCACCAAAAACCAGCGGCCCGAGGCAGACAACGCCTTCGGCGGCGGCAGCGGCGCGGGGATCCGGGTGACTCCCATCGGCTTCCTGGTCGTCCGGGGGGAGTCTGTGAAGCTCCTGCCCGTGGCCCCGCCCGCCGGGACGACCCTGGACCGGGTGGTGGAGATGGTCCCCGACCTGGTTGACAAGGTGACCGGCTTCATTGAGAAGCAGAAGGACAAGAAGGAGCCTGAGGAGCTCTAAGGGCTTTGTCCTCTATCTACGGTACAAGTTCCGGGATGAAAACCGGCGGGGTGTCCATACTAACAGCATCGCATAAATTTTGAGGTGATGCTGTTTGAAACGGTTTTTTGCGGCCCTGCTGGCCGTCTGTCTGACGGGAGTTCTGCTGCCGGGTCCGGCCCGGGCGGCTGGACCGGGAACCTCGGCCTCCTCTGCTATCCTGGTGGACGCCGGGTCTGGCAGGGTGCTCTACGAACAAAACGCCCACGAACGGCGGCTCATCGCCAGCATTACCAAGCTGATGACCGCTCTGGTAGCGGTGGAATCCCCAGCCGGTCTGGATGTGCCTGTAGAGATCCGGCCTGAGTGGACGGGGGCGGAGGGCTCCTCCATGTACCTGCGTGCAGGGGAGAGACTCACCCTGCGGGAGCTGCTCTATGGGCTGCTGCTGGCCTCGGGCAACGACGCGGCGGTGGCGGTGGCCTGCGTCTGCGCCGGGGACGTGGAGACTTTTGTGGCGTGGATGAACGACAAGGCCGAGGAGCTGGGCATGGCGGACACCCATTTCGCCAACCCAAACGGGTTGAACGACGAGGATCACTATTCCACGGCCGCCGATATGGCCCGGCTGGCTCGGGTGGTTCTGGAAAACGAGGTGCTGGCCGGGATCGTGGGTACCAAGTCCATCACCATCGCCGGGCGGAGCCTGACCAACCACAACAAGCTTCTGTGGCGGTACGAGGGCTGTGTGGGCATGAAGACGGGGTACACCGACAAGGCCGGGCGTACCTTGGTGTCCTGTGCCCGGCGGGAGGGACAGACCCTGATTGCAGTTACGCTCAACGACCCGGACGACTGGCGGGACCACGCCGCGCTCTTCGACTACGGCTTTTCTCAGTACCCCGCCCACATGCTGGCCTTAGCCGGACGGGAGTTTCGTACTGTTCCCCTGGATGGAAGTCTGAGCCGCTTCGTGCCGGTTCGAACCTACCAGGATGTGTATTACCCCCTGACCGGCCAGGAGCGGGTGACTGCCCGGATCACCCTGCCGGAGCGGGTTCAGGCCCCGGTGACCGAGGGGGACATCGCCGGAGCCATCACCTTTTATCTGGAAGGGGAGCCCATTGGGGAGAGCTATCTGGTCTACGCCCGGTCTGCGGCCTCCGATGCGGACAGCGGGCGGGGGCTGGCCGGCCGGCTGCTGGACCTGCTGCGGCGTCAGGAGGGGCTGGCGTCGCTGTTGCTCCCGCCGGACAGGGAATGCTCCGATCGGTAAGGTGTTTTTGCTTGACAGAAAGAACAGACTCCGGCACTCCAAAAGCCGCGGCGGCACCGCCGCGGTTTTTGCCGCGCACCGGGGAGAAAAGGGAGGAAACCCATGGAGGAGCGCCTGCAAAAAATACTCTCGGCCCACGGTGTGGCCTCCCGCCGGGCCGCCGAGGGTCTGCTGCAAGCCGGGCGTGTTAAGGTAAACGGCCTGACAGCAGAGCTGGGGAGCCGGGCCGACCCGGACCGGGATGTCATCACGGTGGACGGACGTCCTCTGGGCCGGGCGGAGGACCGCACCTATCTGATGCTCCACAAGCCCCGTGGGTTTGTGACCACCTGCGCCGATGAGCGGGGCCGGCGGACTGCGGCAGAGCTGGTGGCGGACTGCGGGGTACGAGTCTGGCCCGTAGGGCGGTTGGATCGGGACTCAGAGGGCTTGCTCCTCTTTACCGACGACGGGGCGCTCACCTATGCCCTGACCCACCCCAGCCATCAGGTGGAAAAGGAGTACCTGGTCACGGTGCGGGGGGACCTGAACTTGGCCCTGCCGGTGCTCACGGGCCCCATGGCTCTGGACGGCGTCCCGCTGGCCCCGGCGCGGGTGACGGTCGCCGCGCGGACCGGGGATCGGGCCCGCCTGTCGGTGGTGATCCACGAGGGGAGAAACCGGCAGGTGCGCCGGATGTGCGCCGCCGCCGGGCTGGAGGTCCTGCGCCTCAAGCGGATCCGGGAGGGGAGCCTCTCTCTGGGGCGCCTGCCGCCCGGGCGCTGGCGCAGGCTGACCGGAGAGGAGCTCCGGGGCCTGACCGGGCGCTGAGAGGACATACCATGCAGGAAAAATCCGCCCGCCTGCAAAAAAGCTGTTGCATTTCCTCACATTTCCCGTTATCATAGCAGAGTACCCTTTTTTATCCGGCCCCGTATGGGCCGGTCCGGTGCGCGAAATACAGGCGCTTGATCCCAGGGACGGGGTTTGAGCCGCGGGAGGCCGCTGCCATGTCCAGAGATATTCTTTCCACCATTCAGAGCGGAATGTCCGGTTTTTCCAAGGGACAGAAGCTCATTGCAAACTTTATTCTCACCTCTTATGATAAGGCCGCTTTCATGACCGCCAGCCGGCTGGGGAAAACCGTCAACGTCAGTGAGTCCACGGTGGTGCGCTTTGCCGCCGAGCTGGGTTATGACGGCTACCCCGCCATGCAGAAAGCGCTGCAGGAGATGATCCGCAGCAAGCTCACATCTATCCAGCGGATTGAGGTCTCCAACGACCGCATCGGAAACCAGGATATTCTGTCTATGGTGATGCAGTCGGACATTGAAAAGATCCGCATGACCTTGGAGGAGGCTGACCGGCTCGACTTCGAGCGTGCGGCGGAGGCCATTGTCTCGGCCCGGCGGATCTATATCCTGGGCATCCGATCAGCGGGGGCCATTGCAGGTTTTCTGGGCTTCTATTTCAATCTGATCTTTGAGAACGTAGTTGTGATTCACAGCACCTCGGTCAGCGAGGTGTTCGAGCAGATCCTCCGTATCGGCCCGGGGGATGTGATCATCGGCATCAGCTTTCCCCGGTACTCCCGGCGGACAGTGAAGGCCATGCAGTACGCCCGGAGCCGGGGGGCCACGGTGGTGGCCGTCACCGACAGCGAGGGCTCCCCGCTGGCTCCCATTGCCGACCACACCCTGATGGCCAAGAGCGATATGGCCTCCTTTGTGGACTCGCTGGTGGCCCCGCTGAGCCTGATCAACGCCCTGATTGTGGCGGTGGGCCGGCTGAAAAACGACGACCTCTCCGCCACCTTCGGGGCCCTGGAGCAGATTTGGGACGAGTACGAGGTCTATGAGAAAGCGGAGGAAGAGCGGTAGTTGTACGATGTGATTGTGATTGGCGGCGGTGCGGCGGGCTGCATGGCGGCGCTGGCCGCCGGGGAGCGGGGGGCCTCTGTCCTCCTGCTGGAGCGCAACCCCAAGCTGGGCCGCAAGCTGTACATCACCGGCAAGGGGCGGTGCAACCTGACCAACGACTGCACCGCCCCCGAGGTCCTGGCCCAGACGCCCCGCAACGGCCGCTTTCTTACCAGCGCCGTGACCCGGTTTCCGCCGGAGGCGGTGAAGGCGTATTTCACCACTCTGGGGGTCCCGCTGAAGACCGAGCGCGGCGGCCGGGTGTTCCCCCGGTCCGACCGGGCGGCCGATGTGATCGACGCCCTGCTGCGGGGGCTGCGCCGGGCTGGGGTGGAGATCATCCAGGACCGGGTCCTGTCCCTCCGTCTGGAGGAGGGGCGGGCGGTTGGCGCGGTGGGGGAGCGGGGGAGCTACTCCTGTAAAGCGGTGATCCTTGCCAGTGGTGGGGCATCTTATCCGCTGACCGGCTCCACCGGGGACGGCTACGCCCTGGCGGCGGCCGCCGGACATACGGTCCAGCCCCCCAGGCCCTCCCTGGTTCCCCTGGAGGCCGTGGAGCCCTTCTGCGCCCAAATGCAGGGGCTCTCCCTGCGCAACGTGGCTGTCAAGGTGCGCAACGGGAGGGGAAAAGTGATCTTCGGGGAGCAAGGGGAACTCCTTTTCACCCATTTCGGCCTGTCCGGCCCGCTGATTCTCAGCGCCAGCGCTCACATGCGGGAGTTTGCGGAGGACAGCTACCAGATCGCCATCGATCTCAAGCCCGCCCTGGACGAGCAGACTCTGGACCGGCGGCTGGTCCGGGAGCTGGCGGAGCAGTCCGCCCGCCACTTTGGCCATGTGCTGGAGCGGCTGGCTCCCCGGCTGCTGATCCCGGTGCTGGCCGAGCTGAGCGGCATCCCCCTGGACCTGCGGGCCGGGGAGGTGAGCAAGGTCCAGCGGCGGCGGCTTCTGACGGTACTGAAGGGGCTGGAGATCCACATCGCCGGGCCCCGGCCCCTGGAGGAGGCCATCGTCACCGCAGGCGGGGTGACGGTGTCCGAGGTCAACCCATCCACCATGGCCTCCAAGAAGACGGCGGGGCTCTACTTCGCCGGGGAGCTGCTGGATGTGGACGCCTACACCGGCGGCTTCAACCTGCAGATCGCCTGGTCCACCGGCCGGGCGGCGGGGCTGGCGGCTGCTGCCGCATGTTCCGCGCAATAGGGATCATTGACAATCAAAAAAACCTCAAAGAGGAGGCTTTTTCGGATGGAGAGAGGGTATCGCAGTGTGGCGATTGACGGACCGGCCGGGGCTGGAAAATCCACCATGGCCAAGCGGCTGGCCGGGGCGCTGAATTTCCTCTATGTAGACACCGGGGCCATCTACCGCACGGTGGGGCTGGCTGCGTTTCAGAGCGGGACTGCGCCCGGCGACCGGGCGGGGGTGTCCGCACTGCTGCCCGGGCTGGACATCGGGCTGGCTCACGGGGCGGACGGCCTCCAGCACATGAGTCTGAACGGGGCAGATGTGACGGAGGAGATCCGCCGCCATGAGATCTCGGCCTATGCCTCGGGCGTCTCGGCACTGCCGGAGGTGCGGGCTTTCCTGCTGGAGCGCCAGCGGGCGCTGGCCCGGACCCACGACGTGATCATGGACGGCCGGGATATCGGTACCGTGGTGCTGCCCAGGGCCGATGTGAAGATCTTCCTCACCGCCGCCCCGGAGGCCCGGGCACGGCGGCGCTATGAGGAGCTCCTCGCCCGGGGCCAGAGCGCGGACTATCCGGCGGTGCTTCGGGACCTGCTGGAGCGGGACGAGAGGGACAGCAGCCGGGCGGCCGCCCCCCTCCGGCAGGCGGAGGACGCCGTCCTGGTGGACACCACCGGCCTGTCCCTGGAGGAGAGCTTTTCCCTGCTGCTGGAGACGGTGAGGGGGAGGCTGGGCGCGTGAATATCGTCTATATCATCGCCTACTTGATCCTGTGGCCCCTCTACCGGCTCTTAAAGCCCACCAAGACCATCCACCGGGAGCATATCCCCGACGGCGGAGCCCTGTACTGCTGCAACCATACCCGCATGAGCGACCCGCTCTATGTGGCCTACGCCTTGGGCTGGCCCAGGCAGATCCACGTCATGGCCAAGGAGGAGATCATGCACTGGCCGGTTTTGGGGCTGATCCTGAAGTGGGGGGGCATCTTTGGGGTCAAGCGGGGCGGGGCGGACATTGTGGCCATCAAGACCGCCATGAAGTACCTGAAGGCGGGGGAGCAGCTGCTGATGTTCCCCGAGGGTACCCGCCATACGGACGGGGTGGCGGGGGACGCCAAGACCGGCTGTGCCATGCTGGCCGCCCGCACGGGGGTCCCCATCGTCCCGGTCTATGTGAACGCCGAAAAGCGCTGGTTCCGGCGCAACCCCGTGGTCTTCGGAGAGCCTTATTACCCCCAGTTCGCCGGAAAGAAGCCCACTGCCGACGACTACCGGGTGATCGCTGACGACCTGATGGTCCGCATCAAGGCCCTGGAGGCCGAGGCGGTATGAGGCTGAGGCTGGCGCAGACGGCGGGGTTCTGCTACGGCGTGCGGCGCGCCGTGGAGCTGGCCATGGAGGCGGCCCGGTCGGGGCGGCCGTGCGTGATGCTGGGGCCGGTCATTCACAACGAGAGCGTCATTGAGGAACTGCGGGATCTGGGCGTGGGGCTGGTGGAGCGCCCTGAGGAGGTCCCGCCTGGCTGCACCGTGATTCTCCGTTCCCACGGGGAGGGGCGGGCGATCCATGAGGCCCTGGCTGCCCGGGGGGCGCAGGTGGTAGACGCGGCCTGCCCCAACGTGGCCCGTATTCACCGCCTCGCCCAGGAGGCTGAGGCCGAAGGGCGCACCGTCCTTATTCTGGGGGATCCCAACCATGCGGAGGTGCTGGCCATTGCCGGGTGGTGCCGCAGTCCAGTGATTCTGGAAGATGCGGAAAATGTGACAAAATGGTTTACAGAAGACCAAAAACGGCGGGAAATGCCCCTGACTTTGGTCTCTCAGACCACAATTCCCCAGGAGAGCTGGGAGGCCGCCGCAGAAAAAACAAAAAAAGAGTGTACAAAACTCAAAATTTTTGATACAATATGTAATGCTACGCGTAAGCGGCAGCTGGAGGCCAAGGCACTGGCCGCCCAATGTGACGCCATGATTGTCGTCGGCGGAAGGGCGAGCTCCAATACCCGGCGTCTCTATGAGCTGTGTCTTGCCTGCTGTTCCCGGGTGCTCTGGGTGGAGCGGGCTGCGGAGCTGGAACCTTCCGACCTGTGCGGAATGGCTTCTATCGGAATCACTGCGGGCGCGTCCACGCCCGGGTGGATTATAAAGGAGGTCTATGACAAAATGAGTGACGAAATCATGGAGATCGAGGAGTCCTTCGCGGAACTGCTGGAGAAATCGATCAAGACTTTAAATACAGGGGAGAAGGTTACGGGCGTTGTCACAGGCATTACGCCCACGGAGATCTATGTGGATCTCGGGACCAAGCACGCCGGCTACATACCGGTGTCCGAGCTCACCGATGACCCCACGGTCAAGGTGGAGGACCTGGTAAAGGTTGGCGACGAGATTGAGACCTATGTGATGCGGGTCAATGACCAGGAGGGCGTGGTCACCCTGTCCAAGAAGCGCCTGGATACTGTGAAGAGCTGGGACGACATCGAGCAGGCCCGGGAAGACCGCACCACCGTGGAGGGTGTGGTCACGGAGGAGAACAAGGGCGGCGTGGTTGTGAACATCAAGGGCGTGCGCGTGTTTGTGCCCGCCTCCCAGACCGGCCTGCCCCGCGAGGCCCCCATGAGCGAGCTGATCAAGCAGAAGGTCCGCCTGCGCATCACCGAGGTGAACCGCTCCCGCCGCCGGGTAGTGGGCTCCATCCGCGCTGTAGCCGCCGAGGAGCGGGCTGCCAAGGCTGCCGAGGTGTGGGAGAGCATCGAGGACGGCAAGCGCTATACTGGAACCGTCAAGAGCCTGACCTCTTACGGCGCTTTCGTGGACATCGGCGGCGTGGACGGCATGGTCCACATCTCCGAGCTGTCCTGGTCCCGCATCAAGCACCCATCCGAGGTGGTGAAGGTGGGCGATACTGTAGAGGTGTACGTCATCTCCGCCGACAAGGAGAAGAAGAAGATCTCTCTGGGCATGAAGGACCACAGCCAGGATCCCTGGGCTACCTTCACCGGCAAGTACAACATCGGCGACGCCGCCAATGTCCGGGTAGTGAAGCTGATGACTTTCGGCGCTTTTGCCGAGATCGTCCCCGGCGTGGACGGCCTGATCCACATCTCCCAGATTGCCGATCACCGCATCGACAAGCCCGGCGACGTGCTCTCTGAGGGCCAGATGGTGGACGTGAAGATCACCGACATTGACTTTGACCGCCAGAAGGTCTCCCTGTCCATCCGCGCTCTGCTGGAGGATGCCCAGCGCACCCAGTCTGCTGACGAGGACGGCGAGGACGCCGTGGTGGCCAGCTCCGAGGAGGGCTCCACCGAGGTCGCAGGTGAGTTCGCCGAGTAAGCGGCGCTCCACAGGGCTGTCAAAAACCCCCGTTTTCGTTTGAAAATGGGGGTTTTTTCTGTTTCAGTCCGATTTTAGTCCTTTTTTTCCACGGAACATGTGCAATTTCGCTTGCAAAAGGCCGGAAAAGCGTCTATAATACTCTTTGTATAGAGCAGGAGGCTGACAAGAGGGGGCCAAGTGGGGCCCGTACCGCTGGGAGGTGGGAATCATGTTTCAAGTAGGGGACAAAATCGTTCATCCGATGCATGGTGCCGGTGTCGTAGACAGTATTGTGCAGAAGAAGGTCAACGGCGTAGTACGGGAGTACTACATCCTCAAGCTGCCGGTGAATGGGATGCTGGTGATGGTTCCCATTGCCACCAGCGCGGAGATCGGGGTGCGCCCCGTCTGTCACCGGGACCACGCGGACCGGGTCCTGGCTGCTCTGCCGGACATCGAGGTGGAGATGGATCAGAACTGGAACCGCCGCTACCGGGAGAACATGCTCCGCCTCAAGAGCGGAGATCTGCTGGAGGTGGCCCGTGTGATGAAGGGACTGATGGTTCGGGACGGCCAGCGAGGGCTTTCCACCGGGGAGCGTAAGATGCTCCACTCGGCCAAGCAGATCCTGATCTCCGAGATTGTGCTGTCTCAGAACACCAGCTATGAGGACGTGGAGGCACGCATCAACACAGCGATGGCCTGACACACCAAAGGAGCCCGCGGGCTCCTTTTTCATGAAGGGAGAGGATGCCGATGGGCGGACTGCTGCGGCGTTTTTTGGACCGGAAGCGGGAGACGGAGATTGACTGCGCCGCCGTCGTTCCCGCAGCCGGAAGTTCCAGCCGGATGGGCGGGGAGGATAAGCTTCTTCTGCCTCTGGGAGAGATGCCGGTGCTGGTTCATACTCTGCGTGCGCTCGATAACTGTCCGTATATCCAGGAGATCGTGGTGGTCACCCGGGAGGACCTGATCGTCCCGGTGGGGCGGCTGTGCAAGGACTGCGCCTTTGCCAAGGTGACAAAAGTGATTGTGGGCGGGGAGACCCGGGCCCACTCGGTGCTGGCGGGGATCCGGGAGCTGGGGCTCAGGCACGACCTCATCGCCATCCACGACGGGGCGCGGCCCTTGGTTACTCCCGAGGTGCTGGAGGCGGCCGTCCGAACGGCGGCTCAGTGCGGCGCGGCGGCCCCGGCGGTGCCTGTCAAGGACACGGTCAAGCGGGCCCCCGGCGGGGTGGTGGAGGCCACCCTGGACCGGACGGAGCTCCGGGCCGTCCAGACTCCCCAGGTCTTCGAGGCGGGACTCATCAAGGCCGCCCTCACCAAGGCCCTGGAGGAGGGCGTCTCCCTTACCGACGACTGCGCCGCCGTAGAGCGGCTGGGCATGTCCGTGACCCTCACAGAAGGGGACTACGCCAACCTGAAGATCACCACGCCGGAGGATCTGGCGGTGGCCGAGGCCCTGCTGGCCCGGCGGGACGGCTTTTGACGGGGGATGGTGAAGTGACGATGAGAATCGGACACGGCTACGATGTGCACCGGCTGGCCCCCGGCAGGCGGCTGGTGCTGGGCGGGGTGGAGATCCCCTGGGAAAAGGGGCTGCTGGGCCACTCGGACGCCGACGTCCTCACCCACGCGGTGATGGACGCCCTGCTGGGCGCGGCGGGGCTGGGGGACATCGGCGGCCTCTTTCCGGACACTGACCCGGCCTATGAGGGGGCCGACAGCCTCAGGCTGCTGGACGCCGTGATGGAGCGGCTGGCCGGGGCGGGCTTTCGGGTGGGCAATGTGGACGCCACCGTCCTGGCCCAGCGGCCCCGGCTGGCGCCCTATATCGGGCAGATGCGTGAGCGGCTGGCCGCCCGCTTAAATCTTCCGGCCGGACGGGTCAACGTCAAGGCTACCACCGAGGAGGGCCTGGGCTTCACCGGCGCAGGGGAGGGGATCGCCGCCCACGCGGTCTGCCTGCTGGAGGAGGCGGAGCTGCGGGACTGAGAGGCTGTATCCACAAACACCGAACGCCGCCTTGCCGGCTTTTCTCCACCCTGCGGCGTCCCCCGGCTATGAATACGGATTCTGAGCCTGCGGCCGCGCCCCCGGTCCGGGATGCGCCAAACGCTCCGCTCTTGCATACACTGCAATGAGAGGAGCGTTTTCGTCTATGGTCTATTATCTCATTGTGTGCCGTTCCCTGACCTACGCGCAGCGGACGGCCGCCGCCCTGGAACGGGCGGGTATTACGGCGCATATTCTCCGCTCGCCCAAGATCATCGACCAGGAGGGATGCAGCCACTCCGTCAAGGTGGCCGAGCGCAGCCTGGCGGATGCCTTGACCCTTCTGGCCCGGGCGGGCCTGAGCCCTAAGCGGGTGTTTGTCATGTCCAGCGACGGCAGCTATAAAGAGGTGCTGCTATGATCTACCTGGACAGCGCCGCCACCACCATGCAGAAGCCGCCCGCCGTGCGCCGGGCGGTTTCCGCCGCCCTGGGACGGATGGCCAGCCCCGGCCGGGGCGGCCACCGCCCCGCCATGCTGGCCGCAGAGACCGTCTTCGCCTGCCGTCAGGCCGCCGCAGAGCTCTTCCAGGTCCCCGATCCGGAGCAGGTGATCCTGACCGGCAGCGCCACCCAGGGCCTCAATCTGGCCATTAAGGCCCTGGTCCGGCCGGGGGACACGGTGCTCATCTCCGGCTATGAGCACAACGCCGTGACCCGGCCCCTCCACGCCCTGGGGGCCCAGGTGAAGGTGGCCGCCGGACCTCTGTTCCGGCCCGAGGCCCTGGTCCGCCGGTTTGAGGAGCTCCTCACCCCGGAGGTGGCCTGCGTCATCTGCACCCATGTCTCCAACGTCTTCGGTTATGTGCTGCCGGTGGAGACCGTCGCCGCCCTGTGCCTGAGGCGGAGGACGCCGCTGATTGTGGACGCCTCCCAGTCGGCGGGGTGCCTCCCGGTCTCCCTGGCGGACTGGGGCGCGGCCTTTATTGCCATGCCGGGCCACAAGGGCCTCTATGGACCCCAGGGCACCGGGCTCCTTCTGTGCGGGGCGGAGGTAAAAACCGTCCCTCTGCTGGAGGGAGGCACCGGCAGCGCTTCGGCCAGCCAGGAGATGCCCGCCTTTCTCCCCGACCGGCTGGAGGCGGGAACCCACAACGTCTGCGGCGCCGCCGGCCTGCTGGAGGGCCTCCACTACGTACGGCGCCGCGGGACGGCGGACATCCTGGCCCACGAACAGGCGCTGCTGCGGCGGGCGGCCCAGGGGCTGGCCGAAATCCCCGGCGTCCGGGCCGGCGTGGACCCCATGCTCCGCTGTCAGGCGGGAGTCCTCTCCTTCAACCTGGAGGGCATGGACTGCGAGGAGGCCGCCGCCGCCCTGAGTGAGCGGGGAATCGCCCTCCGGGCGGGCCTCCACTGCGCCCCGCTGGCCCACCAGACCGCTGGGACCTTCCAGACCGGCACCGTCCGGGCCAGCTTTTCCGCGTTCAATACGGCCCGGGAGGTGGACCGCTTCCTCCGGGAGATGGAACGGCTGGCGCCGGCGCGGCGGTAGCGGCACGGCGGTCCGGACTGGGCGGCAGAGCCCCGTCCGGACCGCTGGCTTTTGCCAAAAGAGCGCCCGGAACCGGAGGTGGACAGGCTCCGTATGCAACCGCATTGCGTTCCCGGGCGTTTTGTGCTAAAATACCTCTTGAGAGCCGCTGGAGCAGCCGGCTGCTCCCGTGCAGAACACAAGGAGGACCGCCATGATCATTTTGGGGATCGACCCCGGCTTTGCCACCGTGGGCTTCGGGGTGCTGGAGGCGGCCCAGGGCAAGACCCGGCTGCTGCGGTGCGGGGCCATTACCACCCCGGCGGGGGCGCGGCTGCCCGCCCGGCTCCTGCAAATCGCCCAGGATCTGGAGGCGCTGATCCATATGTTCCGCCCCGACGCTATGGCGGTGGAGGAGCTGTTTTTCACCAACAACATCACCACGGGCATCGGCGTGGCCCAGGCCCGCGGCGTCATTCTCACCGAGGCGGAGCGGGCGGGGATCTCGATCTTTGAATACTCCCCCTCCCAGGTCAAGCTGGCGGTGACGGGCTACGGCAAGGCGGAAAAGCGTCAGATGATGGAGATGACCCGGCGGCTGCTGAATCTGAAGGCTGTGCCCCGGCCGGACGACGCCGCCGACGCCGCGGCCATCGCCCTGTGCCACGCCCGGTCCTATACCTCCCGGCTCCAGAGCCCGGACGCCGCCCGCCCCGGCAGCGGCCGGTATGCGGTGCGCGGCCGCTGAGCGGGGGAGGGGGCGCGGCCCGTCAAGGGGCGCGGAACAAACGGAAAAGGCGGAGACGGATGCAATGTTTTACTATGTAAAAGGCCCGGTGGCCCATATGGGCCCCTTTCTGGCGGTGATCGACTGCGGCGGGGTGGGCTACGCCTGCCGCACCACCAATCAGACCCTGTCCCGGCTGCGGGCGGGGGAGACTGCCAAGCTCTACACCCACCTCAACGTCCGGGAGGACGCCATGGAGCTCTACGGCTTCGCCACCGAGGAGGAGCGCAACTGCTTTCAGCTGCTGATCGGCGTGTCCGGGGTGGGGCCCAAGGCGGCTCTGTCCATCCTGTCGGCCGCCACGCCGGAGTCCCTGGCCATGTCGGTGATCACCGGCGACGAAAAGGCCCTCACCCTGGCCCCGGGCATCGGCAAGAAGATCGCCCAGCGTATCATCCTGGAGCTGAAGGATAAACTGGCCAAGGGCCAGATCACCGCCGCCGGGGAGCGCTACGGCGGCACCGGCGTGACGGTGATCCCCGAGAACAAGGCCAGCGAGGCTGCCGCCGCCCTGGCGGTGCTGGGCTACGGCCAGGCCGAGATCGGCGCGGCCCTCAAGGGGATCGACCTGGACGCACTCACCCTGGAGGCGATTATCAAGCAGGCGCTGAAAAAGATGGTGAAATAGTGGAAAAATGGATTGCGATCCTGACAGAGGCTGCCGCGATTGTGGGGCTTCTGATCCTGAGCGCCGTCTTTTTCCACGGGAAAGGGGCCTTCCTTATCGCCGGATACAATACAGCCGGGCCGGAGGAGCGGTCCAAATATGACGAAAAAGCCCTGTGCCGGTTTATGGGCGTACTGATGCTGGTCCTGGCGGGCTGTATGGCCGTTATCGTCCTGAGCAATCTTCTGGAGAACATGGCGCTGACCTGGATCGGCATCGCGCTGTTTTTCACCTCCGTCCTAGCCGGTGTGATTTATGCGAATACAGGCAGCCGGTTCCGGCGGAAATGAGCAGGGGAGGGGGGCGGTCCTAGTGGAAGCCTCTATTGTCCGGTGCCGGGGTTGGAAGTTTTTGTAAATCAGAAGAAAACCCAGACATTCAGCCGGTCTTTGCTGGAAGCCCGGGCGGGGCGGGAGTCCCTGCCTCCGGCGGCCGCAGTTTTGTTTGCAGCCCTCGGCATCCAGCCGGAGCGGCCACTGCCCTGGGCGCAGTACGGCAGCCGGTGCTACCTCCTGTTTGGGACGGCGGAGTCCGAGACGGGCTTTGAGCTGGATTTCTATGGGCCGGGGCGCTATGTGGCGGCTGTCGTGCTCCCTTACCCGGCCGGGTGTCGGGAGGACGGCCTGGAGGTCCGGGAGCTCTGTGTGCTGCTGGAGCTGACAGATCCCTGAGTTGCGAACCCCAGCCCCGGCGTTCGCCGGAGTCCGGCGAACGGAGGACCTCCTGCGTGCTCAGACCGGGATCTCGGGCCTGCACTGCCAGTCACGCAGGCAAAAGCAGGAGACCGCAACCCATCAGCGCGGGCGGCTCCGCCGCCGCAGCACCGCGGCAGCCCAAATTGCGGAAGCCCGGGCACGCGAGGCGTCCCTGTTTTCTTTCCACCCTTTCTTTTCAAAAAGAAAGGGTGCGCCCGCCGCGCAGGCGCGTCCCCTGCGGGGGAAACCCCGTCCTTCCGGGAGTGAGGCTCCCGCCGCCGGGGCTCAGGAGCCCCCGCCCAGCCCCGTCCCCCGCAGGGGGACAAAAGGAAGTGAAGCATTGAGTATTGATTTTTCCGACAACGGGGGCTTCGAGACCGAGGAGCCCCTGGTGACCACCTCACTGACCCGGGAGGACGAGAACGAGGGCTCGCTCCGTCCTCAGACCCTGCGGGAGTACATCGGCCAGAAGAAGGCCAAGGGCAACCTGGAGATCTTCATCCAGGCGGCCAAGATGCGGGGCGAGCCCCTGGACCACGTCCTGTTCCACGGCCCGCCGGGTCTGGGCAAGACCACCCTCAGCAATATCATCGCCAACGAGATGGGGGTCCATATCCGGATCACCTCCGGTCCCGCCATCGAAAAGCCCGGCGATCTGGCCGCCCTGCTCACCAACCTGAGCGAAAACGACATCCTCTTCGTGGATGAGATCCACCGGCTCAACCGGCAGGTGGAGGAGATTCTCTACCCCGCTATGGAGGATTTCGCCATCGACATCATCATTGGCAAGGGGCCGTCGGCCAACTCCATCCGGCTGGATCTGCCCAAATTCACCCTGATTGGGGCCACTACCCGGGCGGGGCAGCTGTCCGCACCCCTGCGGGACCGCTTCGGCGTGACCCTGCGGCTGGAGCTCTACACCCCGGAGGAGCTGGGCCTCATCGTCACCCGTTCCGCCGGGATTCTGGAGGTCCCCATCGAGCAGGAGGGGGCCATGGAGATCGCCCGGCGCTCCCGGGGGACCCCCCGTATTGCCAACCGGATGCTCCGGCGGGTACGGGATTTCGCCCAGGTCATAGCGGGTGGCGTGATCACCCGGCCGGTGGCCGACCAGGCCCTCACCGCCCTGGAGGTGGACTTCCTGGGCCTGGATGCGGTGGACCGCCGGATGCTCCAGAGTATCATCGAGCACTACGGCGGAGGCCCCGTGGGCCTGGAGACTCTGGCCGCCACCATCAACGAGGAGGCCGTCACCCTGGAGGACGTGTACGAGCCCTATCTCATGCAAATGGGCTTTCTCACCCGGACGCCCCGGGGCCGTTGCGTCACCCGGCGGGCCTATGAGCACCTGGGGCTGACCGCCCCCGGGGGCCAGAACGGCGGCCTGGACCAGCTGAGCCTGTGAACCGGACGTTTCTGCGGCAGGTCTTTCTCCGCCGGCCCCTGCCCGAGGATTCCTACCTGAACCGGATCCCCGCAGTCCGCTGGCTGGGGGACGGCGGACGGCTGGACTTCAACGCCCCCGTGACCTTTCTGGTGGGGGAGAACGGCTCCGGAAAATCCACCCTGCTGGAGGCCATGGCCGTGGCCCTGGGCTTCAACCCGGAGGGGGGCACCCGCAATTTTACCTTCTCCACCCGGGCCACCCACTCGGTCCTGGGGGACTATCTGACGGTTTTCCGCTCCTGCTCTCCCCGGGACGGCTTTTTCCTGCGGGCGGAGAGCTTTTATAACGTGGCCTCCAACATCGACGAGCTGGACGAGGGACCGTCCTTTGGCGGCCGGGTCATCGACAGCTACGGCGGCGTCTCCCTTCATCATCAGTCCCATGGGGAGAGCTTTCTGGCCCTGGTACAGAACCGTTTCGGCGGGGAGGGCCTCTACCTGCTGGACGAGCCGGAGGCTGCCCTGTCGCCCTCCCGGCTGCTGACCCTGATGGGGCAGATCCACCTGCTGGTTCAGGCGCAGTCCCAATTTGTGATTGCCACGCACTCGCCCATCCTCATGGCCTACCCCGGGGCCTGCCTCTACCAGCTGTCGGAGGAAGGCATTGCCCGGGCGGACTACCGGGAGACCGAGCACTACTGCCTGACTCAGGCCTTTTTGGCGGACCCGGAGCGGATGCTGCGCTATGTGTTTGAGGCCGGAGATTGACGGAAGGGGGACCGATTGATGCTGGGTTTCTGGATCTTCTGCCTGATCATGGTCCTGCTGATCCCGGCTGCAATGTTGGCGCTGGGGCGGCGCTTTCTGGTGGAGCCGCCCCGGGATATCAACGGGCTCTATGGCTACCGCACCGCCCGATCCATGAAAAGCGCGGAGACCTGGGCCTTTGCCCACGCCTATTGCGGCAGGTTGTGGGTCCGGCTGGGCGCCGTGCTGCTCCCGCTGAGCGCCTTGGCCATGCTCCCCAGCCTGGGGAAGGGGGCGGACGCCGCCGGGCTCTGGTGCGGCGGGGTGACGCTGGTCCAGACTGCGGTAATGATCGGGAGTCTCTTCCCGGTAGAGCGGGCCTTAAAGCGGCGGTTTGACGGGGACGGACACAGGAGATTTTTCTCGAAGTAAGAAGCGTTTCCATACTTTCAAAACGAGGTGTATCTATGGGCAAATTGTTTGGAACAGACGGAATCCGAGGCGTGGTCAACGATAGCCTGGACGCCAAGCTGGCTTACCGGGTTGGCATGGCGGCCGCCCAGGTCCTCTCCCGGGCCAAGGGGGAGGAGAGACCCCGCTTTACCATCGGCAAGGACACCCGGGTGTCCTCCGACCTGCTGGAGGGGGCGCTGGTGGCCGGGCTGTGCTCCGCCGGGGCGGATGTGCTCCACCTGGGCATCATCCCTACTCCCGCCGTGGCCTGGGTTACGGTGGACCAGAAGGCGGACGCCGGAATTGTTGTGTCGGCCTCTCACAACCCCTTTGAGCACAACGGCATCAAAATCTTTAATGGAAAGGGATTCAAGCTCTCTGACGAGCTGGAGGGGGAAATTGAGCGTCTGGTCCTCAGCGGGGTCGAGCCGCCCCTAAAAACATTGGGTGAGATTGGCCGTGTGGTCCACGCCCACGAGAAGGAGGTCCGGGACTACACCGCTTATCTGGCCTCCACGGTGCGCAGCGACCTGGCCGGGCTCCGGGTACTGGTGGACTGTGCCAACGGCGCAGCCTCCTCCACTGCCACCCCGCTGTTCAGCCGCTTCCCCGATCTGCATACCGATGTGATCCACGCCCACCCCAACGGGGTGAATATCAACCAGAACTGCGGCTCGACCCACCTGGACAGCCTGAAAGCCATGGTAACGGCGGGGGGCTACCACTTGGGCGTTGCCTTTGATGGGGACGCGGACCGCTGCCTCATGGTGGACGAGACCGGGACGGAGATCGATGGCGACCAGGTGATCGCTGCCTGCGGCCTAGCGCTGAAGGAGGCCGGACAGCTCCCTGGGGACGCTCTGGTGGCCACGGTGATGAGTAACCTGGGCCTGCACCTCTTCTGCCGGGAGCACGGCATCACGCTTCTTTGTACCGATGTGGGGGACCGCAATGTCCTGGAGGAGATGGACGCCCATGGCTATGCGCTGGGCGGGGAGCAGTCGGGCCACACCATCTTCCGCCGGCACGCCACCACCGGCGACGGCCAGCTCACCGCCCTGCAGTTCCTGTCTCTGCTGCACCGCTCTGGACGGAAGGCCTCCGAGCTGGTGGCAGGCTGCCGCCGGTATCCCCAGGTTCTGCTTAACGTGCCGGTGTCCGGTAAGGAGCAGAAGGAGACTATCATGGCCTGGGACGGCCTGTGGGAGGCCGTCCGGGCTGAGGAGGCCGCCCTGTCCGGCTCTGGGCGGATTTTGGTACGCCCCTCAGGGACAGAGGACCTGATCCGGGTCATGGCAGAGGCCAAAACTGGGGAGGCCGCACAGGCTGCCGCAGAAAAATTGGCAAATGTAATAAAAAGCCGCCAATAATTCCAGAAGATTTTGCATAAATGCTTGACAAAGAGCCGCTCTTCCGCGTATAATAAGCAAGGAGATTCATATGGAGTCAGATTACTCCCCGCAGGACGGGCGCGCCGACGAGCTCTTGTGTATGCTGGCCGCCTCCGGCGACCGGCTGGCAGAGGAAGCCTTGGTCGTGCGGTATACCCGTCTGGTGCGTATCTGTGCGCGCCCCTATTTTCTGGTGGGTGGGGACAGTGAGGATCTCATCCAAGAGGGTATGGTGGGCCTGCTGGCCGCCATCCGGGAGTTCGACCCGGCCAAAGGGGCCGGCTTTCATAGGTACGCGGAGGTCTGTATCAAGCACCGGCTTCTCTCCGCGATCAAAGCAGCAACACGAGATAAGCACACGCCGCTCAACAACTACGTCTCATTCGAAACCCCTCTTTTTGACGGAAACAGTGACCATTATGCCTATGGCACGGATCCCAGCCGCCTGGAGCTGGAAAATCCCGAGGATGTGATCATCGGACGGGAGGAGGTCCGGGAGCGGATTGGCGTACTCAAGGGCCAGTTGTCCGGTTTCGAAGCGGAAATCCTCGGGTTGTATCTGAACGGACTGTCCTGCTCCGAGATTGCACGCGAGGTAAACAGGTCCCCGAAATCGGTGGACAACGCTGTCCAGCGCATCCGGCGCAAATTGGCACAGCGCCTATCATCCGGCGACATCAGCGAGAGCTGATCGCAATATTACAACGTCCCAGCATGATCGGTTTATTCCGGACCTGGGCAACAAGCAAAGAGAGGGTATCATCATGTACGAAGACAAGACTCTGGTATGCAAGGAATGTGGTCAGGAGTTCGTGTTCACCGCCGGTGAGCAGGAGTTCTATGCCGAGCGCGGATTCCAGAACGAGCCCCAGCGCTGCAAGGCCTGCCGTGACGCCCGCAAGGCCGCTTCCCGCGGTCCCCGCGAGTACTTTACCGCGACCTGTGCTGCCTGCGGCGGCGAGGCCAAGGTTCCTTTCGAGCCCAAGTCCGATCGCCCCGTGTACTGCAGCGACTGCTTTGCCCGTATGCGCGAGGAGCAGAGCTAATCATTCGGCTAAAAAAGAGGACGCCCATTGGGCGTCCTCTTTTTTAGCGAGTCAAAAAACTGGCTTCGTCACTTTTTTGAGGGGGCTGCGGAACGCCTGCGGAGGGCGCTCTCTGCGGGGTATTATTCGGCAGACAGGAGAGAACGACACGTTGCCGTCTTCTTTTTTGGATTTGTCCTTGCATTTTTTCATTTTTTTCCCTATAATAGGACAAGAAATATCAAAAGCAGGCGTATCTGCGGTTTGGGGGTCATCACGATTTCTCTGAAAAAGCGGCTGTCTATCTATTTGGTGGGCCTTCTCGTTATGGCGCTGGGGATCGTCCTCATTAAAAAAGCGGAGCTGGGGATGTCGCCCATCAGCTCCATCCCCGCCGCGCTGGCCGGGCTAACGCCCTTTACCCTGGGCAACATGATGATTGCCTTTCAGCTGGTCTGCATTCTGCTCCAGGCCGTCATTTTGCGGCGGTTCCCCCTGAAGCTGATCCTCCAGCTGCCCCTGTCGGTGGCTTTCGGCTATCTGGTGGACCTGTATGTGTACCTGATCCGTCTGGGGCCGTTGCCCGTCTGGGTGCGGATCCTCATCTGCCTGGCCGGGATTTTTTTCACGGCCCTGGGTATCGTACTGATTGTGGGGATGGACATGGTGCTCCCCGCCCCTGACGCCCTGCTGCGGACCATCAGTCAACAGCTGGAAAAGCCCCTGGCTCCGGTGAAATTCGCCGGCGACCTGACCTGGGTGGCGGTCACGGTGGCCATTGAGCTCGCCGGTGCCCGGTCCATTGTCTCCGTGGGAATTGGAACGGTGCTCTCTGTGTTGCTGACCGGGAGGCTGGTGGGCCTCTTGAAGCAGCGTCTGCCCCAGTGGGAGCTTGCGCCCGCCCAGGCGGTCCAGTCCGCGGAGGGCGGTTCGGCCGGATAAGAGCGCAAGAAACTTTCTGGAAAGCCCGGCTCCGTCTTGCAAAATGAGGCGAAATCGGATATACTACAGGTATCCTAGATTTTTGGAGGTATATTCCCATGGCTCAGATTACAAAAGATACCATTATCGGCGATATTCTGGACATCGCCCCCGAGACCGCGCCCATCTTCCTGTCCATCGGGATGCACTGCCTGGGCTGCCCGTCCTCCCGCGGGGAGACGGTGGAGCAGGCCTGCATGGTCCACGGTGTGGACGTGGAGGAGGTTCTGGCCAAGATCAACGCGGGTGTGGCCGCCGCGAAGTAAGCAGTCTGAAAAGAGCGGCCCGCAAGGCCGCTCTTTTTGATCCGGCAGGAGTGAGAGGAGGAAACGCTGTGGGACGTCTGGAGCTGTCGCCCCGGCTGAGGTCGGTGGCAGAGCTGGTGCCTTTGGGGGCCAGGCTGGCCGATGTGGGCACCGACCACGCCTATCTCCCCGCGTGGCTGCTCCGGGAGGGGCGGGTGGCCGCCGCAGTGGTCTCCGATCTGCGGCCTGGTCCCCTGGACCGGGCGCGGCAGACGGCGGAGCGCTTTGGGCTGACCGGCCGTATGGACTTCCGGCTGTGCGACGGGCTGTCCGGCCTTTCGCCGGGGGAGGCGGATACGGTGGTGATTGCGGGCATGGGCGGGGAGACCATTGCGTCTATTCTGGCGGCGGCCCCCTGGAGCCGGGAGGCGGGGCGCACCCTGGTGCTCCAGCCCATGAGCGCCCAGGAGGATCTGCGCCTCTGGCTGATGGAACACGACTGCCGGATTGTACGGGAGGTGTTGAGCCGGGAGGGGGAGACCCTCTACGTGGCTCTGCTGGTGACGGCGGGGGAGATGGGGCCCCTAACCCCGGCGGAGCTGTGGGCCGGCCGGCAGAGCCGGGAGGACCCCCTGCGGGGGCTCTATTTGGAGAAGCTGATCGGAAAGACGGAGCGGGCGGCGGCCGGCCTGCGGGCCGCCCGGGGCGGGGATCCCGTCCGGCTGGCCAGCCGGGAGGAGGTCCGGGCGGGCCACCGGCAGATGTAGGAGGAGTGGGTCACCAGGCAAGCGTG
>CANSQX010000022.1 GCA_947649225.1 uncultured Flavonifractor sp.
CCAGGCAAATGTACGGGCGGGCGCAACTAGTTTCGTCGTGGGCTGTCCTTGAACCCAGAGGCCGCCCTTTCCCCCGGGTCCAGGGCCGGAGCCCTGGACCTTCTTTCCCCCATTTCTTTGGGAAGAAATGGGGCGCCCGCCGCGCAGGCGTCCCCCTTGCGCGGCGGCTCATTTTCGTGTATGATAGGGGCAGAAAGGAGCCTGATCCCATGAAGCGACTGATTTCCATGCTGCTGACCGCCGTACTGGCGGCCGGACTGTGCCTGCCCTCCGCCGCAGCCGCAGAGGGAGGCGCCCCCTCCGCCTGGGCCAGCGAGGAGGTATCCCGGGCCCTGGAGCTGGGCTTTGTCCCCGAGGATCTCCAGGGGGACTACCAAAAAGAGGTCACCCGGGCGGAGTTTGCACAGTTCGCCATCTATTTCCTGGCCGTCCAGTACGGCTATCCCTCCTACGCCAAGGCCGCCTACAGCAACGTCCGCAACTACCAGATCGAGGACTTTCTGGCCGACTACTGCGATACCCAGACCGACCGCTTCGGCAAGCCCTTTGACATTAACGCCTATGACCCCAACTTTCTGGACACCTCCTTCCGCTGGTGGACCGCCTTCACCAAGCAGGATCAGTTCCGCGACCTGGGCGTCCTGAACGACCAGGGCAAGGGCTATGTCAACGCCGCCTATTTCCTGGGGCTGGTCAACGGCACCAACGACAGCGAGACCCTCTTCAACCCCGGCGGAGCCATCACCCGGCAGGAGGCCGCCGCCATGCTCCAGCGGACCTATGCCTGCTACGCCTCCTCCGTCCCGGCGGCGGAGGCCCTCACCTACGCCGACAGCGCCGCCGTGGCGGACTGGGCCGCCCCCAGCGTGGCCCTGATCTCCGGCTGGGGGGTCATGACCGGCGCCGGCGCCAACACCTTCGACCCCCAGGGCGCCTACACCCGGGAGCAGTGCATCGTCACACTCCTGCGCCTGTACGACAAGGCCCCCGAGGGCCGGGCCCAGGGGACCCTGAAGCCCCTGTTCACCCAGGAGGAGAACATCCAGCGCATGATGAAGCTGGGGATCTACGGCTCCTCTATCCTCTACCGGGCGGACGCGGGCTTCTGCACCGTTCTGTACGTGGGCTACCTGCGGCGCAGCGGCGGCAGCGCCGTCTCCCTCTACAACGACACCTGCTTCCGCATCCTCTATGAGGACGGCAACTACCGCACGGTGCCCCTGGAGCAGGGGTACGGACTGGAATTCCGCCTCAGCAGCGACAAGACCGCCGTCAACTTCATCCGGAGCATGGGGGGCGACTCCATGTCCCTGGACCTGAATACCGGGGCGATCACCCAGGGCTTCCGGGCGTAGAACGGACCGCCCCAAACACACCATAGACGAGGTTTTTGCATGTACGACAAACTAACCCTTCCCAACGGCGTGCGCATTCTGACCGAGCAGGTCCCCGGCGTGCGCTCGGCCTCCCTGGGCATCTGGGTGGGCACCGGCTCCCGCCATGAGAAGGCGGCCGAGAGCGGGGCCGCCCACTTCATCGAGCATATGGTCTTCAAGGGCACCGAGCGGCGGTCCGCCGCCCAGCTGGCCGAGGAGATGGACGCCATCGGCGGGCAGATCAACGCCTTTACCACAAAGGAGTGTACCTGCTTTTACGGCCGGGTGCTGGACACCCATCTCCCCCAATGCACCGGCCTGCTGTGCGACATGTTCTTCCACTCCCGCTTTGACGAGGAGGACGTGCGCACCGAGCGCGGGGTGATTTTAGAGGAGATCGGCATGTACGAGGACAACCCGGAGGACCTGAGCGCCGAGCGGCTGGCGGCGGCGGTCTTCCGGGGCTCCGCCCTGGCCCGGCCCATTCTGGGCCGCCCCGCCACCCTGGAGAAGATGACCGGCGAGACTCTGCGGGCGTATATGCGCACCCACTACTGCCCGGCGGACATTGTGGTCGCCCTGGCCGGGAGCTTCCGCCCGGAGGACGTGGAGGACCTGAAGGACCGCTTCTGCGGGATGGAGGCGGCCCGGTCCGCCCCCGTCAAGCCCGCCGCCTACCGCCCCGCCTTTACGGTGAAGAAAAAGCCCCTGGAGCAGAACCATCTGACTCTGGCCTTCCCCAGCCTCCCCTACGGAGACAGGCGGCGGTTTGCGCTCCAGCTCCTGTCCTCGGTGCTGGGCAGCGGCATGTCCTCCCGCCTGTGGCAGGAGGTGCGGGAGAAGCGGGGGCTGTGCTACTCCATCTACTCCTATGGCGCGGGGCACGTGGATACGGGGCTCTTTGCCATCTACACCGCGCTGGGGCGGGAGACCGAGGCGGAGGCCCTCTCCGCCGTGGCCGCCGTGGTGCGCCGGTTTGCCTCGGAGGGGGTCACTCAGGCCGAGCTGGACCGGGCCCGGGAGCAGTCCAAGTCCAACGTGATTCTGGGTCTGGAGTCCACCCAGGCCCATATGAGCGAGCTGGGCCGGGGGGAGCTCCTCCAGCGGCAGGTCATGGATGCGGAGGCGATCATCGCCGCCTATGACGCGGTGACGCGCCAGGACATCCAGGACCTGGCGGAGGCGATCTTTGATTTCGATCACGCCTCGCTGTCCGCCGTGGGCCGCGTGCGCACCATTGAGGAGTACCGGGAGATTTTGGCGTAGCCTATGCTTGCGATGATATAAAAAACCGCAGCCCGGATGTGTTCCGGGCTGCGGCAACCTATTATTGGATTATTGAGAACAAACTTCACTTTAATTTTATGAAACTGTAAGGGTATCAAGGTTAAGCTGCATCTCATTTGTCGTGGAGTAAACTTGGTCATTTACTTCAATGCGCCCATAGAATATCGAAAGATAATAGGTCCCAGCCGAGGCATATGTTTTGTTATTGTAATAGAGGTTCCAACCATAGTTACCACTCGGCGGCGATGCATATTGGTTCTGATAGGTGCCATCACCAAAATCCAGCGTAATAGATATATACGTGAGAGTGCCGTTATATCCAAAGTATGTAACTTCCGGTCGATATGTTCTAGTTCCTGCTGGCCTCATGTATAAGCCAATCGTCACTAGATTTCTAGCTGAACGGGTACCATTCAGTGTAGCCTCCCGATCAATATCTAAAATGATTGACCCATCCTCGTCCACTCCTACAGGATAAAGATAAATGATTGTAGCAGTTTCATGCTCTACAAGATATTCCGCAATTTCTGCGTCCATGTCAAAAGCCGGAGAGGTGGCAACAACTTCGTCAGCAGCAGACACCGGTAAGTACCCTATAGATGACAATATACAAATAGACAACACAAGCGCGATAATTCTCTTCACCTTCGTGTTTTTTGTAAACATATTGTACACCTCCTATCGAATGAACGGTTCCCACTCGCTCAGATCGCAATATGGTGCTCCAGTTCCAGCTGCATGAATACCACTCCTAGAGAAGCCAGATGGTAACTGTCGAATTTCTTCCGCTACCTGAAACGCATCACACAGTTCGTCTTTTTCGTTATAAAGGCCGACATTGGGACGGGAAGCGAGAAATTCTAGCATCTCATCTGCACTGCGTATACGTCCGACAAAATAGAACCGGTCGCCTCTGCGTGTCTTCTCTATTCGGCCAACCGGCAACATCTTTTCTATTTTTCCCGGTATGGAACTCGCCTTCTCCAGCTTTGGGGCAATATAATATGCTCGGATTTCTTCCATCATGAATCCTTTCTCCAAGAAACGCCTGAAGGTCTTTATTAGCTGCCCATGGGCATCGCCTCCCTATTTGTCTATATTGTACATCTAGAGAAGAGATTTGTCAGTGCTTATATTGCAGTTTGTCCACATCCTATGCACCGGAACAGGGGGAGCACCGGCTTGCGGCTGACTCCTTCCATGAAAGTTCCCCTCCTTGTTTCTTGATCGGACAGCCCTCCGCTCCCCAGGGTGGAAAGCCACCGGCTGCCTGCCGTCCAGGCCGCAAAAGGCGTCCTTATACTATGTATCGAAAAAAAGAGGCAAAAACATTAGGTCTTGTTGGAATATTGCAACATATCCAAGCGGCAGGCCCTTTCCCGCCCGTGCTCCGCACCGATTCAACCAACGATCTAAAACACAGTGCGGGTACTCTGTGGCGGCCGTCCGATCACGAAATTGAATTGCAGAAACTCACAAGTCTGGGCGTCATAATCGTAGCGGGCCACCCAAGCGCGGCAGCGCCGCCGTAGCATCCGGCAAATCCATCGGGCGTCCGCAACTACTATCAATGTGGGTGGTCATTGGACAGAGAGGCCGCCCTTTCCCCCATCGTTCCTAATTTTCTTTCCCCCATTTCTTTTTGAAAAGAAATGGGGCCCCGGCCGGGTAGGCCCGCCCCCTCGGGGGTGGAACCCCCTGCCCCGCCGGAGGTTCCGGCACCCCTATTCCCCTTCGGGGACGCCTCCCGGGGCCGGAAGCCCCGCCCTACTCCAGCGTCAGCTGGTCCTCGGCGCCGCACTGCTCCAGCAGCCAGCCGATCCAGCCCCGGACGGTGGAGGCCCGGCGGTCCAGCGTCCTCTGGTTCAAGGGGAGGTTTTCCTCCCGCATAACGCGGGCCACAGCCCCCTGGCCGGGGACCCCGCCGCAGCGCAGCGCCAGTCCAAAGGCCCGGTGGAACACCGGCCGTCTCAGCACCGCCTCCATGAGCCCCAGCTGCTTCTCCCGGTAGGGCCTGCCTAAAATCCGCCGGGCCTGCTCCGTCAGGCGGCAGACCGGATTGCCCTCCCCGTCCCGGCCCCGCTCCGCCAGGCCCAGGTACTGGCAGGCGGAGATGTAATAATCGGTCTGCCGGGGGTCGAATTCGTACTGCATAGTCACCTCGTCCCGGGTGAGCTCCCGCTCCCACAGCACGCCCAGCAGATCCACCACCCGGGCGAAGGAGTTGGCCTGGGGAAAGGGGATCGCCGCCGGCTCCGGGCCGGGGACGGCGCGCCGCCACAGGGCCTCCGCATCGGCCAGCTCCAGCCCCTGGGCGGCGAAGGTATAGGCCCCATGGCGCACCAGCGCCAGGGAGTTATAGTCCCCGTCGTCCTCAAAGCGGCAGAGAAACGCGTGGAACACGTCGTTGGAGCAGGCCAGAAACAGCGGGATCACCGGCTTTCGGACCTTGCCCCGCCACAGCCGGTAGGGGTAGTAGAGCTGGCGGATCAGCAGCTCCTCCGAGGCCATGTTCTTGCACTCGCACAGCAGCAGGGCGCTGCGGCTCTCATACCCGGCGTCGATCTCCACCTGGGCGTTGTGAACGTCCAGGGTAAACGGGCGGTTGGGCGCCCGGGTGTTGGCGATCCGGAAGGAGAAGTCCCCGGAGCCCATGCGGCCGCCGATGGTATGGGCGCACTTCTCCCCCAGCAGATCCTCGAACAGCCCCCCGTGGCAGCAGGCCAGCAGGACGGCTGCCTCGCTGTACAGATTGGACTCATCCAGGGTCTCCAGGCCCAGGGAGGCCAGGCGCTTGGGGCGCACCGGGTCATAGCGGACCGGCCGGTGGGTGAGGAAGGGGCCGATGACGTAGCTGCCCCGGCTGTCGGGCAGGATGGAGAGCCCGTGCTCCCGAAACACCGGGGGGAGCTGGGCGGAGCGGTCGAACTTGGCCATGAGGCGGGCCTCCCGCACCTCGTTGATGGCGGCGGCGGTGATGGAGAAGCGGCCCTCCTCCTCGATGCGCTCCAGAATCCGGTGCCGCCGGAAGAGCTCCCGCCAGGCGGCGTCGAGACCGGCCGTCCGGCTCATTGGCCCGCTTCCGCCGGACCGCCATGGCCCACGTTGATGTACATGGGGGTATCGCTGACCCGGATAAAGACCAGGGCCGTCCCGTCCCCGTCCGGGTAAAAGACCCGCTCGCCGTCCGCCACAAAGACAGAGCGTGCGCTCCCGCTCCCGTCCGGGGTAAGGCGGTAGACGCCGTCATAGCCGGCGGCGTAGCGTCCCTCCTCCAGCATGTGGAACTGTTGGTAGCGGGCGTAGGTGCCGTCGTAGGTGAACACGAAATACTGGGCGTCCGGGTCCGGAACGCCCGGTATCCCGGCCAGATAGGTGCCCGTCACCGGGGACTTGGCGGGCTCCGGCCGGAGCAGAAGCCCCGCCGGGAACAGATTTCCCATGATTGAGACACACAGCAGAATCAGCAGGAGAAAGGTCTTGTTCGTTCCACGCATGACAGGTTCCTCCTTTTCCGGCGGCGGGGCTCACCAGTTCCAGATCAGCACCTCGTTGACCGCGCCCCGCTGGGCGGCGTCCGAGTTGATGGCCCGGCGGGCCCGGATGGTGTCGATGGGGTATCCGGCGTAGAGGCGCCGGATGAAGGGGGTATCCGAGTTGCTCAGCAGGCAGGGCACCCCCCGCCGGGTGAGGGCCGCGAAGGTATCCCGCAGGCGGATCTGCTCGGCCTCGCCGAAGACCCCGGCGTAGCGGGTGAAGTGGGCCTTGTCCGGGCTGTGGTAGGGGGGGTCGAAGTAGACGAAGGAGTCCGTCCCCCGGGCCCCCCGGACGGCGGCGGCGAAGTCCCCGCTGCGCAGGGTGATGTTGTTGTTCCGCAGGTAGGCGCTCACCGCCCGCAGGGTGTCCGGCTCGCAGATGGCCGGGTTGGCGTAGCGGCCGTAGGGGACGTTGAAGTACCCCCGGCTGTTGACCCGGTGCAGGCCGTTGAAGCAGGTCTTGTTCAGGTAGATGAGCCGGGCGGTCTGCTCCGCCGGGGACAGGGCGGCCAGGCCGGGGCTCTGATCCAGGGCGCGGACCTGGTAGTAGTAGGCCTCGCAGTGGCGGGCCCGGTGGGCCTCCAGCAGGCGGATCACCGCCGCGCAGTCGGCTTTCAGGGCCCGGTAGGCCAGGATCAGCCCGGCGTTGCTGTCGTTGACCACCGCCCGCCGGGGGGCCAGGTCGAAGAGGAGGGCCCCAGCCCCCAGAAAGGGCTCATAGTACCGCCGCGTCCGCCAGTCCGGGGGCAGGTGGGCGCGCAGGGCGGGGAGCAGCTGGCGCTTTCCACCCGCCCACTTGAGAAAGGGCCGGGGGAGGAGCGGGCGTTCCGTTTCCATTTCCATCGTTCACAGCCTCTGCTTTCTGAGGAGCCGGATGTCCTCGCCGTAGAAGGGCAGCACCCGGTACTCCCCCTCCAGGCGGGAGGCGGTCTGAGGGCTGTAGCGGCGGCGCACCTCATCCATGGACAGATTGGAGGAGACCACGGTCCGCCGGCCGGCCGTCAGCCGGGCGTTGACCAGGGTATAGAGGGCCGACTGGACGAAGGGGGTGGTCATCTCGCTGCCCAGGTCGTCCAGGATCAGCAGGTCGCAGTTTAAGTAGCGGCGGGTCTCGGCCCGGGCCCCCCGGGTCTCCTCCGCGTCCCGGGAGAACTTCTGCTCCTCGAACTGAGCCAGTACGTTCACCGCCGTGTCGTACACCACCGAAAAGCCCTGCTCGGCCACCGCCCGGGCGATGCAGGCCGAGAGGAAGGTCTTGCCCAGCCCCGGCGCGCCGGTGAGGAAGAGATTTTTGAAGTAAAATTTCTCGAATTTCTGGGCGTAGCTCAGGCATACCTCATAGATAAACTCCATATTCTCCCTGGGGGAGAGGGCCTCTCCCGGCCAGGGCCGGCCGGAGTAATAGTCCAGGGAGAAGGCGTCGAAGGACTGCCCCCCCAGATCCAGCAGCTTGGAGAGCTCCGCGATCTGCTCCCGGGCGCACAGGGCTTTGAGACAGCCGCACATCTCGGCCCCCACCCAGCCGCTGTCCCCGCAGCGGGGGCAGGCGGGCTTCTCGTCCAGGGCGTCGGGGGGATAGCCGCAGCGGACCAGCAGCCCGGCCCGCTCGGCCTGGAGGGCCAGATTTTCCGCCCGCACCGCCCCGATGGCGGGGGCCGGGTCCTCCCCCGCCCGCAGGGCGGCCGAGATGACCCCCGCAATGGTCCGCCGGAGCTGCCGGTCGATCTCGGCCAGCCGGGGGATTTTCTGATAGATCTCCGTCCGCCGCCTGTCCAGCCCGGCGGAGCGGCGGCTCCGCTCCTCCTCCAGACGGCGGGACGCCCGCCGGAGGACCTCCGCTTCATACGCCATGTCCGTCTCCTCCCTCCTGCGCCTTCTGCTGGCGCATAAAGGCCCGCATCCGGTCCAGATCCTCCCGGACCCGGCGCTCGGCCTCGCCGGGGGCGGCGGAGGGCCGCGGGTCCTGGGGCTGGGCGCTCTGGACCCGGGCCGGAGCCCGGCTGTCCCTCGCCTCGATCTCCGCCAGGGTGCGCAGGCCCTTGCCCTGCCAGCTCTTCAAAATGGAATTCATATAGTTCCAGTTCATATTCTGCTTCTGGAAAAGCGTCCGCTCGTAGGCCAGGCGGATCACCTCGTCGCCGAAGCCCCACTCCAGCCAGCGCTCCAGATAGGGCCGCTCCCGGTCGGTGGCCCGGCGGCCGGTGATCCCCACCAGGGCCAGCAGCCGCCCCTCGCTGGTGTCCAGGGCCGCCCGGCGGCGCAAAAATTCCTCGGCGGCCTCCGCCGTGTCGATGCCCCGGCTCTTCCAGGCCTGCCCCTGGCGGCGGATGGTGGACATACGGGGCAGCTGGCCGGGGCCGTACTTGCGCACGTGCTCCTCGATGCACCAGCTGACCAGCAGCAAAATCACCTCCGCCGGGAGGGCCTGGTAGTCGTAGAGGGTATACAGGGTTTTGAGGTCGGCCACCGAGAGGACCTTGCCCAGCCGCCGCTCCACCTCGGCCACCAGGCCGGAGAACAGGGAGGTCCCATCCGCCAGCTCCTGGTTGAGGTCGGCGGTGGTATACTCGGGGGGCGGGGGCTCCAGGGGCGGCGCGGCGGCGGGGGCCGGGGCGCCCGCCCGGATCAGCCCTCCCTGGAGCAGAGTCTTCTGGGCCGCCTCCAGCCGGGCGGCGTCCCAGCGGAGGGCGGCGCGGTCCGCCTCGCCCGCCTGGACGCGGCCCGCACGGAGCAGCTGGAGATAGAGCAGGGCGGCGTCTCCGCTCCCGGCGTCGATGAGCCGGCCGGCGGCCGCGGCGGACAGGGCCAGGACGCCGCCTGGCAGCAGGGTTTCGTCGGACATAGGGACCTCCTCCCGGCCCGGGACCGGTATGTATGCGGTCAAAACGCCCCCTGGGGCGCTTTGGGCGGCATGATGGATCGAGCTGCGGCTATTGTATCATAAGATCCGCCGCTGTGGAAACAGAAAATCGAAATTCGGCGTTTGGTATAGAGTGGTATGATACTGTCCTTACCGGTCTTTTCCCGTTTATAATTGGCGATTCAATACAAAAAACCCTGGGCGTCCATTGTAGTTTTGTACGAAACAGGAAGGTCCAATTTGTTGCAACGGACGAAAATCTGCGTGAAAAGGATTTGAGACTTGCGTGTAAAGCTACATTACAGTTTATCATGGACCATGTTGGTATACCAAAGGGAATGCGGTGTGCCGCAAGATGTGCCCGGGCCTGCCGTCCCTCTGCGGCGTCCCGGGCTGTGCAAGGGAGCGGAATTCGGACAAGAAAAAGGGAGTGAGTGTTTTGGCGTTAGCAGTCGCAATTATCTATTTTGTGATCATCATCGTCCTGTCCATCTGGTACTCCAGAAAGAACGTCAAGAGCGCGGAAGACTTCACCAAGGCCGGTCAGGGTATGGGCTGGCTGATGGTGACCTTCAGCTTTGTATTGGTGCCGCTGGGCTCGGGCCACACCCTGAGCCTGTGGCAGCAGGCCGCCGCCGGCATCAACGGCGGCATCGGCGCCTCCGCCGTGTGGTGGGCCGTGGGCGCGGGCTGTATTTTCCTGCCCATCATGATGCTGTGGCTGGGCCCCTGGGTGCGCGAGAGCCGCCTGGGCACCATGCCTGAGATCATTGAGAAGATGTTCGGCCGCAGCCTGGGCAGCGTCCACGCCGCCTTCCAGACCATGACCTGGACCGGCATCGGCATCTCCGAGGTCATCGCCACCGGCACCGCCATCTACGGCCTCACCGGCGGCGCCATCCCCCTGCGTCCCACCTGCGTCATCATCGCCCTGGTCCTGATGCTGTGCTACGTCCTCTTCGGCGGCGTGCTCCAGATGGCCTGGCTGAACATCATCAACTCCGTGGTGCTCATCGGCGGCTCCTACCTGGCGCTTGGCATGATCGGCGTGTGGCTGGCCGCCAACATGGGCGGCTGGGACGGCATCAAGGAGATCTACACCGCCGCCGGCATGGGCAACAAGCTGATGAACTTTGAGCTCAACAACCCCGACGTGTGGTTTAACGTGATTATCCCCGTGGTGGTGCTCCACACCTGTGCGGGCGCCGTGTCCCAGTGCATGAACACCACCTTCTTCGCCGCCAAGGACAACCGCGCCTGCCGCAAGGGCGTGTTCCTGGGCGCCGGCATCAACGTCATGTCCTGCGTGCCCTGGGTCATCATCGCCCTGGTGGGCATGGTGGTGCCCGCTCTGCTGGCCAACCCCGCCCTGGACGTCTCCACCGTGGTGCCCCTGCTGGCCATCGAGGCCCTGCCCGCCCCCATCGTGGGCGTGCTGATGGTCTCCCTGCTGGCCGCCTGCCTCTCCACCGGCGGCTCCGTCCTCATGGGCAACGGCATGGTCATCGCCAGCGACGTCATCAAGCGCCCCTGGAAGCCCAATATGGACGACAAGACCTTCATGAAGCTCCTGCGGGTGTGCATCGTTGTTCAGGCCATCATCCTGGTCATCGGTGCGCTGAGCTTCGACGTGGTGTTCCCCATCTTCATCTGGTGCTTCTCCTTCGGCATCCCCGTGTTCGTGGTCTATCTCTGCGGCCAGGTGTGGAAGGTCAGCCGTCCCGCCGCCTGGATCACCATCGTGGTGACTTACATCGTCAACATCTACTGGACCTTCTGGACCCCGGCCTTCAGCCTGGGCACGCCGCTTGAGCTGAACATGTATCCGGTCACCATCTGCTCGGTGGTGCTGGGCGTCATCCTCACCGCCGTCCTGCCCGGGACCCCCGGCCTGCGGACCAAGAAGTATGCGGCGCTGCATCCCGACGAAGCCATTGTCCGCAGCTGACGCGATTTGAGAAGGGAGAGCATATTATGTGGGCCATTCAAATTATCGCTTCGCAGTTTATCATTGGCATGATTTGCTGCGCCGTGGTGTTCCTGATCTGGAAGGTCACCAGCGGCCGGAATATCAAGTGGTAATCCGACACTATAATTTTATTGTGGAAAGGGGCGCTCTTTGTGGGAATCAATCCTACTTGCGCAATCTATCTGCTCTGTTTCTGCGCTGTTCTGCTGGTCATCATGTTTGTTGGCTTCGCCAAGCAGAAGGATAAGAAGGACTAAGGCGTCATCCCGCCTTCATCCGCCTTCAAAATGGTATGCGATCCGGTTTTCGCTTGTCTTTCAGAGGGAGGGGTGCGCCGTGTTTGAGGAAAGCACGGCGCACCTTTTTATTCCGGCCGCAGTGAAATTGCGGAATTTTTTCAAAACGGCTTGACAGTATAGCAATTATACAGTTTATCATAGAAGCAAACTGCGTCCCCTGTGCGTTTTACACAAGGAGAAAACGGAACACCACTGGTATACCTGCACAAAAACTGCCTTGGTTTTTTGTCGGAAATGGCGTCCCGTTTTTTATTGACTGTGATCCAAGGTTACAGTTTATGATGGAAGAAGGAGTGAACGCGCATGAAGGAAACCAATCACGTCAACGACCTGCGCAGCGCCCTGGAGTACCTGAAGACCCTCCCGGGGCAGTACCTGGAGACCAATGTGGAGGTCAACCCCATCCACGAGCTGTCCGGCGTCTACCGCCGGGTAGGCGCCGGCGGCACCGTGCAGCGCCCCACCCGCGAGGGCCCCGCCATGGTCTTCAACAACGTAAAGGGCTATCCCGGCGCCAAGATCGCCATCGGCCTGATGGCCAGCCGCAAGCGGGTGGCCCACCTGCTGGGGACTGAGCCCCAGAACCTGGGCCGCTTCCTGATGGAGTCGGTCCAGAACCCGGTGGCCCCCGTCATGGTGTCCGGCTCCGCCCCCTGCCAGGAGGAGATCCACCTGGCCACCGGCCCGGACTTCGACCTGCGCAAGCTGATCCCTGCCTCCACCAACACCCCCGACGACGGCGGGCCGTACATCACCCTGGGCCTCCTCCGGGCCCGGGACCCCGAGACCGGGGAGACCGACGTGACCATCCACCGGCTCTGCATCCACAGCCGGGACCGGATCAGCGTCTTCCTCCAGCCCGGCTCCCGCCACATCGGCTCCATGTATGAGAAGTACGCGGCCCTGAACAAGCCCATGCCCCTGTCCATCAGCATCGGCCTGGATCCGGCCATCTACATCGGCGCCTGCTTCGAGCCCCCCACGACCCCCTATGGCTATGACGAGCTCTCCGTGGCCGGCGCCCTGCGGAAAAGCGCCGTGGAGCTGGTGAAGTGCAAGACCCAGGACATCGAGTCTCTGGCCCGGGCTGAGATCGTCATTGAGGGCGAGGTTCTCCCCAACGAGACCGTCCAGGAGGACGCCCCCACCGGCACCGGCTACGCCATGCCCGAGTTCCCCGGCTACACCGGCGACGCGTTCCCCCGCTGCAACGTGATCCGCGTCACCGCCGTCACCACCCGGAAGGACCCCATCATGCAGACCTGTATCGGCCCCTCTGAGGAGCACGTGTCCATGGCGGGCATCCCCACCGAGGCCAGCATCCTCTCCATGGTGGAGCGGGCCCTCCCCGGCAAGGTGACCAACGTCTACGCCCACTCCGCCGGCGGCGGCAAGTACATGGCGGTGCTCCAGGTGAAAAAGACCGTCCCCACCGACGAGGGCAAGCAGCGTCAGGCCGCCCTGCTGGCCTTCTCCGCCTTCCCCGAGCTGAAGAATGTGATTCTGGTGGACGACGATGTGGATATCTTCGACAGCAACGACGTGCTGTGGGCCATGAACACCCGGTTCCAGGGCAATCTGGACACCATCTTCATCCCCGGCGTCCGCTGCCACCCCCTGGACCCCTCCTCTCACCCCGAGTACAACGTGCTCAACCGGGACCGGGGCATCTCCTGCAAGACCATCATCGACGCCACCGTTCCCTTTGACTGTAAAAATAAATTCGTCCGCGCCCGCTTTATGGACGTGGACCCGGCTCAGTGGGCCCCCGACCTGTTTTGAGGCCGAATAAACAGGCCGGACAACCCATAGTATTTGTATCATCCGTCGTCCCAGCAGACGCCGCGTTGATAAATAGCAAGCAGAAAATTTGCAAGGAGGAATCAAAATGGGAGAGACCGAACGGTTAATGAAAGCAGCCGAAAGCGCCATGACCGGCGATGAGCTGGGTGTTGGCGTCAAGATGGGCGATACCTATCGGCTGACCAACTCCAGCACCGGCGGACCTGTCTTCGTGTACGTCAAGGATGGGAAGATCGTCCGTATGACCCCCATGGACCTTGACGACAAGGTGGACGCCCCCGCCTGGACCATCGAGGCCCGCGGCCAGAAGTTCACCCCGCCCCGCAAGACCACGGTGGCCCAGTACACCGCCGGCTTTAAGTCCATGATCTACTCCGACCGCCGCAACCTGTACCCCATGAAGCGCGTGGACTGGGATCCCGACGGGGAGCGCAACCCCCAGAACCGCGGCATCTCCGGCTACGAGCGCATCACTTGGGACGAGATGTATGACATCCTGGCGAAGGAGATTAACCGGGTCCGCACCGAGTACGGCCCCGCCTCCATTCTGTCCACCCCCTCCTCCCACCATATGTGGGGCAACGTGGGCTACCGCCACTCCGCCTACTTCCGCTTCATGAACCTGGTGGGCTTCTCCTACGCCGACCACAACCCCGACTCCTGGGAGGGCTGGCACTGGGGCGGCATGCACATGTGGGGCTTCTCCTGGCGTCTGGGCAACCCCGAGCAGTACGACCTGCTGGAGGACGGCCTGAAGCACGCCGAGATGATCGTCTTCTGGTCCTCCGACCCTGAGACCAACGGCGGTATTTACGCGGCCTACGAGTCCAACATCTGGCGTAAGTGGATGAAGGAGAACCTGGGCGTCAAGATGGTCTTCATCGATCCCCACTACAACTACTCCGCCGCCCTGTGGGGCGACAAGTGGTTCTCCCCCAAGGTGGGCACCGACCACGCCCTGTCCTTCGCCATCGCCTACACCTGGCTCACCGAGGGCACCTACGACAAGGAGTACGTGGCTACCCATGCCTACGGCTTCGAGGAGTGGGCCGACTACGTGCTGGGCAAGACCGACGGCCAGCCCAAGACCTGCGAGTGGGCCGAGGCCGAGTCCGGCGTGCCCGCCTGCGAGATCCGCGCCCTGGCCCGCGAGTGGGCCAAGAAGAACACATATCTGGCTGCCGGCGGCCTGGGCGGCTGGGGCGGAGCCTGCCGCGCCGGTCACGGCATTGAGTGGACCCGCGGCATGATCGCCCTGGGCACCATGCAGGGCATGGGCAAGCCCGGCTCCAACATCTGGTGTACCACCCAGGGCTCCCCCGTGGACACCGAGTTCTTCTTCCCCGGCTACGCCGAGGGCGGCATTTCCGGCGACTGCGAGAACTCCGCCGCCGGCTTCAAGTTCGCCTGGCGCATGTTCGACGGCCGCACCTCCTTCCCCGCCCCGCTGAACATCAACACCCCCGCCGGCCAGCACGTGCCCCGCCTGCGTATCCCCGAGTGCCTCACCCTCCCCGAGGGCAAGAAGTACACCTGGAACGGCAAGGGCTTCTGCGGCGGCGATATTCCCCACCAGATGCACAAGTACGAGTACCCCGCCCCCGGCTATGAGCGCTGCCACATGTACTGGCACTACGGCGGCTCCCACATCGGCACCATGCAGGAGGGCAACCGCTACGTCAAGATGTATCACGATCCCCATCTGGAGTGCGTGGTCTCCGAGTCCATCTGGTTCGAGGGCGAGGTCCAGTTCGCCGACCTGATCCTCCCCGCCTGCACCAACTTCGAGCGCTGGGATATCTCCGAGTTCGCCAACTGCTCCGGCTACATCCCCGACAACTACATCCAGTGTAACCACCGCGTCATCTCCCTCCAGGACAAGTGCATCCAGCCCGTGGGCGAGTCCAAGTCCGACTTCCACATCTACTGCGAGCTGGCCGACAAGCTGGGCATCGGCCCCATCTTCCACGAGGGCAAGGACGAGCTGGCCTGGATCGAGCAGTACTACAACGCCACCGACATGCCCCGGTACATGAAGTTTGACGACTTCCTCAAGAAGGGCTACTTCGTGGTGCCCGTCAACGAGAACCGCAAGAAGACCGTCGCCCTGCGCTGGTTCGCCGAGGGCCGCGAGAAGGACACCCCCGACTGGGGCCCCCGTCCCAACAACCAGTGCGGCCGCAAGGGTCTCCAGACCACCACGGGCAAGGTCGAGTTCATCTCCACCTCCATCAGCCGCTTCGAGAAGCAGGGCTATGTGGATCCCCACCGTCCCGCCATGCACACCTATGTCAAGCCCTGGGAGTGGGAGAACCAGAAGAAGTATCCCCTGGGCATGCTGTCCCCCCATCCCCGCTACTCCTTCCACACCATGGGCGACGGCAAGGACAGCTTCATGAACGACATCCGCGATCACCGTATGAAGGTGGGCGACCACTACTACTGGATCATCCGGATGAACAAGGTGGACGCCGACGCCCGCGGCATCCAGGAGGGCGATCTGGTCCGCGCCTACAACGACCGCGGCAGCGTCATCCTGTACGCCCAGGTGGGCCAGAAGGTCCAGCCCGGTACCGTCCACTCCTACGAGTCCTGTGCCGAGTATCAGCCTGTGGGCACCCCCGGCCAGTCTGCGGACCGCGGCGGCTGCGTGAACATCCTGAACCCCGCCCGCTACATGTCCAAGTATGCCTGCGGCCAGGCCCCCAACACTTCCTTCATCGAGGTGGAGAAGTGGAACGGCGACGCCTTTGAGACCGGATATCCGCAATTTGTCACCGAAGGGATGGTTGATGCGTAATGAAACAGAAGTATATCATTATTGATGTGCGTTGGTGCCACAACTGTAACAACTGCCTGATGGGCTGCAAGGACGAGTACTGCGAGCTGGACATGTCCACCGGTCCCGTCCACAGCGACTGGTCCGACAGCGATCCCCAGCCCCGCCACGGCCACCGCTGGATCGACGTGATCCGCCGGGAGCGCGGCGTTTACGCCCGCAACGACATCGCCTATCTGCCCGTGCCCTGCCAGCACTGCGAGAACGCCCCCTGCATGAAGGCCGGTGGCGACGCAGTGACCCGCCGTGAGGACGGCATCGTCCTCATCGACAGAGCCAAGGCCAAGGGCAACAAGGCGCTGGCCGACTCCTGCCCCTACGGCGCCATCTACTACAACGAGCAGTACGATGTGCCCCAGAAGTGCACCATGTGCGCCCACCTGCTGGACGACAAGGAGGGCTGGCTGCCCGGTATGCCCCGCTGCGTCCACAACTGCCCCACCGGCGCGCTGACCTTCGTGGAGTGCGAGCCCAGCGAGATCGAGGCCCGCATCGCCTCCGGCGAGCTGGCCGCCTATAAGGCCGAGCTGGGCACCAAGCCCCACGTGCTGTACAAGAACCTGTACCGCTACACCAAGAACTTCGTCTCCGCCGGCGTGCTGGTGGACGGCGACTGCTTCGAGGGCGCCAAGTGCACCATCAAGGGCGAGGGCCACGAGGAGACCCAGGAGACCAACTTCTTCGGCGAGTTCAAGTTTGACGCCCTGGAGGACGGCAAGTACGCCATCTCCATCGACGCCAACGGCAAGAAGTACGACACCGAGGTCACCATCTCCGGCGAGTCCCTGAACCTGGGCTTCATCAAGCTGTAAGGCTGTCCGCAGCCCCAGAACCGCATACCCCGCAAAACACCGGCCGGATTTGCGCCCGGTCCGTCCCAGCCCTTCCGCTGCGGCGGGCCGGCGCGCCCCGGCTTTTTCAGAACCTGAAGCCATCGCCAGGGAGCGCCCCGCTCAGGCGGGATTCTGCGGCGGTGGAACCAGGCTTTCCGACAAGTTTGTGCGCTGTGCCCGCCTCTCCGGCGTCCGGCACACCAATCGATCCCAGACTCTGTCTGCAAGCGGTATCATTTGACGCTTGGTTACAGGCTCTCACTGCCCGCCAGGGAGGAAAGGAAACAGCGAAAGATGAAAAAGGTTGTCATTTTCAACGGAAGTCCCCGTAAGGACGGAAACATCACCACCATCCTGGACACCATCGCCCAAGGCGTCCGCGACACCGGCGCCGAGGCGGACTACCGGATTTTGTTCAAGATGAAGTTTATGGCCTGTCAGAGCTGCTTCGCCTGCCGGATCAAAGGGGACTGCATCATCAACGATGAGGTCCACGACGCACTGCAAAAGGTCCGTGAGGCCGACGCGGTGGTCATTGGCTCCCCCATCTATATGATGCAGATGACCGGCCCGGTGAAGAACCTCTACGACCGGCTGTATCCGCTGATGGATACCAACGGGATGCCTCGCTATGGGCGGAAGAAGTTTGTCGCCGTCTACAGCCAGGGGTCGGACGACCCCTCGCTCTACCGGTCCTACTTCGACTACACCGCCGCGATGTATCCGGCCTACGGCTTCGACCTGATTGACACCCTGGTCTGCACAAACGCCACCGATCCGGAGGCTGCCGACAAGAACCGGGCCCTGAAGCAGCGGGCCTATGATCTGGGGCAGTCCCTGGTCCTTTAAGGGAGCGCGGATGCAGGCCTCCCGCGCGCCGTCTGCATCCGCCGTTCCATCATTCGGGGAAATAAGGGGGTAACACCCGCATGGATCCTATCCTGGTCGGCCTCCTGGGCATTCTTGCCCTGCTGGTCCTCCTGTTCCTGGGCGTCCACATCGGTATGGCCATGGTGATCGTGGGCTTTTTGGGCGTATTCCTCGTCATGGGGAACCTGGCGCCCGCCATGGGCTATTTGAAGTCCGTCCCGTTCACCACCAGCGCCACCTTCAATCTCTCGGTCATTCCGATGTTCGTGCTGATGGGACAGATCGCGTATTACGCAGGCATCAGCGGAGACCTCTACAATTTCTGTCACAAGTTCCTGGGCCGCATCCGCGGCGGCCTTGCGGTGGCCACCATCGCCGCCTGCGCGGGCTTCGCCGCCATCTGCGGCTCCGCCACCGCCACCACTGCCACCATGGGCATCGTCTGCCTGCCTGAAATGGAAAAGTACGGCTATAAGGACACCCTGTCCTGCGGCTCCATCTCCGCCGGCGGCACCCTGGGCATCCTGATTCCGCCCAGCACCGGCTTCATCCTCTACGGTACCGCCGCGCAGGTCGCGGTGGGCCGCATGTTCGCCGCAGGCATCCTGCCCGGTATCCTGCTGGCCGTTGCCTACGCCGTCACCGTAATCGTCATCTGCATGATCGACAAGGACGCCGGCCCCCAGGGGGAAAAGGTCCCCATGAGCGAAAAGCTCAAGTCTCTGCCCGGCGTCCTCCCCATCCTGATCCTCTTTGCGCTGGTGCTGGGCGGCATCTTTGCCGGCTGGTTTACCCCCAATGAGGGCGGCGCCATCGGCGCGTTCGGGGCCTTCGTGTTCATGATCATTCGGAAAAAGGCCACCTTCAAGAACATTGTCGCCTCTCTGTACGACACCATCAAGACCACCGCCATGATCTTCCTGATCATGATCGGCGCGTACATCTTCGGCTACTTCCTCACCGCCTCCAACATGCCCAGCGCACTGGCCACCTGGGTGGCCGGGCTGAACGTCTCTCCGTACATCGTGCTGATCGGCATCCTGCTGGTCTACGCGGTGCTGGGTATGTTCGTGGACTCCCTGCCTCTGATTGTGCTCCTGGTTCCCATTTTCCTTCCCATCATCGATCAGCTTGGGTTCAGCCGTATCTGGTTCGGCGTGCTCATGGTCATGATCATGCAGCTGGGCCTCATCACCCCGCCTGTGGGCATGTGCTGCTACGTCATGGCCGGCGTGGCCAAGAAGACCCCGCTCCAGCGCATTTTCAAGGGCACCGCGCCCTTCATCATCGCGCTGCTGATTGCGGTCCTCATCGTCATGTTTGTCGAGCCCCTGTCCACCTGGCTGCCCAGCATGATAAAGTAGTCCTATGCCCGGAGGGCATACAATAAAGAAGGAGGAACGAACTGTGAAAAAGAAACTTGCTCTTATCCTTGCCATGGCGATGGTATTTGCCATGTTGGCCGCCTGCGGCGGCGGCGGCCAGCCCAGCGGCAGCGGCGATCAGGCCGGCGGCGGCGCCCCCGCCACCCAGCCCGCCGGTGATCAGGGCGGCGATACCCAGGCTCCCCCCGCCGGCGACGGCAAGGTCTACACCCTGCGCGTCCACCAGCACGACCCCGAGGACTCCGCCACCGGCCGCTTCCTGAACGCCTGGGCGGCTCAGGTTGAGGAGGCCAGCGGCGGCCGCATCGACATCGACGTGAAGCACGGCGGCACCCTGGGCGGCCCCCGCGACACCGTGGACATGGTCCTCAACGGCTCCGTGGAGATCGGCTGGGGCCTCCAGTCCTTCTTTGACGGCGTGTTCCCCAAGACCGAAGCCGTCATGCTGCCCCTGCTGGACCTGCAGAGCGCCGAGCAGGCCTCTAACGTCATGTGGCACCTGTATGCCGACACCGACTACCTGAAGGATGAGTACGCCGACTACCACGTGCTCCTCCTGCACGCCAACTGCCAGTCCCCCATCGCCTCCAAGGGCAAGAACATTCAGACCGTGGCCGACATGGCCGGTCAGAATGTCCGCGGCAACGCCGGTCCTCCCACCGCCTTCATCGGCGATCTGGGCGCCGCCGCCGTGGGCGTGCCCATCGGCGATCTGTATCAGGCTGTTGACAACGGCACCATCGACTCCGTTATCACCGACTGGCACGCCATCTACTCCTTCAAGCTCTACGAGCTGTTCAACTACTACGTGGACGAGAACATCGGCGTGTCCACCTACTTCATGTTGATGAACCAGGACGCCTACAACAACCTGCCTGCCGACCTCCAGCAGATCCTGGACGACTACAGCGGCGAGAAGGCCCTGGAGATCTGCGGCTCCTTCTGGGATGACATCGAGGCCGAGGTCCGTCAGACCATCGCCACCGAGTACCCCGACGCCCAGATCTACAAGCTAAGCGACGCTGAGCGCGCCAACCTGGAGTCCGTGGCTCAGACTACCATCAACAACTGGATCGCCAAGACCGAGGACGGTCAGGCCATCTATGACAAGGTGCTGGAGCTCATCGAGCAGTATCCTGCCTGATGTTTCCCTGCGCAAGTTCTCCATGTAAGGGAGGGAATCCCGGATGAATCCCGTGAAAAAAATCCATGGCGCACTCTCCGCATTCACCAAGTATATCTCCTGGGCGGGACTGGCGGCCACCTTCTTCCTGATGTGTGTCACAACCGTGGACGTCATTCTCCGCAAGCTGCCCATCCAGGCCAGCGTCAAGGGCAGCTATGACATGACCGAGATGGGCATGGTGGTGATTGTCTTCTTTGGCATCGCCTACTTCCAGTCCGAGCACGGTCATGTCCGGGTGGAGATGTTCATCGAGAAATTCCCCTATACGGTGCGCTGCATCGTGGAGGGTATCGTGAACTTTGTGGAGGCCATTTTCGGCGCGATGATGTGCTATGCAGCCTTCCAGCAGATTTCCACGCTGTACAGCCGGAACGCCGGCACCTCCGTCATCCACATCCCCCACTGGCCCTTCGCGGTCTTTATGACCATCGGCCTGCTGCTGTTCACCATTTTCCTGGTGCTGGACGGCATCCTGTGCTTCCAGCAGCTCGGCCAGCGGCCGGATCTGAAAAAGCAGGGCGAGTAAGGACCTCTCCAAGCACGAAAAGCGGCGGCTTCCGGTTGGAAGCCGCCGCTTTTTTGTGCCCGATGTCCAGGCAGGACGATCCGAGGTTGGGCTCCGCCCAAGCCCGCCAGGGGCGCCGCCCCTGGACCCCGCCGCCCTTTGAAAAGGGCGGCCCCAAGCTTCCTGTTTTTCCCTGGCAGAGGGGTAGAAAAGCGGCTCAATGCGCCGCACCGGCCTCGCCCTGGACCACCTGCTCCAGGAGCGCCCGGGCCAGGGCCGTGATCGCCGCGATGCCCTCCGGCTTCAGGCCGTCGTAGTGGATGCCGCAGAGGACCGCCGCCTTTTTCCCCAGCCGGGCGGAGAGCTGCTCGGCGAACCATTCGCCGATTTTGCCGTCCTTGTGGCCGGGATAGCAGAAGGTGGAGGCGGTGGCGCTGAGGACCGCCGGATCGGCCAGACTGGGCCGGGGAGTGGCCGCCGAGAGGCTGCCGATATGGGCCGCCCCGCCGGTGAGCAGGACGCAGAGATCCCGTCCCATGGGGACGGCCAGAGCCGTGAGGGAGAAGCCGTCCCCCGGCGCCGTGTAGGTATTCATGCCCCGTCCCCCTTCCAACGGCGAAAGCCGGGGCAGTCCGCCCCGAACTGGTCCAGGGCCTTGCCCACCACGTGGCGGACCATGTCGTCCACCGTCTGGGGGCCGCTGTAAAAGGTGAGCATGGGGGGCAGAATCACCGCTCCCATCTCAGAGAGGGTGAGCATATTGCGCAGGTGGATGCGGCTGAAGGGGGTCTCCCGCACGGCCAGCACCAGCTTGCGCCCCTCCTTCAGGGTCACGTCAGCGGCCCGGAGCTCCAGGTTGTCCGAGTAGCCGCAGGCGATGCCCGCCAGGGTTTTCATGGAGCAGGGCATGATGATCATCCCCGCCGTCCGGAAGGACCCGCTGGCGACAGATGCCCCGATGTCGTGAAAATCGTGGCACACGTCGGCCAGGGCCTGGACCTCCTCCAGGGAGTAGGGGGTCTCTCCGGCCAGGGTGCGGGCCCCGCCGCCGCTGATTACCAGATGGGTCTCGAAGCGGCCCAGCTCCCGCAGCGCCCGGAGCAGCGCCACCCCCAGCTCGGCCCCGCTGGCCCCGCTGATCCCCACGACCAGCCGTTCTCTCTCTGTGCTCATGGCTCCGGCGGCTCCTTTCCGTCTCCGCGCTCCGCCCCGTCCCGGCGGCGCACAGGAACCTGGAGGCGGCAGAAGTCGGCCTCCATCTCCTCGTCATAAAAGGTGGTATCCAGCAGGCACTCGTCCACCACGTCCCCGGCAATCTCGTAGCCGTTCTCTCCGATCCACTGCATCAGGCGGGCGATACCGTCCAGCTCATAGGGCATCCCGTAGCGGTACATGCAGGCGTACTCGGCCTCCTCCAGGGTGAGGAGCCGGTCCTGGTCCCGCCCGGCCACCGGGCCGCCGCTGAAATTCACATAGGCCCCCGCTCCCGCCAGGGGAGAGCCGGTCTCCAGGGCGTCCCGCCGGAGGATGGCCCCCCAGCCGCTGGGGGGCAGGGAGCTGTAAGTCTCGCTGAGGGTCCAGGCCTTCATCAGCGTCAGGTGGAGGACCTGGCGGGAGAGCTGGTCGGTGCCCCAGGGGACAAAGAGCACCTGCCGCCGGGGCAGGGTGGCCAGATAGGGCTGATAGATGTGCTTTTCGTACTTCCAGGCGTTTTTATAGACCTGAATACGGTGGGTCACGCTCTGCTGCATCCGGGTCAGGCTGGCGATCTTCTCGGAGAGCAGGTCGTTCTGCCGCTGGAGCAGCTCAATGGCGCTGTCGGTGCTGCGGTTTTCGATGTGGGCCTTGATGTCCTCCAGCTTGACCCCCACCGACTTGAGAAAGCAGATCTCCCGCAAATAGGGGATCTGGGTATAATGGTAGTAGCGGTAGCCGTTTTCGTCTACCGAGGCAGGTCGAAACAGATTGATTTTGTCGTAAAAAATCAGAGTCTGCCTGGATATCTTGTGAATTTCCGCCATCTTCGACACGGTAATCCGGTCATCCGCCGCTGACATAGGCCGCCCCCTTAGCGCCTGTTTCCCATTTTGGATGGATGTGTATAGCTTGTGCAGGCAGAGTTTCGCCCGTCAAGGCGGTTTGACGCAGGAATCCTTGGGGTACTGCGGGAAAATCCACGCAGGACAGCGGAAACCGCCGGTCCGGCCGTCCCCCCAGCCGTTCCGGGGCGTGTACGCTGTCTATACTATACTCTAAAAGTCCGGTTCCCGTCAATAGCGGCGTCCCCCTCCGGCCCGGCGAAAAATGCAAAATTCGTGAAGAAGCTATTTTTAATTTGTCCGGTGTGTGCTATAATAGCCGCAGAGTGGCCAATCCGGCCGGAAACGTGCCGCAGGCAGCGCTGCGGCCAATCAACGCATCCAAAGACGCGACACAGGGAGGGGTCCGCCGTGAAAAACCGAGTTACCGTGTCCATCGCCGATCTGGAGTATACCCTGGTGGCGCCCGAGGACGCCGGGTACGTCCACCGCGTGGCCAGCCACGTGGACGCCAAGGTCCGGGAGGTGCTGGAGGGCAGCAAGACCTCCATGGTGGATGCGGCCGTCCTGGCGGCGGTCAACATCACCGACGAATATTTCAAGGAGGTGGAGACCTCCGAAAACCTGCGCCGCCAGCTCAAGGAGTACCTGGAGGAGGCCGCCGCCGTCAAGCAGGAGCTCTCCGAGGCCAAGCGGGAGATTTTCAAGCTGCAAAACAAAAAGCAGTCCCAGCCGGGCGGCTGACGGGCGCACGGCCGCGCCCCCAGCGCCGCAGGCAATTCCCATCCGGCGCCCTGCGCCATCAACCGCGCCGCCCCGGCCGCAGCTCTGCGCCGGGACGGCGCAGCAGGAGGTTCTTATGCTGGAGCTGCTCGCCCCCGCCGGCTCCCCGGAGGCCATGGCCGCCGCCGTCCAGAACGGAGCCGATGCCATCTACCTGGGCTACGGGTCCTTCAACGCCCGCCGCAACGCGAAAAATTTCTCCCGCGAGGACTTTGCGGCGGCGGTTTCTTACTGCCGCCAGCGGGGGGTCAAGGTCTACCTGACCCTCAACACCCTGCTCACCGACCGGGAGCTCCCCGCCGCCGCCCAGTACGCCGCCGAGGCCAGCGCCCTGGGGGCCGACGCGGTGCTGGTCCAGGACCTGGGGGTCCTGCGGATGCTGCGGCAGGCCGCCCCCGATCTCCCCATCCATGCCTCCACCCAGATGACCATTCACAGCCTGGACGGCGTGAAGCAGTGCGCCGACCTGGGCATGACCCGGGTGGTCCTGTCCCGGGAGCTCTCCCGGGACCAGATCGCCCATATCTGCGCCCACTCCCCCATTGAGATCGAGGTCTTTGCCCACGGGGCCCTGTGCATGTGCTACAGCGGCCAGTGCTTTTTCTCCTCCGTCCTGGGGGGGCGCAGCGGCAACCGGGGCCTGTGCGCCCAGCCCTGCCGCCTGAAATACGGCTGGGGGGACAAGGCGGACGCCTACCCCCTCTCCCTCAAGGACCTGTCCTTGGCCGGCCACCTGCGGGAGCTGCGGAAAATGGGGGTGGCCTGCATCAAGCTGGAGGGGCGGATGAAGCGCCCCGAGTACGTGGCCGTGGTCACCGGCATTTTCGCCCGGGCCCTCCGGGAGGACCGCGCCCCCACGGAGGAGGAGCTCCGCCAGCTCTCCGAGGCCTTCTCCCGCCAGGGCTTTACCGACGGCTACTATATGAACCTGAAGGGTCCCCAGATGTTCGGCGTGCGGGAGGAGACCCCCGAGCCCCGGGCGCTCTTTGCCCAGGCCCGCAGCACCTATCTGAGCGGGGAGGCCCCCCGGGTCCCGGTGACCTTCTACGCCATGATCCGGCCGGGGGAGCCCATCCAGGTGGGGGTGGAGGACCCGGAGGGCCGGGTGTCCACCGCCCAGGGCCCCGTCCCCGAGGCGGCCCGCACCCGCCCCCTCACCGCCGAGGCTGTGGAGACCCAGCTCTCCCGCACCGGCGGCACCCCCTACTGCTGCGCCAAGGCCCGGGTGCTGGCGGAGCCCGGCCTCTCCGCCCCCCTGGCCGCCCTCAACGCCCTGCGGCGGGAGGTGTTGCAGGAGCTCTCCCGGCAGCGGGCCCTGCCGCCAGAGCGGCGGACCGGGAGCTACAGCCCCGGGGCCCGCTATGAGAACCGCCGGGAGCCCCCCCTCTGGACCCTCTCCCTCCGCCGGGCCGGACAGCTCACCCACGACCTGCTGGCCCTGGGCCCCACCCTGGTCTGGATGCCCCTGGACGAGCTGGCCGCCCACCCGGACTGCGCCCAGGTCCCCGCGGGGACCCGCATGGGGGTGATCCTCCCCCGGATTCTGTGGGACCGGGAGCGGGAGGAGGCGGCCGAAAAGCTCCGGGCCGTCCGGGCCCTGGGCGTGGAGGACGCCCTGATCGGCAATCTGGGCGCCGTGGCCCTGGCCCGGGAGGCGGGCTTCACCCTCCGGGGGGACTTCGGGCTGGAGATCTTCAACGCCCAGGCCCTCAAGGAGCTCAAGCGGCTGGGCTTCCGGTCGGCCACGGCCTCCTTTGAGCTCAAGCTGGCCCAGATCCGGGATATGTCCAAGATCATCGACGTCGAGATGATCACCTACGGCCGCCTGCCCCTGATGATCACCGAGAGCTGTATCATCAAGAACCGGACCGGCCGCTGCAACTGCCAGAATATCAATACGCTCACCGACCGGAAGGGGATGCAGTTCCCCGTGCTCCCCGCTCCCGGCTGCCGGAATGAGATTTTCAATGCCCAAAAGCTCTTTCTGGCCGACAAGGACGCCGGCTATCAGCGCATCGGCCTGTGGGCCCAGCGGCTGATGTTCACCACGGAAAACCCCCGGGAGTGCGTCCAGGCCGCCCAGTGCTATGTGAAGGGGGACCGCTGGACCCCCCATGAGTATACCCGAGGTCTCTACTACCGGGACGTGGAGTAAGCGCCCATCTTCATAACCGGGGAATATCGCGCCCCAGAAGGAGACGCCATGAAGCAGATGAAGCTCTTTGTCAAAAAGCTGGACCCCCGGGCCCAGCTGCCCGCCTACCAGACTCCCGGCGCGGCCGCCATGGACCTGACCGCCGTGCTGGACGCCCCGGTCACCATCGCCCCCCGGGCCCTGGTGCCGGTACCCACCGGTCTGGCCATCGCCCTGCCCGACGCGGGGTGGACGGCCCTGGTCCTGGCCCGCTCCGGGCTGGGGATCAAGCATGGCATCGCCCCCGCCAACGCCGTGGGGGTCATTGACAGCGACTACCGGGGGGAGATCCAGGTGGGGCTCACCAACCTGTCGGACACCCCCTATACCATCCACCCCGGGGATCGGATCGCCCAGCTCATGGTGGTGCCCGTGGCCCGGGCCGGGGTACTGGAGCTGGAGGAGCTGCCCCCCACCGCCCGGGGCGCGGGGGGCTTCGGCTCCACCGGCCGGTAGGGGAGGGGACGCCATGGCGATCATTCTGGCCTCTCAGTCCCCCCGGCGGCAGGCCCTGCTGCGGCAGATGGGCCTGACGGACTTCCGGGTGCAGCCCCCCAACGTCAGCGAGACGGTGGACCCCGCCGAAGCGCCGGAACGGCAGGTGGAGCAGCTCTCCCTCCGAAAGGCCCGGGCCGTCCGGACCCTGGCGGGGGAGGACGACATCATCATTGCCGCCGACACCGTGGTGGCCCTGGACGGCGCGGTCCTGGGCAAGCCGAAGGACCGGGCGGACGCTGCACGGATGCTCGCCGCCCTGTCGGGCCGCCGCCATCAGGTCTATACCGGCCTGAGCGTCCTGCGGGGCGCGGAGCGCCATACCCTGCACGAGGTCAGCCAGGTGGACTTCCGCCCCCTGAGCCGGGCCGAAATTGAGTCCTACCTCGCCACCGGGGAGCCCATGGACAAGGCGGGGGCCTACGGCATCCAGGGCCGGGGGGCCCTGCTGGTGACGGGCATCCGGGGCGACTACTATAATGTGATGGGCCTGCCGGTCTGCCGCCTGGGCCAGATCCTGGCCGGGATGGGCGTGGACTGCCTCGCCCTGTGCGCCGCAGCGCCCTGAGTCCCCTGTCTGCCGATCTTCAAAACGGTTGACAGAATGCCTGTCCTGACGAACGGCGCAGGGCTTGTCCGTGCGGGTACTGTCCGCCCGGACCAGGCGCCGCGTATGCCGCGGATTGCGGGAAGCAGACCCACCCCCAAGCAGGCTTCCGCCGTGCCGGGCGCCGGTCTGTATGGATCGCCGGCGGCGGATGGAGGTTCTTTTTGGTTCTTTTGCCCCAATGGACTAAGGATCCCTGACGCTCATATCTTGCATTCGCGAAGGGCTTCCGATCCTTCAAGAAAAAGAACAGAGGAGACGACGTGAAGGATTTTTTTCGCAACAATGGCATTTTGGTGCTGATTGCCGCCGTGCTGATGGCGCTGATCACACTGGTGGTGAGCGCCACCCTGGGCGGGCTCGCCAACCCGCTGGAGAACTTTTTAGGCTGGGCGAGCACCCCGGTGCGGGCGCTGACCAGCGCCTTTGCCAGCTGGACTGAGGAGCGCTACAGCAGCGCCTATGAGCGGGAGACCATGCAGGCGGAGATCGAGCGCCTGCGCCGGGAGCTGGCCCGGATGGAGGAGCAGGCCCGGGACGGCGAAGCCGCCAGCCGGGAGAACGAGCGGCTGCGCAACCTGCTGGGCCTGCGGGAGCGGCGGCGGGAGCTGACGCTGGAGTCGGCCACCGTCACCGCCCGGGGGGCCTCCAGCTGGTCGTCCACCTTTACCGTCAGCAAGGGCAGCAGCAGCGGCATCGCCGTGGGCGACTGCGTGATCGACGACTACGGCAATCTGGTGGGGGTGGTGGCTGAGACCGGGAGCAACTGGGCCAAGGTGCGCACCCTGGTGGACGCCGAGCTCCAGATGGGGGCTCTGCTGGCCCGGACCGACGAGGCCGCCGTGCTGGAGGGGGATTTTGCCCTGATGGGGGAGGGGCTGCTCAAGCTGACCTTCCTCCCGGAGGAGGCCGAGCCCATCGCCGGGGACCAGGTGCTCACCCTCAGCCGGGACGGCATCTACCCCTCCGGCCTGGTGGTGGGGCACATCCAGGCCCTGCACACCGAGGCCTCCGGGATGGCCCGGTACGCCGTGGTGGAGCCTGAGACCGAGCTGGGCGCGCTACGGCAGGTTTTTGTGATCACCGATTTCGATATTGTGGAGTAGGACGCCATGACAACCAGCGATTTTTGCATCAAATGGGGGGCCTATGGCCTGGCGCTGCTGCCGGTCTGGCTGTTCGAGCACTGTGTGCTGGGCTATCTCCCTCTCCCGGGGGGCGCGCCCCTGCTGCTCCCCCTGGCGGCCATCGCGGTGGCCGTTCTGGAGGGGGGCGTAGCCGGGGCGGGCTTCGGTCTGGCGGTGGGCGTCCTGTGCGACCAGGTCTATTTCAGCGCCGCCGGGGGGTGGACAATCGGGCTGACCCTCCTGGGGGCCGGAGCCGGGATTGCCTCCCGGTATGGGCTGCGGCAGAACCTGACCGGGTGCCTGCTGTGCTCCGCCGCAGGGCTGGTCCTCATTGACGGCGTCAGGGCGCTGCGCCTCCTCCTGACCGGGAGGGCGGGCGTCCACGCCGTGCTGGCTGTGGCCCTGCCAGAGATCCTCTGGTCCATGGCCTTTGTGTTTCCCATCTACGGGCTGTTCCGGTGGGTGTTCCTGCGCGTCCCAAAACGGACGGTTTTATAGCGGGGTTCCGCTGCCGCGGGGGCCTACTTTCTCCATTTGGAGAAAGTAGCAAAG
>CANSQX010000023.1 GCA_947649225.1 uncultured Flavonifractor sp.
GGGGATGTCGGCGGACACAGTGGGCGCAGGAGCGCGGTTCATCAGGGCGATAGCCGCCAGGGCGTCCCCCCGGACCGGGGCGTTGAGTCCAATGCCGAACACGGCGTCCACCAGCACGTCGGCCCCCAGGGTCCAGGCGGCCGCGTCCGGATCCCCGGGCACGAAGTCCAGGAGCGCCCCGCCCTTGGCCGCGAGGCGGACCTCCATCTCCCGGCAATCGGGGGTCATCTTCTCCCGCTTTCCCACCAGGTAGGCCCGGACCGCCCAGCCCGCCGCCATCAAGCACCGGGCGGCGGCCACGCCGTCCCCGCCGTTGTTGCCGGGGCCGCAGAATACCGCCGCCCGCAGGGGCCGCCCGGACACCCGGGGGTCGTCCCGCTCCACCGGGCGGCGCGTGCCGGAGGGGCCGATGGCCTCCCCCCGGGCGGTGGGCAGAAACGCGGCCTTGCCCCGTCCGGCGGGGGCGGGATACCGCTCCTCCGCCAGGTCCATCACGGCCCGGGCCACCTCGCCCGCCGCCGTCTCCATCAGCTGGACCGAGGGAATCCCCCGCTCTTCTATCGCAATGCGGTCCAGCTCCCGCATCTGCGCAGCCGACGCAAGCTTCACGGCCGATCACACTCCTTTAGACCAGAATCACGCCCAGAAGGCTGGCCACCACGCCGGCCTGGAGGGCGTCGATTTTCGCGCCCCGGAGCTCGGCACAGCTCTCGGAGACCGAGATCCCCTCAATGTTGCAGGTGGACAGGTCCACGCCCGCCAGCGGCGTGCGGAAGAGCTCTGCATGGGCCAGGTTGACCCTGCGGAGAACCGGCTGGATCAGCTTGGCCCCGGCCAGGGCGGCCTCCCGGAGGTCGCTCTCCGCAATGGTGAGTCCGTTCCAGGTGCAGTCCCGGAAGTTGGCGTACCGCAGGACGGTGTCCTGGATGACCCCGCCCCGCCAGCGGCTGTGCTGGAACCCGGCCCCGTCGCCCCGGCAGCCCTCTATGCGGACGTTGTGCCAGAAGCTGCCGGAAAAGCGGCAGTCCACCCAGCGGCAGCCCTGAAACACGGCGTCGTAGAAGGAGGCCTCCTGAAACACACAGCCGAAAAACTGGCAGCTCCGGAAGACTGTCCGCTGGAACTCCAGCCCGGCGGCGTCCAGGCCCTCCAGCCGGGTCCGCTCCAGCGTCCAGCCGGTCAGAACCCCGTCCTCCGCCCGGGCCTCCTCCAGGGCGGCCCGGAGCTGCATTTCCCCCTGCTCCACGGTACCATCTCCTCCCCCCTGCGGATATGCACTCAGCTGTATTGTACCACCCTTTGCCCGCTTTGTCTAACCGGGTTTTCAGGAGGGACTATTCCTCCCCACCGGCAGCCACGGCCTCGGCCACCCGCACGCCGTCCACAGCGGCCGACATGATGCCCCCGGCGTAGCCTGCGCCCTCGCCGCAGGGGTAGAGTCCCCGGATTTCGGACTGAAGCTCCGCCCCCCGCAGGATGCGCACGGGGGAGGAGGACCGGGTCTCCACCCCGGTGAGCAGGGCTCCGGGGGCGTCGAAGCCCCGGAGCTTCCGGCCCAGGAGAGGGATGGCCGCCCGGAGGGTCTCGGTCACGAAGCCGGGCAGGCATTGGGCCAGATCGGCGGGGACCACGCCGGGGCGGTAGGTGGGCTCCACCGCCCCCAGGGACCGGGCGGGGCGTCCGGCGAGGAAATCCGCCGCCGTCTGGGCCGGAGCCCGGAACTTCCCGCCCCCCAGGGCGAAGGCGGCGGCCTCCCACTTGGCCTGAAAGTCCATCCCGGCCAGGGGGTGGGGGGCGCCGAAGTCCTCCGGAGACACCCCCACCAGCAGGCCGCCGTTGATATTGGCCCCGTCCCGGGCCCGCAGGCTCATGCCGTTGGTGACCAGCAGGCCGGGTTCCGAGGCGGCGGCCACCACCTGCCCGCCGGGGCAGACGCAGAAGCTGAAGGCCGGCCGTCCGTTGGGCAGATGGCAGGCCAGCTTATAACCGGCGGCGGGGAGCTCCCGCCAGCGGGGGCCGTACTGGGTCTGGGAGATCACCGCCTGGCTGTGCTCGATGCGCACCCCCACGGCGAAGGGCTTGGGGGCCATGGGGACGCCGGAGGCAAACAGCATCCGGAAGGTGTCCCGGGCCGAGTGGCCGGGGGCCAGAATCAGGGTGTCGCAGGGGAGGTCCTCCTCCCCCCCGGGGCCGGATACGGAGATCCCGGCTATCGCGCCGCCCCGCAGGGCCAGCCCGGACAGCCGGTGGGAGAACCGGATCCCGCACCCCAGCTCCAGCAGCTCGGCCCGGATCCGGGCCACCACCTGCCGGAGCACGTCGGTGCCGATATGGGGCAGCTGCTGCCAGAGGATATCCGCCGGTGCCCCCGCCGCGGCCAGGGTCTCCAGCACGGTGGAGATGCGGGGGTCATGGGTGCCGGTGTTGAGCTTGCCGTCGGAGAAGGTGCCCGCGCCCCCCTCGCCGAACTGGACGTTGGAGGCCGGATCCAGCTCGCCGGTCTCCCAGAAGCGGGCCACCTGGGCGGTGCGCTCCTCCACCGGGCGGCCCCGCTCCAGAATCAGGGACGGGACCCCGTTCCGGGCCAGGTAGAGGGCCGCGAAGAGCCCCGCCGGACCCATCCCCACCACCACCGGCCGCAGGGGAGACCGGCGGCGGACCGCCGGGAAGGCATAGGGCCGGGGCGTGACCAGGGTGATCCGGGGGCTTTGGGCCCGGCGGACCAGGGCCTCCTCCCCCTCTGCGCAGGCGCGGACGGTACAGACATAGTGGATCTCGGATTTTTTCCGGGCGTCGATGGACTGGCGGACCAGAGTGACCTGGTCCAGCCGCCCGGGGGAGACCCCCAGGGCCCGGGCCGCCTGCCGCCGCAGGTCCTCCGGTCCGTAGCCGATGGGGAGGGTGAGATTCTGTATCTGAAGCATCCTGTCACCTTTCCTCTGTCGGCGCGCCGTCCGGCTCCTGAAAATAGGCCAGCATATCCGCCCACTCGGCGGGGGGCGCCGGGGTGAAGCCGGAGTGCTCCTTCAGCTCCCGGACGGCCTCCTCCCGGCCCACGGTGCCGGAGGCGGAGGCCAGGGACAGCTCCACCGCCGAGAAGGGGATCACCTGGCTCTTCATGTCCCGGAACTGGATCATCTGGGCATACTCCTTGCACCGCTCAATGGCGCAGCTGGTGTGCAGGCCCTTGCCCTCCACGGGGGCGTCCACCCAGCCGATCTCCCGGGTGAGGACCGCCTTGATTTCGTCCCAGCGGTACAGGCCCCCGGCGGCCTTGTCCAGGTCCAGGTGGACCAGCCGGGGCAGGCCGCCCTGCCGCCCCGCCCGCTCCACCGTCTCCCGGAAGGGGGCCAGCAGCGCCGGGGCCTGAGCCAGGGCGGCGGCGATGTTGTCCATCATCTCGTTGTGGAGGAGCCCCCGCTTTTTGCCCCCCGGGGGCGTCAGGTACTGGCGCATCATCATGTAGCACTCCACCTCCCCCGGTCCCATGGGGCGGCGGAGGGTAAACGCCCGCCCCATGTTGAAGCCGAAGCGGGCCAGGGCCTGGATCCAGGGCCGGTAGTAGAAGGGCGGGGCCATGCGGTTGTAGATGAAATTCCGGCACTGGGCGGGCTCCGTGCCCAGCACCAGGTAGGGGATGCGCTCCCTGGCCAGCCGGGGCAGGAAGAGCACGTAGGCCACCGCCGGACAGAGGCAGACGTTCTTCTGGCGGCGGTAGAGCTCCCGGTAGATGGCCTTCAGGTCCGCGTCGGGGGCCTTTTCCACCCAGAAATCCACCTCGGGCATGGCCCTGCGGGCGTTTTCCACGCTCTCCCGGGCCCAGGGGGACATATAGGGGGTCTCCCAGCACAGGGCCAGCAGGCGCAGCTTCCGGACCCGGGCCAGGTAGTAGAGCAAATAAGAGGAGTCCTTGCCGCCGGTGTAGAAGACCGCCGCGTCATAGGGGCCGGTCTTCGCGCGGGGGAGATCGGTGTGGACGGGGGTGATGTTCTTGCAGCGGCGGAAGCGGGCCTCGGTCCGGCAGATGGGGCACAGGCCGTCCCCGTCCAGCTCCAGGCCGGGGATGGCGAAGTCGTTGGCGGCGCACCGGCGGCAGAAGCGGGCCTCGTCCAGGCTGGCGGGGGCGGTCCTCCGCCGGGATACGTCCACGACGATCCCCAGCTTGATGAGCCGCCGGAGGGACGTCCCCCCGCCGGGGCAATCCTCCAGCGGGGTACGGCCGTCTAGGGCGGCCAGGGCCCGGCGCTCCGCCGCCGTGACCCGCAGGCTCCGGCGCAGGGTGTTCGGGGCGCTGCGCAGGCCGTAGTACAGGAGGCGGCCGTCCTCCAGCCGCCAGCGGTTCTGTAGGATTGGAATCATAGGAGACCTCCTTGTTCAAACGCTGCCCGTCCTGGGGCCGCAGGCTTTAGGCCTTGTTTGAAAATTGGCGGGATACCCAACGGCGAGAGAGCTTTTCGCCGCCTTCCGCTTTCCTTTGGTTCCCCCGGCCGGCACAGCAGGCCGGGCCTACGCTTCGCCGCCGTAAAGTCCGCCAAGCTCTGTTTCCGCCTGGCGGCGAAAACGCAGGACGGCGGAATCGGATAGCCGTTGGCAGCTTTGCTGCCTTACGGATCTCACATACCCTTGGGGTAAAAGATCCGCCGTTTGGGTGTTTTGACATGGTTCAAACAAGGTCTAGTCCAGGAAACGACTGGTATCCACCCGGAAATCGCCGGCCGCCTCCGGGCGGCAGATCTGGAAGTACCGCTCCTCCAGGGGGATCCACCGGCTTTCAAAGGCGGAGAAGCGCGCGCCCTCCCGCTCCCGCAGGCGGCGGGCCTGCTCCTCCCGGGAGCAGGTCAGGACGATGCGCAGATCGATCCGGGCGGCCAGGCGTGGGTGGGCGGAGTAGCTGCCCTCCAATACCGTGAGGGGGCCCGCCGGGAGGCAGACGGCCTCCTCCAGCCGTCCGGTCCGGCAGCAGTAGGGCCGGAAGCACAGGGCCGCGCCGGTCCGGGCGGGGAGAAGGACCTCCGATAGCAGGCGGCCGAAGTCCATGTGGCCCCCCGGCTCGTCCGCCCAGCCGGGGGGGCGCGCATCAAACGGCAGGTAAAAGTCATCCATGTGGACCACCCGGCAGGGGAACAGCCGGGCGATCAGGGCGGCCAGGCGGGTCTTGCCGCTGCCGCAGCGACCGTCGATGGCAATCACTGCCGGCGCGCCCGCCTCCGCCCGCCGCCGGATCGCCAGCAGGGCGGGAAAGCACCCGGCATATTCGGTCCGCAGCAGGCGGTAATGGGGCCGGTAGGCGGCCTGGAAGCGGGCGCTGTGGCGGACGGCGGGACATCCCTGCCGCCGGTACTCCGCCAGCCAGCGCTCCATGCCGGGGACGGCCAGCCCGGCCAGACTGTCCAGCCTGCGGGCCAGCCCCGCCCCGCTCCCGGCATGGACCTGGGCCGTCAGCAGGAACAGCCGGGCCAGCAGCTCCGCCGCCTGCTCCGGATCCCAGGCGTCCGTGAGGTGGAAGCGGCTGAGCCCGTTTCCGATCCCCTCGGCGGGCGGGACCTCTCCGGCGGGCCCAGCCTGCTCCCACTCCCGCCGGATTCCGGCCAGGGCCTCCTCCAGGGACGGGGCCATGTGGCCGGGGCCGAACTCGCTCTGATAGGCCAGCTTTCCGTAGTCCTGGGGCTCCATCAGCGGGTAGCGGGCCCGGTGCTCCTCTGCGACGGCGCAGAAATCACGCCCCATGGCCGTTCCCTCCGGCGCGGACTCTGTTCTGACAACAGATAAAAATCCCCTCCTCAGACTGGTGCGCGCAGGACGCCGTTTCAAAGGAGCGCAGCAGGTGGAGCCGCACCAGGAGCTCCTCCAGGCGTTTGTTTCCAGTACAGCAGGGCGCGGCGGCGCACAAGACGCCGCCTCTCTGCCCCTCCATTATAGTGCGCGTCGTACAGGAGCACAAGATTTTTATTTTAGGAACCGCTGCAAAAGAGTCGATACCCTCCCGGACCGGAATACGCACGGGATTGGAACCACGCCCCCCATCCGTCCGCCCCAGCATGTCCACGGCGGCCCATCTGTGGTCAGAAGCCCGGCTGAAGCTCCGTCCGGATGGAGATAACACGGGACTATCCGAAATCCAGATGATAACGCGGATAGAAACCATTGACAAGCGGCCCGTCTGCCTCCTATAATAGGGGTTAGCCGTATGAATTGCGGCACGCAGTTCAGTGACAAAAAATTGAGGTGCAGAGAGATGACGAGTATTCGCAAAAAGATCACCGTATGCCTGATGGCAACCGTCCTGATCGCCCTGATCGCGGTCGGGATGTCCAGCATTACGCTGAATTACAGGAGCACCATCGCCACGGTGGACCAGATGATGAGCGAGACCGCGGTGCTGGCAGCAGAGCGCATCGAGCAGGAATTGATCGCCTACAAAAACGTGGCCATGGATACCGGCTGCATCCCGCAGCTGTCCGACGAGACCGTCCCCCTGGCCGAAAAGCGGGCCATCATCGACGAGCGGGTCCAAATGCACGGCTTCCAGCGGGGCAACATCATTGGCGCGGACGGAATCAGCATCTTTGACGGGAAAGACTACTCCGACCGGGAGTATGTGCAGCAGGCCATGCAGGGGAACGTCTACGTCTCCGAACCGCTGGTCAGCAAAATCACCGGCGAGCTGTCCATCATGGTGGCGGCCCCCCTCTACGACGGCGGGAGCCACGGCGGCCGGATTGCAGGCGTGGTCTACTTCGTGCCGCCGGAGACCTTTTTGAACGATATCGTCTCCTCCATCCAGGTCAGCCCCCACAGCCGGGCCTACATGATCAACAAATCGGGAGACACCATCGCCGATGTCACCCTGGATACCATCACCACCGAGAACGTGGAGCGGGACGCCCAGAGCGACCCCTCCCTCCGGGGGCTGGCCGCCCTCCATGCGGACATGCGGAAGGGGGCCAACGGCTTCGGCGCCTTCCGTGCCGCCGACGGGGCCCGGTTTGTGGCCTATGCCCCGGTCAACGGCACGGACGGCTGGAGCGTCGCCGTCACCGCGTTGGAGACCGACTACCTGGCCGATACATACTTCGGCATGATCCTGAATGTCGCCGTGATGGCGGCCGCCATTCTGGCCTCCATCGTGGTGGCCCTCAAGCTGTCCAGCAACATCAGTGCGCCCATGCAGGCCTGCGCCGCGCGGATGAAGCTGCTGGTGGAGGGCGATCTGGAGTCCCCCGTCCCCCAGACCAGCGGCCGGGACGAGACCGCCATGCTGATCCGCTCCACTGCGGAGATGGTAACCGGTCTCAACACCATCATCCACGACATCGACTATTTGCTGACCGAGATGGCCGGGCAGAACTTTGACATCCAGTCCGCCCACCGGGAGGCCTATGTGGGCGGGTTCCAGAGCATTCTGGTGTCCATGCGCACACTGAAAGAGGAACTGAGCAATACCATGCGTCAGATCGACGCCTCGGCCGGACAGGTGTCGGCCGCCAGCGGCCAGGTCTCCACCGGCGCACAGACCCTGAGCCAGGGTGCAATGGAGCAGGCCAGCTCCGTGGAGCAGCTGGCGGCCACCATCACCGACATCTCCACCAGCGCCAAGCAGACCACCGCCGCCGCCCAGGAGGCGGGACAGTTCGTGGAGCAGGCCGGCGCACAGCTGGGCGTCAGCGTCTCGTATGTCAAGGAGCTGAACACGGCTATGGAGAAAATCTCCAGCTCCTCCGAGGAGATCTCCAAGATCATCGCCGCCATTGAAAACATCGCCTTCCAGACCAACATTCTGGCCCTGAACGCCGCTGTGGAGGCCGCCCGGGCAGGCTCTGCGGGCAAGGGCTTCGCTGTGGTGGCCGACGAGGTGCGCAATCTGGCCTCCAAGTCCGACGAGGCCGCCAAGGCCACCAAGGAGCTGATCGAGGGCTCTATTGCCGCCGTCACCGAGGGCAGCCAGGTGGTGCGCCGGGTCACCGAGTCCCTGGAGCGGACCAGCGACATCGCCGGAAACGTGAGCACCCAGATGGAGATCGTGGTAAAGGCCGTGGGGAGCCAGACCGAGGCCATCACCCAGGTGACCGAAGGCATCGACCAGATTTCCTCCGTGGTGCAGACCAACAGCGCCACCGCCCAGGAGAGCGCCGCCGCCAGTCAGGAGCTCTCCGCCGAGGCGGCCAGCCTGAAGCAGCTGGTGGATCAGTTCACCCTCGCCAAGGAGTAAGGGCGGCTGTCTCTGCGCATGTCCCCTCATCCCAGGCGCGCTGCGGCCCGGTGCAGAAGCATTGCTTTTGCACCGGGCCGTTTGGTTCCGCGGAAGCGGTTTGGCCTCCGGAACGCGGCCTCTGGAGCCGGTTTTCAAACAGGCTCCAGGGTCACAGCTTTTTGACAAACAGGCAGCGGATCGCATTCAACACCGCCAGAATCATGACGCCCACGTCCGCAAAAATCGCCAGATACATACCGGTAATACCCGCAGCGCCCAGGATCAGACAGACCAGCTTGATGCCCAGGGCCATGGCGATGTTCTGATAGACAATCCGCAGGCATTTCCGGGAAATCCGGATGGCTTTGGCAATTTTCATGGGGTCGTCGTCCATCAGAACGACGTCCGCCGCCTCAATGGCCGCGTCGGAGCCCATCGCGCCCATGGCTATGCCGGTATCGGCCCTGGACAGCACGGGGGCGTCGTTGATGCCGTCGCCTACAAAAGCCAGCTTCGCCCGGCCCTTTTCTGCCTTCAAAAGCTCCTCCACCCGGGACACCTTATCTGCCGGGAGCAGCTCGCTGTGGACCGTATCGATCCCCAGGGACGCGGCCACCTGTCCGGCTACCTTTTTTGCGTCGCCGGTGAGCATCACGGTCTGTTCCACGCCCGCCGCCTTCAGCGCGGCAATCGCGGCCCCGGCTTGGGGCTTCACACGGTCGGAAACCAAAATGTGCCCGGCATAGGCCCCATGGACCGCCATGTGAATGACAGTACCGGTCTCATGGCAGTCCCGGTAAGCAATCCCCAAATGCCGCATAAGCTTGTCGTTTCCGGCGGCGATCTCCACACCGTCCACCCTGGCGATCACGCCGCTGCCGCCGATCTCCTGGATGCCGCTGACGCGGGTGCGGTCCGGCTCCTTTCCGTAGGCCCGCTGTAAACTCCTGCTGATGGGGTGGGAGGACGCGCTCTCTGCCAGAGCCGCATATTCCAGGAGCTGTCCCTCCTCCATCGTGCTGTGGTGGATGCCGTTGACCTCAAAGACGCCCTGGGTCAGCGTGCCGGTCTTATCGAACGCCACTGTCTTGGTATGCGCGAGAATTTCCAGGTAGTTGGAGCCCTTGACCAGAATACCCGCCCGGCTGGCCCCGCCGATCCCGGCAAAAAAGCTCAGCGGGATGCTGATCACCAGCGCACAGGGGCAGCTGATGACCAGGAAGGTGAGCGCCCGGTAGACCCAGGTTCCCCATCCGGCGGGCAGGCCCAGCGCCAGCATCCGGACCAGGGGCGGCAGAACGGCCAGCGCCAAGGCGCCGCAGCAGACGGCCGGGGTGTAGATCCGCGCAAATCTGGAGATAAAGTCCTCCGACCGGGCTTTGCGGGCGCCGGCGTTCTCCACCAGGTCCAGGATTTTGGACGCCGTGGATTCCCCGAACGCCTTGGTGGTTCGGATCTTCAGCACGCCGGTCAGGTTGATGCACCCGCTGATGACCGCGTCCCCCACCCCGGCTTCCCGGGGCAGGCTCTCGCCGGTCAGGGCGCTGGCGTTCAGGCTGGAGCGCCCCACCTCAACGGTCCCGTCGATAGGCACCTTTTCGCCGGGCTGCACCACGATCACACTGCCGGGCTCCACCTCCTCCGGATCCACCCGCTCCAGCCTGCCGTCCCGCTCCACATTGGCATAATCAGGCCGGATGTCCATCAGGTCGCTGATGCTGCGGCGGCTCCGGCCCACGGCGTAGCCCTGGAACCACTCGCCGATCTGGTAGAACAGCATCACGGCGATGGCCTCCAGATACTCGCCGTTTTCGTGGATGGCCAGGGCCAGCGCGCCCACCGTGGCCACCGCCATCAGGAAATTTTCATCGAACACCTGCCGGTTGAGGATACCCCTGACCGCCTTTCGCAGGATATCATACCCGATGACCAGATAATCGATCAGATACAGGGCGAACCGTGCCCAGCGCCCTGCGGAGGGGAACAGATACCTGTCGATTTGGTCGAACGTCCCGGCCGTGAGAAGCTGGAGACCCAGCAGCAGGGCGGCGGCGGCCAGGATGCGCACCAGCATGGTCTTTTGCTTTCGGGTCATGCCGCTTCCGGCGTGTGTCCCGATCAAAAAGCGCAGAATCACTGCGGTCAGGATCACCGCGATCAGCAATCCGTTTACAATCAGCTCTTGCATACAAAAGCTCCTCTCTGCCGTTTTTTCTCCGGAACCTGTCTCAGGAGGTTCCGCCTCCAGGCCGCTCCGGTCTACAGGAAAATCTCGCAGTCTGGCTCCACCCTTTTGCAGGCGGCCCGGACCTCCTCCATGACGGCCTTCGGTTCCCGGTCCCCTGAAAACTCTACGATCAGCTTCTGGGTCATGAAGCTGACGGCGGCGGCCTGCACACCGGCGACCTTGCGGACGGCGGCCTCCATCTTGTTGGCGCAGTTGGCGCAGTCCACGTCGATTTGATAGGTCTTTTTCATGACAGACAGTTCTCCTCTGCATCATAAGATTTTATAATTAAGTACTTGTTTAATTATTCTGGACATAGTATACTGTACCTGGCGGTATCGGTCAATCCCCCCGGGGCGTTCCCTGCCAAACGGGCGAAAGGAATTTCTATTCGGGCGAAGAGTCCCACAGAAAGGAGCGGGCAATATGAGCCGGATCCCATTTCCCCACCAGCACGGAGAGGGGCCGGAGATCGCGCAGATACAGGCGCAGCTGGACCGTGTGGCGCATTTCCAGACCGTGGCGGAGGTATTCCGCCAGCTGGGAGATACCACCCGCGTCCGCATTTTCTGGCTGCTGTGCCACTGCGAGACGTGCGTTATCAACATCTCCGCCATGCTGGAGATGTCCAGCCCGGCGGTCTCCCACCATCTCAGGCCGCTGAAAAACAGCGGTCTTATCGTCTGCCGCCGGGAGGGCAAAGAGGTCTATTACCGGGCGTCGGACACGCCGGAGAGCCGGCTTCTCCACCAGATGATCGAGCAGGTGATGGAGATCACCTGCCCGGAGGCGTGCGGGAGCCGGGATGAATGACGCATTTGAGCGCCTGCGGGCGCAGCTGGCGCGCTGTCCGGCCATTCAAGCGGAGGCCGCCGCCCTATATCCGGGAATCGGCCTTCTCTATCTGAGCATTCCGCAGCTGGCCCTCCCCGCAGACCGCGGGGCTCCGGAGGCCCTGTTGCTGATCCACGGCTGCCGGGCGGGACAGGCGGTGTGGGAGCTGGGCAGCGGCGGGCGCATCTACCTGAACCCGGGGGATTTCGCGGTGTGTCCAGCACGTGGCTGCACGGAGGCCGCGCTGTCCGTGCCCGCCGGGGGCTACGAGGGCGTTACCCTCTGTGTGGATCTGCGGGAGGCCGCCGCCCGGCCGCCGGAGCCGCTGGGAGATACGGACCTCTTCTCCCGCCTGGCGGACCAGTTCGGCGGGACCGGCCGCCCGGTATTTCTGGCCGGAAACGCGGAGACCCGGGGTATCTTCGCCTCGTTTTATGGCAAGCCGGAGCCGGTGCGGCGCCCCTATCAGCGGATCAAGGCCCTGGAGCTGCTGCTGTACCTGGCCGCGCTGGAGCCCGTCCGCAGGGACCGGCTCTCTGAATACCGGCAGGAGCATATTGAAATTGTCCAGGCGATCCACGATCAGCTGCTGGACCACATGGACCGGCGCGTCACCATCGAGGCTCTCTCCCGGCAGTACCTCATCAACCCCACCACGCTGAAGGCCGTATTCAAATCGGTATACGGCGCCTCGCTCGCGGCGCACATCAAGGCGCACCGTATGGAGCAGGCCGCCGGAATGCTGCGGGAGACCGGGCAGAGCATCGCCGAGATCGCACGCGCCGTGGGCTACGACAGTCAGAGCCGGTTCACCGCCGCCTTTAAGGAGGTCTTTCACACCCTGCCTACCGCATACCGGAGACAGCATACGGAGCGGCCCTGAATGGGAATGCGGAACGCCTCCATTTGCAGGCCCTGCCTGCACCCCTATCGTCTCCTCCAGCACGGCCTGGAGCTGCAAAAGCGCCCGGATGGCACAAGGCTATCCGGGCGCTTTGGGTATGATGACGGGCTGTTGATCCAACAGACGGCTGCCGCAGCACTGACGCCGTGCGGTCAGGCCTTCTTGGGCCCCTCCGCACGCCCGGGTTTTCTGCCGCAGGAAAAGCCCGAGGCAATGGCCCCGGCCGGGCAGACGGCTTTGCACCTTCCGCAGCGGATACACTCCGGGCTGTTGATATTCCCCGTCACCTCCACCTCCATGGGGCAGGATCGCTCACACTGCTTGCAGCCGGTACACTTCTGCCCGTCCAGGTGCATCTGGAAGAAGCTGAAGCGGTTGAACAGGGCGTAGAACGCCCCCAGGGGGCAGAGATACCGGCAGAACGGGCGGTGGATCAGCAGGGAAGCGGCCATAACGGCGGCAAGCACCAGGACCTTCCAGCCAAACAGCCGGCCCGCCAGCCCCCGCAGGGCCGGATCCGCAATCATCAGGGGGATGCCGCCGCCCAGCGTTCCGGCGGGACATAGGTACTGGCAGAAATAGGGCGGCGTCACCCCGGTTTTGGTCACCGCAAAAGCGGGCAGGCCAATCACCAGCACCAGCAGAACGAGATACTTGAGAAACCGGGCGGGCCGGTCGAGCCTCTTCGGGACGCGCACCTTGGGGACCGGAATCTTGTGGAGCAGGTCCTGTACCAGCCCGAAGGGACACAGCAGCCCACAGACCGCCCGGCCCAGGACCACGCCGAACAGCATCAGCAGGCCCAGCACATAGAACGGGAAATGGCGCTTCACGCCGCCCACCGCCGCCTGGAGAGCGCCGATGGGACAGGCCCCCAGCGCCCCGGGGCAGGAGTAGCAGTGGAGGACGGGGACGCAGACGGCCTTGGTCCCACCGGTGAAGATGGTCCCCTTTTGGAACCCGGCGATGTAGCCGTTTACCAGGACGGCGGACAGAATCTGTACAGCCTGCTGAACCGGAACGCGCTTCGCTCCGCCTTTTACCCGATCCCGATGCATTCCAGACATATCCGCACCGCCTTTTGAAGGACCTCTGCATACTCCCGTCTCAGCAGGCCGGCGGCCAGCAGGACAAGCGCCGCCGCCAGTAGACCGTACCGCACGGACAGAACGGCGCTATGCTTCAAGGCTGATCGCATCCTTTCCGCCCGCCTCCAGCACCTGGTTCACCGCCTCCAGGTAGGTGCCGGACAGGTCCTTCTGCCCGCCGATGACGGCGCCGCCCACCAGACGGCCCTCGCTGTCCGCAAACACCGTGGTGGGGGTGTAGATCAGGCTGCCGGCCAGCAGCGCCAGGTCTCCGTCGCCGGAGATCACCGTGATGCCCTCGAAGCCGGCCTGCGCCAGGACCTCCTTGACCGTGTCCTCGCTGCCTCTGCCGTCCAGGCAGATCGTTACCAGCTGCACATGGTCCGGCAGGGCCTGGTCAAATTCGGCCAAGGCGGGCAGCTCCGCGATGCAGGGGCCGCAGCTCAGCGCCCAAAAGTGGAGCGCCGTCACGTCCTTGTCCTGGATGTCATCCTGGGTGAAGGTGCCGCCGTCCAGCGTGCCCGCCGTGAAGGAGGCCAGGGCAAATTCCTCCTGCTCACCGTCCTGCTCCGTCTGAGCACCATCCGGCTCTGCCGGTGCGCCGCCTGCGGGCGGCGTACCGGCTCCGGACGGCCCGGAGGCGGTCCCGCCTCCGCAGCCCGCCAGCAGGCCCAGCGCCAGGGCGGCGCTCAAAAGGATGGAAACCGTCTGTTTCATTACAATCCCCTTCTTTCAAATCGTCTGTGGAGCGCATGCTTCTCTTCCCGCGCCGCACAGTCTCCCGGTCCGGCGCGCATTCTGTCTCCATCTTCTCTATTATACGGATTGCAGCGCAATACGCAAGAGTGAACTGCCGCTCCGGCGCCCGATTGCATGGGGGCGGCCCGCCTGATACGATACGGAAACCGCGTCTCCGGCATTTCCCACCCCATGTCCGCATACACCTCAGTAGGAGGCGATGGCTATGGCGTTTTTGGAGCGGCTGGGAAATTTCATCTGGAATCCCTGGCTCTTGGGGCTCTTTCTGCTGGCCGGGCTGTTCTTTTCGGTGCGCACCGGCTTTTTTCAGATCTTTGAGCTCCGGCTCTGGCTCAAAACCACCCTGGGCTCCCTGCTCCGCCCACGGCGGAGGGCCGGAAAGGGCGGGCTGACCCAGCTTCAGGCCCTGTCCACCGCCCTGGCCTCCACCATCGGCACCGGGTCCATCGCCGGGGTGGCCACCGCCCTGTTCTACGGGGGGCCGGGGGCGGTCTTCTGGATGTGGGTGTCCGCCTTTCTGGGGATGATGACGGGCTGTGTGGAGAAGATCCTGGCGGTGCGCTACCGGGAGCGGGCCCCGGACGGTGGCTGGCAGGGCGGGCCCATGTGCTACATGGCCCGGGGGCTCCACAGCCGGTTTCTGGCGGGGCTGTTCTCCGTCTGCTGCATCGCGGCCTCTCTGGGGGGCGGGAGTCTGGTCCAGTCCAACTCAATCGCCACCGCGCTGGAGGCCTCTCTGGGCTGGAACAGGCTGGCGGTGGGCGTCGCGACCGCCCTGCTCACCGGGGCGGTGATCCTGGGGGGCGTCGGACGCATCGGGAAGGTCAGCGAGCGGCTGGTCCCCTGTATGGCCCTCCTCTTTCTGGCGGGGGGCGGGACGGTGCTCCTGCACAACGCCCCGGCCCTGCCCGGCGCCCTGGCCCGTATCTTCGCCGGGGCCTTCGGATCCGGCCCCCGGGCCGCCCTGGGGGGCGGACTGGGGTACGGTGTGGCGGCCGCCATGCGCTACGGCGTGGCCCGTGGGGTCTTCACCAACGAGGCCGGGATGGGCTCCTCCGCCATGGCCCACGCCGCCGCCGACGTGCGGGAGCCCGCCGAGCAGGGTATGTGGGGGATCTTCGAGGTCTTTGTGGCCACCCTGGTGGTGTGCTCGGTCACCGCCCTGGTGATCCTCACCACCGGGGTGTATGACGAGGGGGCCGCCCTGGCCGCGATTCAGAGCGGGGAGATCCCCGCCCGGATGCTGGGAGCCCCCCTCTCGGCCGCCGCCTTCTCCACCGTATTCGGCCGGTTCGGCGGAGTGTTCGTCTCGGTCTGCCTGCTGCTCTTCGCCTTTACCTCCCTGCTGGGGTGGAGCTACTACGGGGAGCGGGGACTGGCCTGGTTCACCGGCTCCCGCCGGGCCCGGGGGCTCTACCGGGCCCTGTTCCTGGTGATGCTGGCTGCGGGCAGCGTGGGGGATCTGTCGGCCGTCTGGCAGCTGGCCGACATCTTCAACGGCCTGATGGCCCTGCCCAACCTGTGCGCCCTGCTTCTCCTCTCCCCGGAGGCCCTCGGCCTCCTGCGGGCCTGGGCGGAGCCCATGAAAAAGGCCCCGCGCCCTCCTGAGAGGGCGCGGGGCGGCGGGGTCAGGTCCTGCCCAGATAGCGGCGGACGGTCTCGTTGGCCTTCGCGGCCGTCCCGGCCTCGTCGATGGTGACCAGCTCGCCGTTCTGGACCACGGCCCGGCCGTTGACGATGGTGTAGTCCACCGGGCCCTTGAAGCCCACGGTGCCCAGCAGGGACTGGGGGTCGAACTGGGCCCCCACCAGGGGCAGCCGCTCCAGATCGATGAGGAAGCAGTCGGCGGCCATGCCGGCGGCCAGAAATCCGATGTCGCTGCGGCCCAGCAGCCGGGCCGAGCCCCGGGTGGCCAGCTTCAGGATGTCGTAGCCGGTGGGGGCGGTCTTGCTGTTCTGGAGCCGGTGGAGCAGGTAGCAGACCCGCAGCTCCTCCAGCAGGTTGGAGCCGTCGTTGGAGGCCGAGCCGTCCACAGCCAGCCCCAGGGGCACCTCCAGGTCCAGCATGTCGGGCACCCGGCACACCCCGGAGGACAGCTTCATGTTGGAAATAGGGCAGTGGGCCACGCCGGTGCCCGTCTCGGCCAGGCGGCGGAGCTCCCCGTCGTTGAAATGGATGCCGTGGGCATACCACACGTCGGGGCCGGTCCACCCCAGGGACTCCATGTAGGCCAGGGGCCGTAGGCCGAACTTGTCCAGGGTGAACTCCTCCTCGTCCCGGGTCTCGGCCAGGTGGGTGTGGAGCCGCACCCCCAGGGACCGGGCCAGCTTGGCGCTCTCCCGCAACAGATCCCCCGACACCGAGAAGGGGGAGCAGGGGGCCAGGGCCACCCGCCGCATGGAGAAGCGGCTCTCGTCGTGCCACACCCGGACCAGCCGCTCCGAGTCCTCCATGATCGCGTCGATGGTCTGAACCACGCTGTCGGGCGGGAGGCCGCCGTCCTTCCGGGACAGGTCCATGGAGCCCCGGGAGGCGTGGAAGCGGATCCCCACCTGTCCGGCGGCCCGGAACTGGGCGGCGATCAGGTCCCCCGCCCCCTGGGGGAAGACATAGTGGTGGTCAAAGCAGGTGGTACAGCCGGTTTTCAGCAGCTCCCCCAGGCCGGTGAGGGCGGCCAGGGAGACAATCTCCTCGTCCAGGTTCTTCCACACGTCGTACAGGGTGACCAGCCAGGGGAAGAGCTCCATGCGCTGGACCTCGGGCAGGTTGCGGGAGAAGATCTGATAGAGGTGGTGGTGGGTGTTGACAAGGCCGGGGTAGACCGCCATGCGGGAGGCGTCGATGACCTGGTCGGCCTGCCGCTCCGCCGGGCCGATGTATTCGATGACGTTGTCCCGAATGAACAGGCTGCACCGCTCGTACAGGGTATCCCGGCTGTCGCAGGAGACAATGTACCGGGCGTTTTTGATCAGCAGCGTGGACATGGCTTCCGCCTCCTTTTCCGTTCTGCCTCCATGATACGGCAGAACGGGCCGCTTGTCAACGGCGGGTCAGGCGGAGCGCGTCCGGTTGAAGCGGCGGATCTCGCCGTCGATGAGGGGGGCGACGTGGGGGAAGACGCTCCCGGCCCGGCCGTAGGTCAGGCAGGGGATAAAGTGTCCCCCGGGGGCGTACCGCTCGCAGGCGCTGCGGACTGCGGCGCGGATCTCTGCCTCGGTGGCGTCCGCGCGGTCTACCGCCGCAGCGTCGATGCCGCCCATAAGCGTCATGCGGCCCCCCACCCGCCGCTGGATGGCGCAGAGATCGTTCTCCGGCAGGACCCCCTGCCAGATGTCAATGCCCAGATCCAGCATGTCGTCCACCAGGGGCTCCAGATAGGAGTCCGCGTGGTGCAGGATGATCACGCCCCGCTCCTTGAGATACCCGTAAATTTTGGCGTACTGGGGCTTGAAGAAGGTGCGGAAGATCGCGGGGCTGAAGAAGAGGCTCTGCTTGGCGCCCCAGTCGTCGTGGGAGAGGATGGCGTCGGGATGGAGGATCTCGGTCAGCTGTCTGGCATACTGGAGGCGGTAGGCGCCGATGGCCTCGACCAGCTCCAAAGTGGCCTCCGGCTCCTCCAGTAGGGCGGTCAGGGCTCCCTCGAAGCCCAGTAGGAAGTGGAGCCGCTCAAAGATGCCGGTCCCCATGAAGCAGAGCGCCACCTCCTCCGTCCGGTCCACGGCGGCGATCTCCGCCAGCGCGGCCTCCCAGCCCTGGGTGACTGCGGCTGGATCGGGGAAATGGATGTAGTCCCGCCAGCGGGTGACGTCGGGGCAGACCGGAGGACCGGGCATCGCGCCGCACTGGTCCTGGGGCCAGCGGATGGAGACGCCGAACCAGTCCTCACAGTCGGTCCCCCTCCGTCTGGGGCCGAAATCCCCGGCATAGATGGGGTCCGAAGTGATGAGCCGGGTGGGACAGTACTGAATGCAAAGCCGCTCGGGCCTGCCGTCCGGCCGGAGGGTCTCCAGCCAGTTCTCCTTTTCGTTCACAGTACCCCCCTCTCTGCCGGGCAGGCGGGCGGCCTCTCCGGACGGGCCCTAGCCATCGGAGATTGCGGGCGCGTCGGTGTAGAGCAGCATGGTGGGCACCGGGAACCGGAGCCGGATGGCCTGCGCGGGGCAGTCCAAAACGCAGGCGTTGCAGTGCCAGCACTCGTCCGGATAGCGGATCTCGGGCACCCGGATCCCGGCGCTCTGGCGGCCGAAGACATCCAGCGGGCAGATGGCCGCGCAGGTGCGGCAGCCGGTGCATTTGGTCTTGTCAATGACAGGGGGCATACTATCTCCACCTTTCCGCTACTTATTTTTGCTGCGCCAGCCGGTGACGGGGCGGCCGTCCTCCTGCCGGATGGTGACGAATTTGTCGTTGTTCATGGGGTTGGTGAAGGTGTAGTCCACCCGGTTGTGCTTTCCGCGGGTCTCCCGCCGCTCCCGGGCGCAGCGGATGACCAGCTCGGCCACCTGGGCCAGATCCCGGGCCTCCAGACAGCGCATGAAGGTGTGGCAGTCCGTGCAGGCCATCTGCTCCGCCTTCTGCTGGATACGCTGGATGTACTGGAGCCCCACCGAGAGCAGGCGCTCGCTGCGCACCTCCAGGGCGCAGTACTCGGTCATGATCTGCTGTACGGCCGTGTTGATCTCCCGCCAGTCGGGCGCGCCTGGCCCCGCCTCCCGGTCCAGGATGGCGCTGTAAAGCCCGGCGCACTGCTCCACTGTCCCGGCAGCCGCCGCGTCCTCCTCTGTCCGGGTCCGGGCGGACAGGGCGGCCTGCCGCCCGCTCTCGTAGCCGAAGACCGCCGCGCCCCCCATGTCGGCCCGGAAATTGCCCAGCTCCTCGCTGGCGGCGTACAGGCCGGGCACGGTGGTCTCACAGCGGACGTTGGCGTCGATGCCCCGGCCGATGAGGATGGGCTCGTACTGGTGGAACTCCACCATGTGCCGGTGCAGGTCGATCCCCTCCTCCTCCATGTGGTCCAGCAGGCCGGTGTTGCCCTCGTTGGACAGGCCCCAGCGCATGTAGTCCAGGTCCTCCTCCGCGATGCCCCGGCAGTTCATGAAGACCGGCTCCCCCGCCTTGTATTTCTGGGCGAACATTCCCATCCAGATGTCCCCGGTCAGGTCGCCCAGCTCCTTGGTGGGTTTGGTGACGAAGGGGCCGATGGGCTTGCCGTCCAGGCCGGAATAGACACCGATCCAGGTGGCCTTGCCGCACCGGGTGAAGTACTTGGGGCCGGCGTGGTGCATGGGCAGGTCCATGTTGACCATCCGGGCCCCGGCCCGGTAGGCGGCGGCCCGGCCCGCGCCGCTGCACGCGGGGCAGTTGGCGGTATTGAACATCCAGGCGGGGGTCTTGGGGGTGTAGAGCCGGGAGGTGTGCCCGGTGGCCAGCACCACGCTCCGGGCGCTGATCACCTGCATGGCGGGGGCCTCGCCGTTCAGGTCCACGCACACCCCGCCGATGGCCTCCCCCCGGCGGTTGGTGACGATCTCGTGGAAGGGGGTGCGGTTCAAGATAGTCACCCCCCGGCGCAGGGCCTCCCGCGTCAGGATGGGCTTCTGGTTCTGCCCGGCGTACTTGAGCCAGATCCGCATGTGGTCCGGCTTTGCGTGGCCGTTGAACTCCCAGTCCCCGTGGGGGCGCATGGGGATGCCCCAGCTGTCCCACTGCTTCACCCGGTCAAAGATCTGGGTGACATAGAAGCGGAACATGTCCATGTCGTTGTACCCGCCGATCTGGGAGGCCTCGGCCTCCGCCAGCCACTCGGCCGGGTCTTCCCCGTGGACCTCCGGGATGTAGCAGAGGATGTGGTCGTTGCCCGTGGCGCCCGATCCGCTGCGGCGGGTGTTGGCCTTTTCGGCCAGAATCACGCTGGCGCCCTCCTCTGCGGCGGCGATGGCGGCCATCAGTCCGGCGATGCCGCCGCCGGCAACCAAAACGTCGCAGGCCAGCGGTGTCTTCCTTGTTATCATGTGCGATTCTCCTGTCTGTGGGCGGCCTCTCCGGCCAGGGCCGGAATGGGATGCCGCCGGTAGTAGTCCCGCCCAAAGCGCCGGGTCTCGTCGGCGATGAGATCCAGAGCGGCCTGGGGAACGGTGGGGGAGTCGTCCCGGGGGGACATATTCCCATACCGGCCCAGCAGTCCGATGGCCTCCCGCACGTGCTGCCGGATCTGCGCCTCGTCCGCACGGGTCAGGAAGGGCATGTCCAGAGAGGTGGTGAAGCTGAGCCGGGTCCCGTATTTGCGGTAGAGCTCCGGCAGGTCGTTGCAGTAGTTGACCGAGTCCCAGGCCGTGATGCCCAACTCCACAAAGTCCCCCACGATGGGGTCCACCTTGCCGCAGCAGTGGAGGACGAAGACGGTGTCCCGCTCTCGGCAGAACCGGTTGATCCGCCGGAGGGGCTCCTTGAAGAAGGTCCGCCACATGTCCGGGCTCATAAACAGGTTGGTTTTCATGCCGTAGTCGTCGTGCATACAGAGGACCTCTGGGTGGTAGTGCATAATCAGCTTCTCCATCTCCCGGAGCTTGAAATCACAGCAGGCGCCGATCAGCGCCTGGACCTCCTCCGGCTCCTCGTGGAGGGCGATCAGGGCCCCCTCAAAGCCCATCAGGGCGTGCAGCCGCTCAAAGAGCCCGCAGAAGAGGGGGAGCCAGAGGGCCTTTTCCGTCCGATCCACCCCGGCCAGATCCCGCCGGGCGGCGGCCGCCCAGTCGATGCGCTCCAGATCCGGGAAGACCACCTTCTCCCGCCATTGGGTGATGTCGGTCAGAAAGGGCTGGCCGGGGACGGGGGTCATGTCGATCCAGGGGACCCCGAACCAGTCCCGCCCGGCGCCTCCGGGGGGCCGGTCCTCAATGGCGCTGCATGGGACAAAGGCGCAGGAGTCCCGCCAGCAGGGCACCCACTCCGGCCCTTGGCGCAGCAGCATCCGCATGAAATTTTCCTTATTTGTCATCCCGTCCGACTCCTTATGCAATCCACATGACCAGCCCGGGGACAAAGGTGAGCACAATCACAAAGGCGATCATGGCGATGATATAGGGGAGCAGCTTTTTCGCCAGCTTCAGCATGGGCACGCCGCCCACAGCCGAGCCGGTGAAGAGGACCGTGCCGAAGGGGGGCGTGATGATGCCCACGCACATGTTGACCACCATCACAATGCCGAAGTGGAGCAGATCCACCCCCAGGGTCTTCAGCAGCGGCAGGAACATAGGCACCGTGATATACATGATGGCCCCGCTGTCCATCAGCATCCCCAGCACCAGAAGCAGCACGTTGACCATCAGCAGCAGGAGCACCTTGTTGGTGGTCACCCCCAGCATGGCGCTGACAATCATATCGGGGATGCGCAGATAGGTCAGGATCCAGGCGAAGATGTTGGCGGCCGCGATGATGAACATGACCCGCGCGGTGCCCTTGACCGCGTTGCCGAAGACCCGGGGCAGGTCCTTGAGCTTGAGCTCCCGGTAGATGAACAGAGAGACGATCAGGGAGTAGACCACGGCCAGGATGGAGGCCTCGGTCGGGGTGGCCAGGCCGCCGAAGATGCCGCCCAGGATGATGATGGGGGTACCCAGGGCCCAGAGGGAGTTGAGGATCTCCCGGCGGTTTTTCCGCTTCTCCTCCGGCGTAACCGGGACTTGTGCCTCGGTATGGGGCTGGAGGCGCTTGGGGCCGTAGTGGTTTTTCCGGCAGATCACATAGGAGATCACCGCAAAGATCACGGCCACGTAGATCCCGGCGGGGACGCCGATCTTATAGAGAGAGGAGATCGAGGTGCCCGTCATCTGGCCGTACATGACCAGGGTGATGCTGGGCGGGATGATGGGTCCCAGGGTGGACCCGGCGGCGGTGACCGCCGTGGCGAAGGTGCGGTCGTAGCGCTCCTGCACCATATAGGGGATCAGGATCGCGCCCAGGGCGGCGCAGCAGGCCACGCCCGATCCGGTCACGGCGGCAAAAAAGGTGCAGCTCACGATGGTCACCATGGCCAGCCCTCCACTGATGTTGCCCACCAGCCGCTTGACCAGGTTGACCAGCCGCTGGGCGATGCCGCCGCTGGCCATGATGTCCCCTGCCAGGATGAAAAAGGGGATGCAGAGCAGGGCCACCGAGTCCAGACCCGCAAAGAGGCGCTGCATGACAATGGCGGGGGCGATGCCGTTGGACAGGATGAACGCGATGGAGGACAGGGCGAAGGTGGCCGCAATCGGAACGCCCAGCACCAGAAGGACAATCGCCAGAATGGCAAAGACGGCGATACTCACGGCTGTCCCTCCTTCTCCCGCTGGAAGAGCGTGCAGATCAGGTAGACGGTGTGCAGAATGATGGCGGCCCCTGTGACGGGGTAGACTGCATAAATCCAGGTCATGGGGATCCCCATGCTGGGGGATACGCTCTTGGCCGCCAGCTCCAGGGAGGACTTGCTCAGATAGACCAGGATGACCCCGAAGGCAATCATGGCCAGGTACTGGATCAGCTTCAAGACCTTCAGGGGAACGCCGTGGAGCAGCTCCTCCAGCACGTTCATATTGATGTGGCTGCCCTCATACATCACCATCGCGGCCCCCAGGTTGACAATGAGCACCTGCCCGTAGCGGCCGAACTCCTCCGACCAGGTGATGCCCGCCCCCGCCATCCGGCCGAAGACCTGCCCGGCCAGAATGACGCACATCGCCATAAAGAGGATGATGGTGGCGCACCAGAAGACCTTCATCACCAGCCAGTTGATCCTGGAAAAGAGTTTCATGTCCTGTTATCTTCCTCTCCGTGTCTGCGGCGCAGGCCGCTTCATCAAAGCGGGGGCTGTGACGCCCCCGCTGAAAGGATCGGTATGGACCGCCGGTCAGGCCAGGGCGCGGATGGCCTCGTACCAGGAGGCCCCCAGCTCGTGGCTGCTCAGCCACGCCTGATTGACCGGCTCGGCCAGGGCCTGGAAGGCGGCCTTGTCCACATCCACGAACTCGGTACCCAGCTTCTCCATCTCAGTGCGGGCCATATCCTCCACATCGGCCTCAAAGTGCTCGGCCAGGCTGTAGCAGGCGTCGTCGGCGGCCTCCAGAATGATGGCCTGGAGATCGGGGGTCATGGCCTGGAAGGTCTTTTCGCTGAAGGTGATGCCCACAAACTGGAGGACGTGCTCGGTGAGGCAGGCGTACTTGGTGTACTCGGTGCAGCCGTCGAAGTAGGCGATCTGGGGGGCGGCCTCCTGGCCGTCGATGGTGCCCTGCTGGAGGCCCACCACGGCCTCTCCGGCGGACATGGCCTGGGGGTTGGCCCCGTAGGCCTTGAAAGCCTCCACATAGGGGGTGGACTCGATGACCCGCAGCTTGAGCCCGGCCATATCCGCCGGGGACGCCACCCGCTTGGTGTTGGAGAGGACCGAGCGGAGTCCCTGGTAGCTCAGACCCAGCAGCATGGCTCCGCCGCTGGTCTGGCTGACGGTGTTCTTGATGTCCCCGTAGACCTCGGACTTGAGGAACCGGCAGCCCATCTCGTAGTCGTCGAACAAGTAGTTGAGGTCCAGGACGTGCAGATCGTCCACATAGGCGCTCATGATGGCGGTGGTGTTGACGCCGCAGTCCAGGGTGCCCATAATGACGCCCTCGAAGACGTCCTTGTCGTAGCCCATCGTGCCGCGGGTGTAGACGTCGAACTGGACCGCGCCGCCGGTGGCCTCCACCACGTTGGCCTCAAAGGCGCGGATCAGGTTGCCCATGGGGTCGCCCGCGTCGTAGCCGAAAATCGCCGCCTTGAGCACCAGCGGATTCTCCGGCGTATATCCGCCCAGGTCCAGGCCCTCCGGCGCGCCGGACGCCGGGGCGGGCGGGGTCTGGGCCGGCGCGGGATCGGCAGACGGCGTGGGAGCGGCCGTACCGGCTGGCTCGGAGGCGCAGCCGGATACCAGGGCCAGGCACAGGGCCAGGGCAAGCGCGAGAGCAGAACAGCGTTTCATGTCATCCATCTCCTTTTTCCAAATGCGTTCTGGGTCGGGCCCCTCTGCACGCGGCCGGGGCTTTGACATAATAGTACCATAGTCCATGCGGGAAAGCATTGTTCACAAGACCACTGTTTTGCCGCCGTTTTTTGACAACCGGTGGTCATTTGCACACTACAGAAATCTCGGCGCCGGACTGACAGCCATTTTTGTACGGCACAGCGGCAAAATATTTGCCGTTTTTTGTCGCTTTCGACCGAAAACAAGCGAATACAGGGAGACAGGACGGAGCCAAGGGATCCGGCTGTGTGCAAACCGTTGCGCCAGAGGCGCCGGACTTCGCTCTCCGGCGCCGGACAGAGCCCGCCGGAGGCCGGAGGTCCCCGTCCCCTTCCTTGGTTGACAAAAGGGCGCCCGGTGCGATATACTAGTGCTCACCACTGCAAAGGAGGATCCTGCCATGACCCCGGAACAGATGCGGAAAAGCGGCTATCTGCGCATTTTCGCCTCCTACTATAGACCTCATCTCAAGCTCTTTATCCTGGATTTGACCTGTGCGCTGTGCATTGCGCTGATCGATCTGGCCTTCCCGCTGGTGTCCCGCCGGGCCATGGAGGTCTGCTTCCCCAACCGGCTCTTCTCCACCTTCTTCCTGATCATGGCGGTGATCGCGGGGGCCTACGTGGTAAAATCCCTGCTGAGCTTTGTGGTGACCTACTGGGGGCATTTGCTGGGGGTGCGCATTGAGGCCGATATCCGCCGGGACCTGTTCGCCCACATGCAGGACCTTTCCTTCTCCTTCTATGACAAAAACCGCACCGGCCACCTGATGAGCCGGGTCACCGGCGACCTCTTCGAGATCACCGAGCTGGCCCACCACGGCCCGGAGGACCTGTTCATCTCGGCCATCACGCTGGTGGGGGCGTTCGTTGTCATGCTCACCATCCGATGGGAGCTGGCCCTGATCCTCTTCGCTATTATCCCCCTGTTCCTGATCTTTACTGCGGTGCAGCGCAAGCGGCTGATGCAGACCTCGGTGGACGTGAAGCACAAGCTGGCCGGCATCAACGGGGAGTTGGAGTCCGCCATCTCCGGGATGCGCACCGCCAAGGCCTTCAGCAACGAGGAGATGGAGATCGAAAAGTTCCGCCGCTCCAACGACCAGTTCCGTGGGGCCAAGCGGGGGTACTACAAGGGCATGGCCACCTATTTCTCCGGGCTGGAGTTCGTCATGTCCATCATGCCGGTGGTGGTGATTGCGGCGGGCGGCCTGCTCATCATGCACGGCCGGATGGAGGAAAAGGATATCATCACCTTTACCCTGTACGTCACCACCTTCATCAGCCCTCTGCGCAAGATCTCCAACTTTACCGAGCTCTTTATGCAGGGCATGGCGGGTTTCAAGCGCTTTGTGGAGCTGATGCGGCAGGAGTCCGAGATCCAGGACGCCCCGGACGCCCGCCCGGTGGACCACGTGGTGGGGGACATCCGGGTGGAGGACGTGACCTTCCGCTACGAGTCCGGCAGCGACCCGGTGCTGGACCACGTGAGCCTCCACATCAAGCCCGGGGAGACGGTGGCGGTGGTGGGGCCCTCGGGCGGGGGCAAGTCCACCCTGTGCCAGCTCATCCCCCGGTTTTACGACGTGACCGGCGGGCGCATTTTGATCGACGGGCAGGACGTGCGCAGCCTGAAGCAGCACGACCTGCGCGCCCACATCGGCATTGTCCAGCAGGATGTCTTCCTCTTTGCGGGCACGGTATACGAGAACATCCGCTATGGCCGTCCTGACGCCACCGAGGCCGAGATCATCGAGGCCGCCAAGCAGGCCGAGATCCATGACGCCATTCTGGAGATGCCCAACGGCTATCAGACCTACGTGGGGGAGCGGGGCGTCATGCTCTCCGGGGGGCAGAAGCAGCGGATCTCTATCGCCCGGATTTTCCTCAAAAACCCGCCGGTGCTCATTCTGGACGAGGCCACCTCCGCCCTGGACAGCGTGACCGAGGCCCGAATCCAGAGCGCTTTTGACGAGCTGGCCCGGGGCCGCACCACCCTGATTATCGCCCACCGGCTCTCCACCATCCGCTCGGCCTCCCGCATCCTGGTGGTGGACGGCGCGGGCATCGCCGAGGAGGGCACCCACGAGGAGCTGATGGCTCTGGGCGGCGCCTATGCCCAGCTCTATCAGGTCCAGAAATCCGTGGCCGTGTAGCGGCGGCAGAATGGCAGCAAAATTTCGGGCCGCCCGTTTCAGCGGACGGTGGGGGGCGGCTTCCAGCCTCCGCCGGTTTTTCAAGCAAGGCCTGAGCGCCAAAGGAAAACAGCGGCCCCCGCCTGTACAGGCGGGGGCCGCTGTTTGGTATCTAATGTTTACTTGGTGGTGACCTGACGCTGGAAGAGCTCAATCCACTCGGGCTTGACGGAGTTGATATAGCTGAAGTCGAAGGTGCGCAGGTTGGCGGCCTCCTCCTCACCGTATACCATATAGGCGTCCTGCTCGTCGCTGATGGTGGCGTTCTTGTTCACCGGGGCCTCGTTGACCTTCTGGGCCACCAGGGCCTGGGTCTCGGGCTCCAGCATATAGCGGACCAGCTTCTGGGCCAGCTCGGGATGGGGGCAGCCCTCCACCACGTTGATGGTGGTCATATTGGAGAAGTTGCCCTCACTGGCGTCCGACCACTGGACGTTGACGCCGGAGGCCTGGAGAATGGGCAGGAACATGTCCATAAAGACGGCGATGTCGCACTCGCCGGTGGAGAAGGCGTTGATCACATCGGAGCCGCTGGCGTAGAAAATGCCGATGTTCTCCTTGTGCTCGGCCATGAAGTCGATGGCGGGGGTGATGTCCTCCTGGCTGCCGCCCAGCTCCTCCACCAGGGCCACGGCGATCATGGGGCCGGCGGTGCCGGTCATGTCGGGCATGGCCACGCGGCCGGCGTAGTCGCCCTCAAAGAGCTCCCGGTAGCTCTTGGGGGGATTCTCCACGGTGTCGGCGTTGTACATGATGCCGTAGGAGGTGAGGGAGTAGGCGGGGCCATAGCCCTCGTCCACAATGGCGAAGTCATAGAGCTGATCCAGGTTGTCCACAATGCTGGTGTCGATGGGGGCGAAGAGCCCCTCCTCGTTGCCCATGACGGCGAAGCTGTCGTTGAGGAAGACGACGTCGATCTCGGGGGCGGCCTTCTGGGCGCGGATGCGGTTGAGCCGGTCGGCGTTGCCCGCAGTCTCGTCGATGACGATGGTGCAGTTGTTGGCCTCCTCGAAGGGGGCCACAATCTCTTTCAGGGCCGCGCCGGTGGTGCCGCCCCAGGTGGCCACCATCAGCTCCACATGCTCGCCGCTGGGCTCAGCGGCGGGCTCGGTGGCAGGGGTGGTAGTCCCGGCATCGGGGGTTCCGGCGTCAGGCGTGCCGCCGCCGGAGGGTGCGCCGCTGTCGGAGCAGCCAGCCAGCAGCGCGGCGGCCAGGGCGGCCGCCAGGATCAGGGATAACAGCTTTTTCATCTCATTTTTCCTCCTGTTGTTTGGGAAGCACCGATTCCATCAGCGTGTGCGCCTCGCCGGTCAAAGTTTTTGTCCGGCAGGGCAAATAGGATGGGTCTTAGCGGCTTTGCCGCTTAGAGACACCGCATCCCCCTTGCGGGGAAAGCCGCAGGAATCCTGACGGATCTCAAGGTCTATCCATGCAGCCGGGCGGAGCATTTGGCGGCGAGACGTGCGCGGGGTTGGAATCAGTGGTTCCTTTGCTCTCCCGGGGGAAGGGACCGGTCAGGTCCCGCCCGCGGGGTATATGAGGAGCTTGTCTGCGGGGAGGCACACGTCGATGCGCGCCCCCGCTTCCCCGCTCTCATAATTGTGGATGTTGACGTGGAGCAGCGCGTCCTTCAGGACGCCCTCCACATCGATCCGGCTGACCACACCCTTATAGGTGATGTTCCGGATGGTCCCGGTGGCCGCATTCTCCATACCGGGGGCGGCCAGAACCACGTTGTCCGGCCGGATGGCCAGCTGAACGGCGTCCCCGGGGGTAAAGGGGGTGTGGAAATGGTTCCGGACCCGGAACTGGCTGCCGCCCGGCGCCCGGACAATGACCCAGCCGTCCTCCGCCTGGGTCACGCTGGCGGAGAACAGGTTGGTAAAGCCCATAAAGTCGGCCACGAAGGGGTTTTCCGGGTAGTCGAAGACCGCCTCGGGCCGCCCGATCTGGAGGATATGCCCCGCGTTCATGACCACCACCCGGTCGGCCAGGGAGACCGCCTCCTCGTGGTCGTGGGTGACGATGATGGTGGTGACCCCCAGCTCCCGCTGGATGCGCTTGATCTCCACCTGCATCTCCACCCGGAGCTTGGCCTGTCACTAATACACATCACCGATCCCACGATACTCCTGAGCATATCGTATTCCGTCAAGATCATGAAATCCACGTGGGGG